>JASHQB010000231.1 GCA_030037775.1 Candidatus Acidiferrales bacterium
TTTGATTCAGGTGCTGGCCGCGAGCGCCGCAGCGGACGACACGGCCGCGAAGTTGCTCACGGGATGGAATGGCGACCTGCGAATGGATTCATCGGCGGCGGCGCTCTATGAGCTTTGGCTGCAGCAGCTGTACGGGGCGATGCTCAAACAGATCGCACCGAACACGCCGCAAGCTCCCATCTACCTAGGACCAGACACCCTGGCGCGACTGCTTGCGCATCCCGCGACGGAGTTCTTTGGCGAAAATCCCGCCGCGACCCGCGACAGAATCATTCGCGAGACGCTCGACGCGGCTTACGCGAAATTCCAGTCGCTGGCATCCGATTCGTCGATGGTAACTTGGGGAAAATTGCACACGGTGATCTTCCGGCATTCGCTCGACCAGCTTTTCGATTTGAAGAGCCTGATCGACGTCGGCCCATTTCCACGGCCCGGCGATGGCACAACGGTGGACGCAACGTATGCCGTGCCCCAGAATTTCGTACAGATCGCCGGCGCGAGCTATCGCGAGATTTTCGACCTGAGCGACTGGGACCACTCCGAGGCGGTCAACACTCCCGGCGAAAGCGGGCAGCCCGGGAGCCCACATTATAAGGACCTGGCGCCGCTCTGGCGGGACGGGAAATACTTCCCGCTGGCTTATTCGCGCGCGGCGGTGGAGAAGGTCGCCGTGGAGCGCCTCGAGTTATTGCCGCAGAGCCACTGAGACGTTACGCACGGCGCTTTACATCGCAGGAGGCGCGCCGCTCTGCATTCTGTATTCGTGCGGCGGCTCGGCGCCGAGCAGATAGCGGACGAAATAATCCCAGCGGCGGCGCGTCATGTACGACGTGTCGTCCGCGTAGCCGTGGCGTTCGTTGGGAAGCATGAGCAGATCAAAATCCTTATTGGCCTTGATCAGCGCATCGACGACGAGGAGGGTGTTGTACGGAGGCACGTTGTTGTCGATAGTGCCGTGGGCGAGAAGGAGATGGCCCTTCAGGTTCTTAGCGACAAGCTGGTTTGCTTGACTGTCGTAATTCGTGGAGCCGTCGGGATTGTGCACGAGCAGGCCCTGCCATTTCTCCGCCCAATCGTCTTCGTACTCGCGATTATCGTGATTGCCCGACTCTGAAATTCCCACCTTAAAAAAATCGGGGTAGCGGAACATGGCGTCCGCGGTCGCAAAGCCACCGCCGGAGTGACCATAAATCCCGGCGCGGTCGATGTCGATCCACGGATAGCGCTGGGCGAGCTGCTTCATTCCGCTCACTTGATCCGGAAGGGTGTTGTCTCCCATGTCGCCGAAATACGCTTCGTGAAACTTTTTCGAGCGCCAGGGCGTGCCCATACCATCAATTTCCACGACGACGAATCCCAGCTCCGCGAGCGACTGGCAATCGCCGCGCGCCGCGGAAAAGCTTCGGCTTCCGACGCTGCCGGTCTGCGGGCCGGGGTAAATATGGTTGATGATGGGGTACTTCTTGGTTTCGTCGAGATTGGTCGGCTTGAACATCAGACCGTACAGGTTGGTAACGCCGTCGCGGGCTTTCACTGTAAAAGGAATCGGCGGCTTCCAGCTAGACGCCAGGAGGCGCGAAATGTCGGCCTTTTCGACAGTAGCGATGAGCTTGCCGTCCGCATCGCGCAACACCGTGACGGGAGGAGTATCGGGCGTCGAGTAGGCGTCGACAAAATAGCTGCCGGAAGGCGAAAGAGTCACCTCGTGATCGGAGTTTTCCGGAGTGAGGAGCTTCAGGTTGCGGCCATCAAAGCCGATGCGATAAAAGTGAATGAAATAAGGGTCCCTTCCCTTCTCCTTTCCAACCCCGAGGAAGTAAATCGTACGACTCTTTTCGTCGACCCTGAGAACTTGGGTGACGTTGCCTTCGCCCGTGGTGATTTGATTCTTGAGCTGGCCGCTTTGCAAATCGTAAAGGTAGAGCTGGCCCCAATTGTCGCGCTCGGAGAACCAAATCACTTCGTTCGACGCGGGCAGGTACCGCCAATTCACGGCGCCGTTTCCGGACTCATAGAAAGTGGAAACGTCTTCGTGCAATACGTCGCGCACTTCGCCCGTCGCGGCGTCGGCAACGCGAAGCTGTTCCTGTTTGTGGTCGCGCGAGGTGGATACAAACGCGACGCGGGTTGAATCCGGACTCCACTGGACGTCAGACCATTCTCCCGGCCTGCATGCGATGTCGTCGCAAAGAGTGGAACGATGCTGGTCGGGCGGCATCTGAAAGCGAATGACGCTCGGGCCATCGAGATCGATGACCACGCGTTGAATCATGGTGACCACGGAGTCGCCGGGCAAGGGATACTTCCACTGCTCCAGAGTGGGGTGGCCCACCTGCGTGTGCACCAGATACATTTCTCCTACGCCGCGCTGGTCCTGTTGGTATGTGGCGATCTTTTTGGAATCTGGCGACCACAAGACAATTGGCCGGTCGCTGTGCGTCCATCCGGCATTGTCGGTGGCATAGCCGAAGTCCTTCACGCCGTCGGTAGTCAGTTGCGTTTCGCTTCCGCTGGCGAGGTCGCGTACCCACAAATTGTAATCGCGGATGAACACAGCTTTCTTTCCGTCCGGAGAGAGCGATTCATTGTGCTCCGCCGCCATTCGCGCGCTGAGCGACTGAAACTGCTGCATGGGCCCTGCTTCGCCCACCGCTTCCTTGGCGCTGCATTCGTAAGTCTGCAAATTGCATTCCCAGCGTTTGCCTCGAATGGCGAAGGAGATGGCCTGTTCGTCTTCGGAGAAGCCAAACGTGCGTGACGGCAAATGGCGCGCGTCGAAGTGCGCTCCCGTGGCCTTCGAGAGGCCGGCCGCGAGCGCTGCATGATCGAAGGCGGGTTTGCTTTCGCCGGTGGCCGCATCGACGAAAACGAATTCGCCGCCATCCGGCGCTGTGGACCGATACCAAAAACGGTCGCCGGACAGCCAGGTCACGCGGTCAGCGCCGTAGACGAGAGGAGTTGTGTTGTAGGGCATGAACTTTTCGGCGTGCGCATAGTCAGCCGCGGTCAGAACAGGCTGAGCGCCACCACTGCCTTGCTGCGCCGGGACCGGCGCGCAAATCATCAGGCTCGCCGCCAAAAACGCACAACCTGCAACAAACTGCCGGTCCAAAAGTGATTTCATCCGCCCCTCCCGCTGTTTTGTGTTGTGAAGCGCGCAAACGATCCAGGAAAACCCGCCGCGCAAGGGACGAAGTATCGCACCGTTCCTAACGCAGGGCAATCGAGCAAGAGTGGCGCTAATCGAAGGGATGCAGGAAACTAATCGGAGGAGTTTTCCGCAGAGCGGCGCGCTTCTATAGTCGGCAGTCCACGGAGTTCGCAGCGCGCGGCGCCTCCCTGGAACACGGAAGAAGGCGGTTTCCACCAGCGCGTGGCGGGCGAAATGAAGGCCAGGAATTTTCCGAAATACTTGCGCCACCCCGCGGCAATGCGGATTTCTCTATTGCGGCGATAGACAAATTCAACCTTGCCGTGAAACTCGGCGGAGGAGACCACATCGTCTGCGTCGGCCGTCGCGTCGCCTTTCGTGATGAAGGCAAGGCCGCCGTTTGCCGCGCCGTTGTTCTGCAGCGAGAGGACACGGTGGACGCACAGGGCGCCACCCATTTCGAAGACGATTACGTCGCCACGAGTGACGTCCTCCGGCCGCGCACGACGAAGGAAAACGAGGTCGTCCGGGCGAATCCAAGGGAACATGCTCTTGCCGGAGACACGGAGAAAAGCCCAGCCTTTCTTTTGCATCGTTTCAGCAAGTCCTGCGGTATTGCTCTCCGAGCACAAGCGACGAGATTGCGTATCGCTGATGGGCAAACCATCGAATAGGTGCGCTTGGGCGTCTGGCTTGATGTTCACTTTGTCAGCTTCCTCGCCGCCAACTATAAATGCTGTGAGATCTGCACGAGACGGCCCGACGCACGCACCGCAAGCGCTTTTCCTCGACTCTGCGCATGCCAGGCGCTCAGCGGATTTGCAACGCCGGCGACACGCGCCTTCATTTCGGCTAGCTCGCAGGCGCGGTCGTACGCGCCCGTCAAATCGCCGCCCTCCATGTGCGCCAGTCCAGGGCAACGTTCGCAATATTTTCGTAGATTGCAAGCCGCGCATACCGGCAATTGATCTTCGCGGATGGCGCGGACGCGCGCGAACTGCGGCGAGCGATGCCAAATCTGCTCAAAGCTCTCCCTGCGCAAATTGCCAGCAGGAATGGGCATCTGAACGCAGGGATAGACTTCGCCGTAGGGAGAAATGTAGCAAGTATTGTGTCCGGCGCTGCACGGAATGCCGTCATACGCGTCGCTCTCGATACCGCTCGAAACCGCACTGCCAACGACAGATTCGGCGGCGTCATCGGGAGTTGCCTGACCGCGCAGCGAGGCGTCCTGAATGACGTCGACGAGCTCGTCGGCGCTATTGCGCATCGCCAGGATGCTGGTGTCGCCGTCGAGCTTGGGGGTAACGGTCATGTCGATCACGTAGGGCACGCTGAGCTCGTCCGCCAGGATTCGCAGCCGGCGAAGCCCAGAGAGATTTTGCTTCATGAGCGGGCATGCAATCTTCACGTGCAAGCCTTGAGTTTTCAGGAATCGGATCGCTTGCAGCGAACGGGCAAAAGAGCCGCGCACTTTCGTGATCGCGTCATGCACCTCCGGCTCGGCGCTGTAAATGCTGATCTGGATCTGGCGCACGCCAAGTTCCCGCAATCTGACGGCGCGTTCCGCGGTGATCATCAGCGCGTTCGATTTCAAAGTAATGTCGAAATGCAGCGAGCGCGCGAACTCCAGCAACTCGAAGAAGTCTTTGCGGAGAAAAATCTCGCCGCCGCTGAAGGTGAGCATCAAAGTGCCGGCTGCGGCCAACTGCGTCAAAATGTTTTTGACTTCCGGTGTTTCCAGCTCGCCATAGTCTTCGTGGTCCAAGTAGCAGTGGACGCAGCGCTCGTTGCACCGGTAGGTGACGTCGAAATGCACCCCAAGGGGCACGGAGCCTTTCATGCTCCGGCCGACCAAGCGATCCATTACGGGAGTTGCGTTCATTCGCCGGTTCGTCCTAATTGGCCAAAAGGCCCTTCTGCGAAAACACGGCCAGCAAGCCTTCGGTGTCGGCCTGGGCCTGTGCGGCGTCAACGCGAAACTCGGTGGTCAGCAAATCGGCAATCTCACTAACGTTGCGGCCGCGCTCTGCGTGCTTCCATATGAAACTCGCCGTTTCGTTCAGCTCGTGGACGACGCTGTCTTCCGGGGAGATCACCACCACGCGTCCTTGGATCTCGCGCCAAGCCAGCCGGGGATTCAGAACAACGGTTTCTCGATTCATGGGGTGACGACGCTCCAGAAATGGCGATCCTTGCGAAAAAACAATTCGAAACTCGGGATTGAGCCGACGAATTCACTGAGCAACCGCAACAGGCTCTCGGTCATTTGGCGGTCGCGCGAAAAGAAAAGGATGTTCGGCAACATGGCACGCAACGCCTCTCGCACCGAAATCGGTCCCACACGATCCTCGGGTGCCTGTTTGAGGCAGTACAGGCCGGCAATTGGCGCGTGGACATTTGCACCTTCGGCGCGGAACTCACCCCAAAACGGCGTGCCGAACGCATGCCAGGCTCCATCCACAAACCTCAAGAGCGAGATTTCGTCGGTCAAGACGCTTCCTGCCGGCGACAGAGAGGCCACCGTGCTCTTTCCCGCGCCCGATTTTCCGGTAAACACATACGCGCGGCCTTGGCGCAAAACAGTTGCAGCGTGCAATAGGAACCCGCGCTGCGCCGTCAGCAAGACAGACAGCAAGATGCGGATCAGCGAATCCAGGCCATACTCATGCCGGACGCCGTCAAATCGCGCGCTGCGATCTTCCAAGCGAAGCGAGGACTTCTCCCAGTCGTACGTAAATCTGCTTTCACGAGACTCGTTGTCCACGACGCAGGGCTGGTCGGCGCTCCAAGAATTCAGGAAGATCGGCAGAGCATCGGGAGCGTCGTCGAGGAATTGCGCATAACGCTCGCGCGCCTTCTCACGCAAGATTCCCTCAGGAATATGGAGGCGCATGGGGATGTTCCCTATGGATATGCTGAGTTGCTCCGGCAAAGCCAAATGTCCCCCGCCTTCCTCAAAGCAAAGAAAGAGTTGCCTCTATCTTCAGGCTTCTGGGCAATCAATCAATCGATAGCTTTGGGAGTGTTTCTAAACGGCAAATATGAAGATGGTCGCCTGGCGCGCGGTCGTGACTGTTTAATTCTTCTTGCCGCCCGCGTTTTCCGATGCAGGGGAACGCCCGTACTTCCGCCAAAGGCGAAGAGGCCGGAGAAAGGCGTAACTTCCTGGAAAGCCGGGCCGGCCGCCGGTCATCGACCAGTCTTCCTCGGCAGGCGCGGTGGAAAGGCGAAGCCAGTAGCGCGTTCCTCGCCAAATCCCTGGCACCATACGGATGCGGTAGAGCGAGCGCCAGGTTACGCCAGCGGGGAGCTGTTCGCGGTCGAGCAGAGAGTCGCAAAGGTCCCCGCCGACGCGACCTGCGACGCGGTCGCTTTGAACTTCTTGCAAGATGCGGGCAGGAAGCTTGGAGCGAAAAATCGCATATGCGAGCCAGAGACCCAGCCGGACCATTCTTTCGGCATCGTATTTTCTAGCTTCGGCAAAGAGCGGCGGCCAACCGGCTTCAGGCAACTCTTCGACGAGCGCGGCGACGTCAGCCACCCAAATCAGGCGCGCCCAGAAGTCCTTCGCACCATGGACGCAAAGCATGAGCAGCGTATCGGCCGGCGCAAACGTGGGAACTTCCCTCCCGTTCAACAAAACCGCCGTCGAGCGACGCGCCATCTGCTCGAGGTCCGGCGGCCGCGGGAAATGGCGCAAGGTCGCCTCAGTGTGCAGCTCGACCCTCGCACCGTTGGTCCTGTGCAGGAAAACGTACTCGCCCGGAATGCCTTTGCTTCCTGCAACCAAGAAGCGCTCGCGCGGAAGCTCGGGTTCGTATCCGAGCGTTCCCATTTCCTCGTAAGCATGAGGCATGAATCTTTGCGGAAGGACAAGATCGAGATCGTCGAACTGACGAAGCAACGGGTTCGCGTAGGCCAACTGGCCAAGCACGGGACCTTTGTAGGAAAGCGCCGGGATCTGTTTTTGGCGCAGCGTGCCGGTAATCCTGAGCAATTCGGCGGTCAAGAAAAGCGCGCGAAGAGCGTTCTGCCGGTTGGCGTCGCGGAGCTGCGCAACGATTTCCGAAGGAACAGCCGCGGAATTTTGCGAGAGATGTTCGCAGAGTAGCGGCAGCAAGCCATTCTCGTTTGCTAATTGGAAGAGACGCGGCCAATCGACCCAGCCCTCTACAATCTGCGCTAATCGTGAAAGCTCAGCGGGGCTAGGCGTTTTCCGCGCGCAGCAAAGAAGGATCTCAACTTCAGGTTTGATATTCCCAGCTGGCGCCTGCACGCGCATGCCACTCCTTGGCTTGAAAGTGCGAGTAGAGCGCCAGCGATTTTACTCTGAAAGGAAAGCAAGGAGCGTTATTTGCGGTTGCGGCGTTGCGCTGAATTTGCCCCGATTCGCTCGGATCGATCACCGGTCGGAGCACTACGCTGCCAATTGTACTGGCTGCGGCGCGGCGCCGACGCTGCTCAAGCGGCGCAGGCGCGCGCGAAAGCTGCTCGGGTCGATTCCCGCTCCGGCGCACACCGTCTCAAAATCTTCTCGATCTTCAAACAAAAACTTTTCGGCCTCGCGTTTCGAACGGATGCGATCGCCCCGCCAATCTTCCAAGGCCTGCACCAAGACAGCCGTCCACAACCTTTGTTCGCAAATCGGCCCTTCGACCTCATTTCCCCGACAAATCAACACTTCACGTCCACTCACGATTTCCATGTCCGTGCCCCCGTGCCGGCTCAGCTTTGTGCGTTACCGCTCTGTGAGCGCGACAGTCTGCACAAAGCACGAAGGGAGCCAAAACAAGAGATCGCGGACTGTCGCCGGTCTCGATATAAATCTATAAAGTCCTTGAAGTTACGGGAAGGCACCGCAAGGCTGAAGGGTGAGGAAGGCACGCCTTTCATGTTCCGCGTTTGGACAGTCAAGCGCGAGTGTCCCGGAGGGACACAGTTCAATCGATCAGAGCAGCCAGGCTGGGATTCACAAATGGGCGAAGGCCTGGGCCAGATCGGCCTTCAGGTCTTCCACATCCTCGACACCGGCGGACAGGCGAATGAGGTTGTCGGTGATTCCGAGACGCTGACGCTGCTTCGGCGAAAGATCCCGGTGCGACGAGATCGCTGGGTAAAGGACGAGGCTCTGCACATCGCCCAGCGAGGTGGCCTTCAGGAACAGTTCGAGCGAATCGACGAAACGGAAGATTTCGTCGCGTCCTGCATTGCGAACCTTGAGCGACAGCACTCCACCGGCTCCCAAGCCGCCGAAAAACTGCGCGACCCGGTGATGATCCGGATGTGATGGAAGGCCAGGATAGAAAACCTCTTCGACGCGCGGATTGGAGCTGAGCCACTCCGCCAGAGCCTGGGCATTTTCGCAGTGACGCGCAAAGCGCAGCGGCAGGGTCTTCAGGCCGCGCAGCGTGAGCCATGCCTCGAAGGGGCCCAAAATCGCGCCGACCAACCGCGAAAAGTGGCGCACTTCATCGGCATAGGCTTGTTGAGCGACCAGCACGCCGCCCGTCAAGTCGCCATGCCCGCCCAAATATTTGGTGGCGCTATGAACCACAAAATCGGCGCCGTGCTGCAGCGGCCGCAAGAGCAGCGGAGTGGCAAACGTGTTATCGACGATAACGCGAGCGCCGTGGCTGTGCGCTTCCGTCACGAGCGTGGGAAAGTCGGGAATGCGCAGCAGCGGATTAGTTAGACTTTCGAGCAACAGAACACTGGGAGCAGAGGCCCATAAAGCTTCGCGTCCGGCTGGCGTGAAAACGTCGACAAATCCGATTTGCGTCCCCCAACGCGATGCAACATCCAAAAGAAACTTCGCGGTAACGCCGTACAAATCTTGTGAAGCGGCGATCCGACTGCCCTGCTCGACTCCCGCGGCCATGAGCGCCAGCAAAATCGCGGACATTCCTGACGCCACGCTGAGCGCGTACTGACCACCCTCGAGCAGGGCGACCGCTTCTTCGAGCGCCGCGTTCGTCGGATTCCCGTGCCGCGAGTAGGTGAAGCCCTGACGGTCGCCGCTGCTGATGGCGTCGATATCCGCGAGGTGGTCGTAGAGAAACGTGGAGCTGCTGTAGATGGGCGTGGACATCGGTACAAATCCGTCGGGCCTCGCGCGCTCACCAGCATGTACGGCCTGGGTGGCGAGGCGTTTGCCGTGAAGATTTCGAGTCACCATGGATCTCCTTCGCGGTACGCGCAGAAACGAGCATGCTAGCGGGGCGGTGGATGGAAATCAAATCAGAAGAGCGAGAGGAAACGGTAAGCTTATTCCAACGGATGCGGACTACTCGGCGGCGACTTGATCCAGGGTCTCGCGAACTTTCAGGGCGAGCGAGCCCAGAGTGAAGGGCTTTTGCAAGAGGACCATGCCGCGGCCAAGAAGTCCATGATGCACGATGGCTTCGTCGGTGTAGCCAGACATGTAAAGCACGCGAATGCCGGGCCGCAGCTTCTGCATTTCCTCGGCGAGCTGGCGGCCGCTCTTCCCGGCCATCACCACGTCGGTGAATAAGAGATGAATCGCTTGCGCGTGGGTGCGCGCGATCTTCAGCGCGTCCTCCGCGTTTTGCGCCTCGAGGACTTCGTAGCCCTCTTGCGTCAGATACTCGCGCGCCAAATCGCGGACGCCCTTTTCATCCTCGACCAACAGGATGGTTTCGCTGCCACGCTTGGAGACCTTAACGTCGGCCTTCTTGGCGGCTCCCTGGGCTTCCTTGGTTACTCGAGGGAGATAGACTTTGAAGGTCGCGCCTTTGCCTACTTCGCTGTACACCCAAATGTAGCCGCCGCTCTGTTTGACGATTCCGTACACGGTGGCGAGGCCCAGGCCGGTGCCTTTGCCTTTTTCTTTGGTGGTGAAAAACGGCTCGAAGACGTGAGCCTGAGTGTCCGCGTCCATCCCCGTTCCGGTGTCGCTGACGGCAAGCATGACGTATTCGCCCGGCTCGACGACGGCATGGCGCGAGTAAGAGCTGTCGAGCTCCACATTGGCGGCCTCGATGGTGAGCTTTCCGCCGCTGGGCATGGCATCGCGCGAATTCACGGCAAGGTTCAGGAGCACCTGCTCCACCTGGCTGCGGTCTGCGCGCACAGACCACAAGTCCGGCGCATTCATGGTCACCAGTTCAATATCCTCGCCGATGAGCCGGCGCAGCATTTTCTCCATGTCGGAAACGACGTCTCGAATACTCAGCACTTGAGGATCGAGCATTTGCTTGCGGCTGAAGGCGAGCAATTGGCGCGTGAGGCCCGCGGCGCGCTGCGAGGCATCGTGAATCTGTTCCGCGTTTCGCCGCAGCGGATGCTCTCCGCCCAAACGGTCCAACAGAAGCTCTGTATAGCCCTGAATGACCATCAGCAAATTATTGAAGTCGTGCGCTATTCCGCCGGCGAGACGGCCGACGGCCTCCATCTTTTGCGCCTGGCGTAACTGCGCCTCAAGCTGCTTGCGATCGGTGATGTCCAGGGCCATGCTGATCACGCCGACCACAACGCCATTTCCGTCGCGTAATGGCTCGGCGTGACAGGCGTAAGAACCGTTGCCCCATTCCACGTGAAAGGTCACGGACTCGCCACTCAAGGCGCGGCGGTGAGCGGCGATGGGCATGAAACTCCGGTCGTCGGTCTGAAAATATTCATAGAGCGACTTACCGACAACTTCCTGGGGCTTAAGACCCAAGCGCAACAGTCCGGCGCCTACCGATGAGGTGAAACGGAGCTCCGTGTCGGTGGTCCACAAAACCGCAGGCAATTGCTCGACCAGCACTCGGAGGCGCGCTTCGCTTTGCCGCAACGCTGTTTCCGCACGCTTCCGCTCGATGGCCAGTGCAATCTGTCCGCCCACCGACGTCAGGAATTCCAGATCGCGGTGGGTATAGGCATTGGCATCTTCGTAGTGCTGCACTACCAACACACCGATTGTTGCTGAGGGCGTACGCAGGGGCACTCCAAGCCAGGAAGGCGATGGGGTACCAACGAGCTCGACTTCGCCCCGCTTCACCAATTCGTCAAACAAGGGCTGTGCAATCAGGGTGGCTTCGCCTTTGCGGAATACATAGCTGGTGCAGCTGCGATCCATGCTCTGCGGCGGAAACGCGGCGTCGAATTTGTCGGCGAAGAAGGGGAAACTGAACATGCCGGTCGGCGGATCGTAGAGCGCGACGAAGCAATTTTCCGCATAGAGGACGCGGGAGAGCGCCTGATGGATGCGGTGCAGCAGCTCATCGAGATTGTCCGTTGCGTTGGCCGCGTGAATGATCTCGAATGAAACATGCCGCTCCGCTTCGGCGCGTTTTCGCGCGGTGGCATCCTCGATGGTCCCTTCGTAGTAGCAGACCCGCCCGATGACGTTTCTGACGGCGCGCGACGTTTCGGAAATCCATATCTTGGTGCCATCCTTGCGGCGGACGTGCGTTTCCAGCCCGGCTACGAAGTCACCCCTTTCCATCGCGCGCTTGAATTCCTCACGATGCGCGCTGTCGAGGTAGAACTGGCGGCCGATATCGCTGATGGCCTCGATCATTTCGTCCGGCGAGGCATAGCCGAACATGCGCGCCATGGCGGGGTTAACGCTGATGAACCGGCCGTCCGGAGTGGACTGGTAGATGCCCTCCACGGCGTTTTCGAAAATGCTGCGAAAGCGCTCTTCGGCCTGCCGCTGAGCTCTTTCCGCACGCTGACGCGCGGTGATGTCGCGGAAGGTGACCACGGCACCGATCACGTCTTCTCCCTCGCGTATCGCCGTGCTGATGAACTCGACAGGAAAGCTCGATCCGTCTTTGCGCCAGAACACGTCCTCGGCACCGTTTCGCGTCGCGCCGTCGAGCAATACGGCAGAGAGGGGACAGTCTGACTCATCATAACGGGTACCATCGGCTTTGGTGTGGTGCCATAGGTTGTGTCCGTTGCGGCCGATGATTTCTTCCGGCTCGTAGCCGAGCATCCGCGCCGAGGCCCGATTCACGAAGGTCAGGCGTCCCGCCCGGTCCAGTCCGAAAATGCCGTCGCCGGCCGAATTCAAAATCATGTTCGTCTGGCGGCTCAACTTCAGCAGCGCGCTTTCGGCTTCCCGGCGCTCGGTGATGTCCAGCATGAAGCCGTGCATCAGGGTGCGGCCGTCAGCTTCCTGCACGGCGATGGCCCGATCCCGGAACCAGGTGAGGCGACCGTCGCGGGTGAACATGCGGTATTCGACGTCGTAATTCGTGCCGTGGTCGACGCTGTACTTCTCCGCTTCCATCACTCGCGCACGATCCTGCGGATGAACCTGCTTCAGCCACAGGCCTTTTGTCGACGTCCACTCGGATGGCGAGAAACCCAAGAGGATACTGACCTGCGGGCTGACGTACTCCCAAGTTCCTTGCATGCCGAACTCAGCGACATAAGTAATCGCGGGGAGCTGTTCGACGAGTTGGCGGTAGCGTACGTCTGCGTTTGCTAGTTTCGAAAGGGCCTTGCCGTTGGGCGGCGTTTTCGGGGATTCGGGATTCGCAGCAGCCCGAGCGTTTACGGCATTCTTGCGGACTGCTCCATTTGCGCCGTTGGAAGGCGAGCCTTTGGCCTTCTTCTGGCGCGAGGAGATGGAATCGGTTTTCGTGGACATCGGCTTCGTTCCGGCTCACCTAGGCGATGCGACTCGAGACAGGCCAAACCCGAGTTTGCGCACAAATACGGGAGCGCGATTCCCACCGTGGCCTTCACAACCCCCTGCCCAACATATATTTAGGGGGGTCTCGGGAAGAACGGCAATGGTACCCGAGTACCAAAAGTGCCTATTCGCCAACATCTCGGGGGCGGCGCTCGGTCCGGGACCGCATAAACCGGAACAAAGGCGGGGAAACTAAGGGTGCGGCGGCGGTTCGGGAATCGCCTCTCCATCCTTTCGCGGGTCCGAACCGCCGAAATTGACGCCGGTGGCGAAGTTTCTTTCCGTGACTTGACCGCCACCCATGCGAGCTGAAAAATCCCCGTCGGCGCGGACGAGATGTCCACGCGCGGCGAGAGCCGCACGCACATCCGGCGGAATGCGATCCTCGACGTCGACATCGCAGCCGCCGAAGGTCGCCTTGGTAAAGCGCGGCGCCTCCATCGCGGCCTGGATGTTCATCCCGAAATCCACGATGTTCGAAACGAATTGCGCGTGTGCCTGGGCCTGATTGAATCCACCCATAATGCCAAATGCGATGCGCACGTCGCCCTTGGACATGAAGGCAGGAATGATTGTGTGCAGCGGGCGCTTGTGGCCGGCGAGGACGTCCGGAGAGCCGTCCTCCAGATTGAAAAGCGCGCCGCGATCCTGCAGAGCAAAACCCGTCCCGCCAGCAACCAGGCGCGAGCCGAATTCCTCGAAATTGCTCTGGATCAACGAAACCATGTTGCCCTGCTCATCGACGGCGGTGAGGTAGGTGGTGTCGCCTGCGGGAGGCATGCCCGGCGCAACGTCGCAGTTGGCCTTCGACATATCAATGAGTTTGGCACGGTCGCGCGCGTAGTCGTCGGAAAGCAGTCCCGCTACGGGAATCTTGCTGAACTTTGGATCGCCGATATACTTACGCAAGTCGGCGTAGGCAAGCTTCTTGGCTTCAATCATCACGTGCAGCGCATCGGTCGAATTGTGCCCATACTGCGCCAGCGGGAATTGCTGCATTAAGTTGAGCATTTCGAGAGCGGCAATTCCCTGCCCATTCGGCGGCAGTTCGTAGACTGTCCAGCCGTGATATTGCGTCGAAAGTGGCTCGACCCATTCGCTGGAATAATCGGCCAAATCCTCGGCCGTCATCGCGCCGCCCTGGCTCTTGGAGAATTCAACGATTTTCTGGGCGATTTCGCCCTTGTAGAAGGCGTCACGCCCGCCGCTGGCCAGTTGCTCGAGAGAGCGCGCCAGGTCTTCATTGTGGAAAATTTCGCCGACCGCCGGAGCATGTCCGTCGACCAAGTAGAGGCGCGCGGTCTCCGGGTCCTTCGCCAAGAACGACGCGGCACTCGCCCAGTACGCTGCATCCCACTCGGGGACGGGAAACCCTTCGCGCGCGTAGCGAATCGCCGGTTCGAGGTCCTGCTGAAAATCCAATTTTCCAAAGCGGCTGAGGAGTTTCGACCAGCCGTCCACCGCGCCCGGCACGGTTACCGAATCGATGCCGAACGACGGCATCTTGGTAACGCCTTTAGACTTCAAGAATTCCGGCGTCAGCCCTTGGGGCGCCCAACCGCTGGCGTTCAATCCGTAAAGTTTGCCGCTCTTCGCGTCATAGACGATCACAAAGAGGTCGCCACCGATGCCGTCCATCATCGGCTCGACTACACCCATCACGGCATTCGCGGCGATAGCGGCATCGATCGCGTTGCCGCCACGCGCCAGAGTCTGCGCGCCGGCCTGCGCCGCCAAGGGGCTTTCTGCGGAGACGATGCCGTAGCGCGTGGTAACCATGGACCGTCCCTGGGAACGATCCTGAGCGCGGGCGGCGCTCGACGCTCCGGAAGCGGCGAGCAGCAACAAACACACGTACGCGCATATCTGTTTCATGTCCCGAGGCTCCTATACTGCCAGAGGGCTACTTTTTCGGGCGCGACTCCGGCGGTACGACGCCATTGTTGCGATAGTAAGTCACGAGGTTGCCGAAGTGCTCGCCGGAATGCTCGATGATGCCCACCCAGTTTCCCAAATGCGCCAACGCACCCGAATCTCCGCCAGCCTTGAGAGCAGCGTCGCCATCTGCGAATGATTTCTCGACGAAGGCCACGATCTGCGCTTTCGTTTGGTATTGCTTCGGGTCGTCCTGAAGGTCTTTGGTGCTCTTGCCCATCGCCGGATTGATCGCGTAGTAGTTCGAGGCCGCGATGTGCACCAGGATTTGCCCAAAGGTGCGCACTTGATCGTTCGGCTGGTAGTTGTACTTGTCCTCCGGCCAATCCTTGGCCATGGCGATCACTTTGCTTCCGATGCCGTCCCAGTTTCTCTGCAGAATTTGCTCAGGTCCCGGAGCCTTCCTGGCGGCCGATTGCGCCCATGCGGCGCAGCCGACGACCAAGCCAAGCAACCCCAAAATGGCAACTTGCACCGCGGTCTTTTTCATCGCCACATCCTCCTGGAACTCACGTTGACACACCCACTGGAGGCATAGCCTACCCGTCCCTGATTATTCTGTCCAGCGCCGCAGCGCGACACAGCCGTGGCGGCGCGGGAATCGCAGTCTCATCCATCGTTGGTGCCATCGGGTCTCTTCGACTAGAATGGACGTGCTGTGGCTTTGGAGGACGAAACTGGGGTCTAGAGACAAAATCGATTCAACCGACTCGCATTCGCCAGAATCTCCATCGTTATCCTCACGGTCATCACTGCTCGCTTCGGACGTGGGCCTGATTGTCCGCGCCGAGCATCCGAACCCGTTCCTGGTTCTCGGCCCGCATCGCTCGGAAGAGGAGCCCGGAGTCGCCATCCGAGTGTTTCAGCCACAAGCCGAGCAAGTCACCATTCTCTGGGGCAACCATGACGAAGAGCATCCCGCGATGCGAATCGATCCCGCTGGATTCTACGAAGCCATCATTCCTCTTGCCGGCGGCGCGCCGGCGGCGGAAACCTCACCCTCCCATTACCGCCTTCGCATCACGGAGGTTAGCGGCCAGACCTACGAGACGTACGATCCTTATGCGTTTCCGCCGCTGCTGACCGACTACGACCTCTACCTGCTCGGTGAAGGCACCCATTTTCAGAATTACGAGAAGCTGGGAGCGCATGTCCGCGAGGTCTCAGGCGTTCGGGGGGTACACTTTGGGGTTTGGGCGCCTAATGCCATGCGCGTGAGCGTGGTCGGGGACTTCAATCGGTGGGATGGCCGTGTTAACCCGATGCGCGCCCGGCCCACGGGCGTCTGGGAGATTTTCCTCCCCGGCATGGGCGAAGGAGACCTTTACAAATTCGAGATTCGTTCGCGCACCGGCGAAATGCTCACTCTGAAATCCGACCCTTACGGCTTCGCCGCGGAAGTCCGGCCGAAATCGAGCTCCGTGGTCGCCGCAATCGACGGCCACAAATGGGAGGACGCGGAGTGGATGAGCCAGCGTGCGCACTTCGACTGGCAGCGCGCGCCCATCTCGATCTGCGAACTGCATTTCGGCTCCTGGCGCCGCGGCCCCGATGGCCGGTGGCTCACCTACACGGAAATGGCAGATGAGCTGATCCCTTACATCAAACAGATGGGATACACACACATCGAGCTGCTCCCGTTGACGGAGCACCCGCTCGACGCCTCGTGGGGTTACCAGACGATCGGGTATTTCGCGGTCACCAGCCGCTACGGTTCGCCGCATGAGTTTATGGATTTTGTCGACCGCTGCCATCAAGCCGGCATCGGCGTGCTCTTCGACTGGACCCCCGGGCATTTTCCGCGCGACGCGCACGGCCTTGCCTATTTCGACGGCACGTATCTCTACGAACATGCGGATCCACGGCGCGGGTCGCATCCCGACTGGGGCACGCTTATCTTTAATTACGGCCGCAACGAAGTGCAGAATTTCCTGCTCTCGAACGCGCTGTTCTGGCTGGACAAGTACCACATCGACGGTCTGCGCGTGGACGCGGTAGCCTCCATGCTGTACCTCGACTATTCGCGCCGGCCGGGCGAATGGCTCCCCAACCAATTCGGCGGCCGGGAAAACCTGGAGGCCATTGCATTTCTGAAACGCATGAACGAAGTGGTGCACGCCCGCCATCCTGGCGTCCTCACGGTCGCGGAAGAATCCACCGCTTGGCCCGCCGTTTCGCGCCCCACATACGTTGGCGGGCTGGGCTTCGACCTAAAATGGAATATGGGGTGGATGAACGACACACTCCGTTATTTCTCGCTAGATCCCATTCACCGCAAATTCCATCACGGCGAGCTTACTTTCTCAATGCTCTACGCCTTCAACGAGAACTTCGTGCTTCCGCTCTCGCATGATGAAGTCGTCCACGGAAAACGCTCCCTGCTCGCCAAGATGCCGGGCGATGATTGGAGCAAATTTGCCAATCTGCGGCTCCTGTTCGGGTACTTTTTCTCCCATCCGGGCAAGAAGCTGCTTTTCATGGGCTCGGAGCTGGCTCCGTGGAGCGAGTGGCGGGAAAACGCCAGCCTGGACTGGAATCTGCTTGAATTCCCACCTCATCAGGGAATCCAGCGCTTGGTCACCGATTTGAATCATCTCTACCGGCGCGAACCGGCCCTGCATGAAGTCGAGTTCGACTGGCCGGGCTTCCAGTGGCTGGAGGTGCATGACGCCGACGCGAGCGTGCTGGCTTTCATTCGCCGCGGGCGCCGGCCGGAGGATTTCCTCGTCATCGTGTGTAACTTCACGCCGGTGATACGAGAGGACTACCGCGTCGGTGTTCCGGAGAGGGGCTTCTATCAGGAAATCATGAATACGGATTCGTCCTTCTACGGAGGCAGCAACGTCGGAAACGGCGGAGGTGTTGCAGCGGACCCGGTGCCCTGGAATGACCAAGAATCCTCGATAAAGCTAATCCTTCCGCCTCTCTCCGCCCTGATTTTCGAGCCCAAGCGCGATTAGCGCCTCTACGCACGGAATTCGGACTTGGCTCAGCACAGGGGTGGAACTTTTTCCGGCGTGCCTGCGTAACTACGGTGACCGCCGAGGAGGCGCTCACCGATGAAAACAGCACTTTCCGCCCTGGCACTGCTTTTTGTGACAACCGCTGTGGTAGCTGCCCCGCCGGAGCATTATCTGCACGTGAAGGTCGATGGCACGAACACCAAGGAATTGGTTCGCGTGAATATTCCCCTCTCGCTCGCCGAGAAGGTCATTCCGGCCATCAACAGTGGACAGTTGCGTGACGGCAAGGTTCAGATGGGAAACTTCCGCTGCGATAGCGTGGACCTGCAGGCCATTATTAATGCGGTGAAAGCCGCGCCGGACGGCGAATTCGTCACCGTACAGGAGCCCGGCACGAATGTTCGCGTGGCGAAGGAACGCGGGCAAATGATCGTCCACGTCACTGACAAAGACAATGGGCAAAAAGTGGACGTGACCATTCCCTGGCAGGTTGCCGAGGCGCTCGCGTCGGCAACTCATCAGCGCGAACTGAACCTCGAAGCGGCGATTCAAGCTCTGGACCGCGCCGGGGACGCCACGCTTGTCACGGTGACCGATAATGACGAAACGGTGCGCGTGTGGATCGATTCACGCAACAGTTCCGACTAGCGAGTTCGGAGCATCCGCTACGTAAGGAGGCAATTCAGATGCGCATTCTGGCCATCGGGCTTCTCGCGGCGCTTCTCGCCCCAGCGGGAGCGGCGCAGAGCAAACTGGAGGTAAAAGACCTTCGGAACCATCCGTTCAGCGTTGATTTCCCCTCCGGCGGCCGCCTTGGGATGAATCTGCAATCCGGCGATTTTCGGATCGTGGGTCGCAGTGACAACAGGATTGTGGTCCATTTTAGCGGCAAGAATGCGGAGATAGCGAAGAACCTCACCGTCCGTATGACGCAGGCAGGTGCCGGCGGGAACCTGCGCATCTCCGGCGGCCCGAAGAACGAGCTGCAAGTCACCATCGAAATCCCGGAGTCGACGGACCTCTATGTGCGCATGAGCGGCGCGGACCTGGATGTGAAAAGCGTGCTTGGAAACAAGGACATAAAGCTGATTGGCGGCGACCTAACGATCCATACGGTAACCCCGGACGACTATGCGGAGGTCAACGCATCGGTCCGCTTCGGGGACGTTGCCGCGGGTGCGTTCGGCGAAGCGAAAGGCTGGCTGGGTGGCTCGGTGCGCAGAAAAGGAACCGGAAAGTACGTCCTGACCGCACATGTTTTCGCCGGCGACCTAACGCTCGAAACCTCTCCGCTGAAGGAGGAAGACTAGATGCTGCTGCTTGGCAAAATTGGAATCGGGCTGATGGGAACGGTCCTCGTGGGAGGAGCGATCGCCTCGAGCGAGGGCTTCATCCACGTGAAAGTAAACGAGAAACAAACCAATGGGACGCACATTTCGCTGATCGTCCCGGCGGTGATCATGCCGATGGCGGTGGAGTTCATACCGCGGCACCATCTGAGAGATGCGTCGGCCAACCTGCAGCAGTTCATGCCGATAATTGACGCGGCGATGTCCGGGCTGGCGGATTGCCCGGACGGGCCGCTGGTGGAAGTGCTGGACTCAGATAGCCACGTCACGGTGGTAAAGTCGGGTGGGTCGATCGTGTTGGATGCGGACGATCCGGACGAGACGGTGCACGTTGCGGTGCCGTTGCGCGCGACACAGAGGGCTATCGACATGATTGCCGAGGCGAACGGCCCAAGCTGAAAGAGAGACCGAGTCTCGACGGGCTTTGACTCGCGCGCAAGGCACGGTGCTAGGTCTTGGCCTCTTTCGCGGGTATCCAGTAGACTTCCTCGCGGATAACGTCCTTGGCGAAGCGCCTCCGCTGCAGAATGCCTTTGCTGTTCTCGATCATCTGCGGGTGCCCGCATAGGTAAGCCGTGGTATTCGTTCCATCCAGCTCCCATGCGTCCGCGTACTTGCGGAGCAGGTCTTCTACACGTCCGACCTCGCCCTTCCAGTCCGCGTCTTCCCAGGGACGGCTGATCGTTGCAATGTACTTGAGCCACGGGATGGATGCGGCGGCCCTCTCGAACTCCTCTCGATAGCCGAATTCCCAGGAGCGGCTGGCTGCGTTGATCACAAAGAGGCGGTGCCCCCCATCAAACTTACCTTCACGCCATTCCTTCTCGAACGAGCGAATGTAACTGACAAAGGGCGCAACTCCTGTCACGGTGCAGAGCAGCAAGTGGTTTTTCCGGCCGCTCTTCACGTCCAGCGTGAACCGCCCTTTGGGAACCTTGCGCATGGAAAGCTGCGCGCCGACGTCCAGGCGGTAGAGTAGCGGCGTGAGTTCGCCCTGCGGGACCAACTCGATGAAGATCTCCAATTCCTTCTCATGCGGGGCCGATACGATCGAGTAGGCGCGCTCGACAAGCTTGTCCTGTGCTTCTACGCCGAGCGTTGCGTATTGGCCCGGCGCGAATCGGAATTCCGCTCCCGGATCGACATGGACCACCCACAGGTCGTCGGCGATGTTGCGGCGACTGGTGATGCGTGCTCGAAAGAACTTCTCCTCGGAGAATTGCACGCTTTCCTCGTTTCCCGGGCGTCAACCCAAGAAAATTCTCCAGCCCAACGCAAACTTCGCGGTCAGACCGGCGCATTGCCAACGCAATACCGGCTACAGGTCGGGCCCGTTTTGCCCGACCATTTTGCGAAGATCAAATCCCACGTCGAGGTGCAGATTCTTCAAGTTGCAGTTGAATTGCGCCTGCTTGTCGGTCGCGCTAAACGGGGGGCTCCCGTCTGCAGCCTGTTTTGCGAAGGAAAACAAAACGAACTGAATCGTGGTACCGTCCGGGCCCCTGGTAATCTCAACCGCCGACGGACTGAGTCTTTTCTTCGATGGTTTCACTTCGATGTAGGTCTTCGCTTTAAGGGTATCGCTGGTTTCTTCCGTGAACGGAGTCATGTCCGGCCCGGATACCTGGATTTGATAGAGCGGTTGTGCCTGACCGACATATTGCAAGGCTTGGGCCTCGGACAATTTGCCGTCCAACACGGCTTGGCGCGCGAACCCTTCCCGGATCGTCAGCGCTGAATTCCAGCGCACAAGAAACGCGGCGTCCGGAGTCTGGATTGTCCCGTCCGGCTGTCCAGTGCCGACCTGCGGAACGGACTGGCTATTGCCTTTGTTCCCGTAGGCGCCATTGGAGGAACCGGCCGGGCCTTGTGCTTGAGCCGCCGGCCCTGGTTGATTCCCTTGGACTTGGCCAGCGGTTAGCGGTGCGGCCGGCGGCCTGGTCCATTCCACCGGCACGCTGGTGTACTTCACCCAAGGAGAACTCCACAAGACTTGCTTGAGATCACTGGCATCCCACTGCTGATAAGGTTTGGTCTTCCATATATCGCCGCCTGCATATGCCAGCATCGCCGCCGCAAATACCACCAAGACAATCGCTTTACGCATACTGTGCCCCTCTGTTGGCAGTTCAATCGCCCAAGCCCGACCTGCGCCGCCAGTTCGCCGCGATTCAGGCCGCTAAGCTTACAGGTCTCTGCCGTTTTTCCCCACCATCTTCCGCAAATCGAATCCCATGTCGAGATGCACGTATTTCAACTTGCAGTCGAAGCGCGCTTCCTTGTCATCCGCGGTAAGCACGGGCTGGCCATTGGCACCCTGCTTTGGGAACGAGAAGAGCACCGACTGGATGTTCTTGCCGTCTGCGCCCTTTACGATTTCCACGCTCGAAGGGCTCACTCTCTCCTTGGAGGGCTTCACTTCAAGATAAGCCTTCGACTTTAGCGAGTCGCCGGTTTCATCCGCGAAAGGAGTCATATCCGTACCGGAGAGCAAGACTTCGTAATCCGCGGGGGCCTGGTCCACGTACTGTTCCGCCTGAGCTTCCGAGGAACGCCCGTTCAGGATGGCATCGCGCGCGATGGCCTCGCGAACCGTCTGAGATGAACTCCATCGCAAGGCGAACTGCGCCTGCGGGCTATCGGAGCCCCCCATGGACGGCGGCGCTGGATTACCGGGCTGCCCTCCTCCACTTGAGCCTTGGGGACCCATGCCGGTGCGCTGCTGCATGGAGGGATTCTCCTGACTTTGGGTCTGGCCGCTGGCGTCGGGCGCGGTCAGGCCGCCCGGTTTCCATGTAGCCGTAACCAACGTGCGCTTTACCCACGGAGAATTCGTGAGAATCTCCTTGACGTCGTTTTGGTCCCATTGTTGGTATGGCTTCGTTTTCCATGCTTCGTTCGAGCCGTACGCCAGCCCCGCCGCAAGCAGCACGGCTAAAATCGTCGCTTTACGCATCTTCGCCCCCAAGTCTGCTTCAAGGCGCTTCAAAATTTCCCCTTCCCCATTTGGGCGGCTATCACCTCGCAGAGATTTCATAACCAATTCTAATTCTAAGCAAATTCAATTCGCCGGTGCAATCGCCGGTTTAGCGGGGCGCCTGAGTGAAACTTGAAGCACCGGAGACCCTTTCGAGGCGGTAAATCGGTTTCTGGTGCGCTTCGAAGTAGTTGCGCATCATCAGTTCTCCGACGAGCCCGATCGCAAGGAACTGCATTCCAAAAAGACACAGCAACATGCCCAGAATCAATAGCGGCCCGTGCTGAACGAAAAGCTGGACGTGGGCAAAGATTTTTTCCACAAATAACACCAGCAGAATCAATGCACCGGCCAGAAAGCTGATCGCTCCCGCGGGTCCAAACAAATGCAGCGGCCTGAGCATATAGCGCAGCATGAATCGTATCGTGATCAAATCAAAGAAGACGCGAAAGGTCCGCGAGATGCCGTAGTGGGACTTCCCTTGCGGCCGCGTGATATTCCGGATGGGAACTTCCAACACTTTGGCGCCGTTCAGCGATGCCAGCGCAGGGATGAAGCGATGCAATTCGCCGTAAAGCCGCACATCTTTAATTGTTTCGCGCCGGTAGACTTTGAAGGTGGTGCCGAAGTCGTGTATGTTCACGCCCGAAAGCTTGGCCATCAGCCAATTCGCGACCCTCGAAGGAATTCGGCGAAAGAAAAAGTTATCTACTCGTTTCTGGCGCCACCCGCTGACGATGTCCGCATCGGTCGTTTCAAGCATATCGATCAGGCGCGGAATGTCGCTGGGATCGTGTTGCAGGTCGCCATCCATCGACAATACAATTTCACCGGAGGCCTGGTCGAACCCGGCGGCCAGCGCAATGGTCTGACCATAATTTCGCTTGAGCCGCAAAAACACGACGCGTGGGTCCAAATCCGCCAATTCCGCCAGTATCTCCGGAGTCGCATCGCTGCTATGGTCGTCCACGAAGATAAACTCGACGGGTTCGTACCGACCGGTCATGATCTCCGACAGCCGACGATACAACTCGCGGAGGGAACCGGCCTCATCGAGTAGGGGAACTACGACCGAGTACTTCGGTTGCACAGCGTCGTTTCCGCGGGCGGGACTCAATGCAAGCCTCGATAATCGATTAACTCGATTCTTTGCTCACCTATGGCCGTACGGACCGCCGGATCCATCAATGCTTCCAGCTCTCGCTCACGTTCTCGTTTGAGACTCGTCTTCGCATGCTCGAGCGCGTCGTCGTATTCTCCGGGGTGGCACATCAACTCGTTCACGCCCTCGGGCATCGAGCCTATCACGGACAGAATCGCTTCGCGATTCAGACGTCCTGTCGCTGCCACTCCCCATAGGCGCTCCGGCGTGCGGACGCCATGCTCTCGCGCCAGCTTGTCGAATTGTGGCGCTGCGGTCCGAGCCGCCAATGCGGTCAAGCGCCGCTTCAAAGAGTTCCAGCCGCCTCCAAAGCCAGACCTTAATAACACATCGGCGTTCTCAAAGGGTCTTCTCACGCGGCGAATTCCAAATTCCTCCGCCACTCGTACCACCTGTTCCATTACGCGCGGGTGTGAATGTGTGTGCTTGTGAGAATCAAGGTGGGTAGGTTCGATGCCGGCGCTAATCACTTTTCCAATCTGCGCGCGGAGTTCACGGACGATATCTTCGCCGCGCACCGCTCCGGCCATCAGCTTGCCCGTCAAAACCGCCAGGCTTGACGGCAGCCGCCCCTCGCTATCCACCAGTGACGGGATGGCGCTCGCCGCCTCGACGCAACGTTCACCAACCAATACAAGGTGGCATCCAACGCCGAGCCTGGGATTTTCCTGCGCGCGCTCGACGGCGTCTTCAAATGATGCGCCGTTTGCCATAATTGTGGCACTGGTGATGATTCCGTCGCGAAACCCGCGGATCACTCCGGAATTTACGCCGCGGGTGTAACCAAAATCGTCCGCGTTGACGATCAGTCGTTTCATGCAAACTCATGGCCAGCCTGCGCTTGAGCGGATGATATCACGTTCCAAAGAGGACTCGTTCGCGGCAGGCTTTCTTGGTTCTTGAAGTCCTCATGCTCTGCGGCGACGAGTCGCGATGTGACTCGCCAAGGAAAGTTTTCAACAGTTGTGTTGAAAACCTTGTGGAAAATCTGGCTCTCGCTTTCTTAAGCGCGGAGGATTCAAGCAGCTATGCACTTTGCACAACTCCAGGGCAATTTCCTGTATTCTTCCCCCGGTAATCACCCGATGGATGCGG
>JASHQB010000232.1 GCA_030037775.1 Candidatus Acidiferrales bacterium
GCGCCACGGTCACTTCGTCGGCCTCGACGATTCCCAGCCGAACGGCCGGAATTTCAATCGCAATATTCAATGCCGCTTCTCCGCAAGAGCCCCTCTGCTATCATAGCGCGCGAACATCTCATGGGCCCAATCGGAGCACGCTTATCTTAAAGTCAGGCGAGTTGCATCACAGCAAGTTCCAGAGCGGAATCGCGCTCTGCAATTCCGGAGAGTTTTTCAAGGCACACGAAGTGTGGGAGGAAGTCTGGCTGGCGGCTCCGGAACCCGAAAAGACGTTCCTTCAGGGCCTGATACAACTCGCCGCGGCATTTCACCATTATTCGCGCGGCAACCGCGCCGGAGGGCAATCGCTGGCCACCGCCGCGCTCGAAAAACTGGCAAAATTCCCGGGCGATTATTCCGGCATCAATCTCGCCGCTCTACGCCTGGCGGTTCGCGAGTGGCTGGCGGCTCCGCACAACCACCCGGCGTGCGTTCCGGTCCCCACACCTAGAATTCAATCCCTTTGAAACTTGGCCGCTGCGCCTTCGCTCGTTTCGCTCGCGCGGGTTACTCGTCCACAACAATTTCGCCCTTCATTCCCATGTGCCCAAAGCCGCAGAATTTGCAGCATTTGAAGGGATAGTTCCCCGCGGTGTTGGCCACGAACTCAATGGTCAACGTTTGCCCTTTGGGTATGGTCCAGCAATCCTGAGGCGATGTGAAAACCAACCCCGGCGCTCCCTTCGTGTCTCCGCCGTCGGGATATACGTTGATTTTGAATCCGTGCTGGTGATCCGAGGCCGTGATGCGCAGTTGCACTTTCGTTCCCTTCTTTACGTGCACCGACGCCGGAGTATAGTTGTATCTCTTCGCGATCATGTCGATCACTTGCACGTTCTGGTCAGGCGCCTGCGCTTGAACTCTGGCCGGCCGACGGACACTCCAGCTGCTTGAATAGGAACCGCTCGCGGCTAATCCGGCCGTCAACATCAACAGAGAAATACGAAGGAGTATTTTCAAAGTCCGCCCCCTATTTTCGCACCATCGGCACCCCGTAACATGCCGTATCACCGCCCGCCAGCGCAAGGGAATTCGCTAGAAGCACAACTATTCATTCAACGTTAATGCAGGGACACAGGCTTGTTTGATGCCGTTCGCCCGCGAACGTTGCTCTGCTTTCTCAATGCATTGCGCGCTAGACTGGCCCAAGGCATAGCCAAAGAAGCGAGGGGGTCGCCCTTGGCCGAGAATCGCGGCGCAGAAAACGTAACCGTTATCGTGCCTTCCTATCGTCGTCCTGACTGGCTCACAGCATGTGTGCGATCCATTCTCGAGGGTCGAGCCCGGCCGCACGAGGTCATTGTCGTGGGTCGCCAGGGCGACAAAGAAACTCAGCAAGCGATCGATCTTCTTAAAAGCTTCGCCAAAGGCTCCGTCGAATTGCGCGCCAGTTGGGTTACCACGCCTGGTCATATGCCTCCGGTCGAAGCGGGAGCGCGGATGGCTTCAGGAAACATCGTCGCCGTCGTGGATGACGACGTTACCGTGCACCCCGATTGGCTCGCTCGAATCTCCGCAGTTTTCGCGGATCCTCTGGTCGGTGTTGCCGGGGGAAAGGTCACCACACCGGGAATGGCCGCGCCCAGGCTAAAGGGATGTCCCGGCCAAATCTCCTGGTACGGGAAGACGTGGGGAAACGTGGGCAGCATGGATGGCACCGCTCCCATCGAGGTTTGCTCCGTTATGGAGGGCAACTGGGCTTGGCGGCGCAATTTATTGTCGTCGGTTGTTTTTGACCCGGTTTTGAACTTTGACGATGCATCGATGTATGGCTTGGATCTTTGCTTTCAGGCACGACGGAAGGGTTACCGGGTGGTCTACGAGCCCCGCGCTGCCGTTGATCATCATGCGGCCGAGCGCGTACCGGAATTGGATCGTTCCGACCGATCCCGGCGAACATTTTCCTACTGCCGCAATTACACGTACATCATGCTTAAGAATTCACCGGCGTGGCGAAAACTCATTTTCTTGGCGTGGACATTCCTCGTCGGCGAGCATCAGGCGTGGGGAGCGGCTGCCCTGCTCGCGGACACCTTAGCTCGCGGACCGCGTGTGCGACGGAATGTTGCGACCGCGTTCCGGGGCAAAATAGAAGGACTGCGGTTGTGGATAAGAAGTTGAGGACGCTACCGGGCAAGGCCTGGCGCCCTCAGCGCGAGTAAACCGCGCGTTCGCTTTCCGTCTCGGAAGCGACAAACGCGGGCTTCGCGGCGCGAGACTCTCGCGAGGCGATCTCACGAGGGGCGGCGCTTTGCCAGAGCAGCATGGCGGCGTACGCACGCCATGGCCGCCACGCCTCGGAATACTCCTCCAGTTCGCGGACGCTGTTGAAACCGGCCGTGCGGCGCAATGCGGGATCGCTGCTGGGAAATGCGTCGGGGTCTCGCAGCATTCGCACGGCCGCGTATTGCGCGATCCATTTTTCGGTACCCGGAATTTCAGACAGACGGGCGAGAAAAGCACTGCCATCCGCAATTCCCTCGAACCGGAGCTGCCCGTCGCAAACCGCGCGCGCAAAGGCGCGAATGGTTGCGGCTTTTGCTTTGGGCAGCCCGATCCCGGCCAAATCCGCGCGGGCGAGGACTTCAGGCGTGGGGAAAAGATGCGTGAGTCCGCTCGCTGCGGGAAACGATTGGCCCAAGGCCTTTACCATCCTGCCCGCAAACGCCGCCCCAGCGGCGAAGCCGGTCTGCTGCGCTAGAATCGCTCGCGTCACCAGCTCGAAACCATCCCAGCAGCCGGGCACGCGCACGCCTTGTTCGGAAACAGCGCGGCTAGCCAGGAACGGATCCGCTTGCAGAGTTCTTGTGATGACCGCCCAATCTGCATTCACATCAAACATCGCGCAGATGCGCTCGATAATGAGAAAGAGCGAGCGCGGATCGGCGAACTCAACGCGCGCCATCAGCGCGTTGCGGTCTTCCGCGAGCGAAACCTCGAAATACCCGCGGCCACAATTCAGAGAAACGGTGCGGCGGTATGTGCCCGCTTCTACCGCTTCGACGCCGGGCGTGGCTCGCGCCGCGAGAAATTCCAGCACGCGCCGCCAGTTGTACGGCGGGCGGAAGTGAAGATGAAAAACGTACTGGCCCTCGCGTTGCGCGGCGCTCTTCCCTGCCAACCGCCGGATTTCCGTGGGCGTGCGCTGGTAGACTTTGCGTATACAGTCGTTGAATCGCCTCACGCAGCCGAAACCCGACGCGATGGCAACCTGCGTCATCGGCAGGCGCGTCTCGTCGATCAGCTTCTTGGCAAAATGCAGCCGCCGCGTCTGCGCCACGGCGCTCGGCGTCGCTCCCACGTGTCGCAGGAATAACCGCCGCAGATGCCGCGAGCCGACTCCGAGGCGCTCCGCCAGCGCTTCCACGCCTCCATCCTCCAAACCGCTTTCTCCGATCAGCCGCAACGCGCGCGCCACGGTGTTTTGTGTTCCCGCCCACGCCGAAGTTCCTGGCGAACACTCCGGCCGGCAGACCAAACACGGGCGAAAGCCGGCCTCGGCCGCGGCGGCCGCGCTCGGGTAATACCGAACATTGCACTCCTTCGACGTGCGCGCGCGGCAAATCGGACGGCAGTAAATCTTCGTGCTCACCACTCCGATGAAAAACTTGCCGTCAAAACGCGCATCGCGCGCCAGTCTGGCCCGCGAACAAACTCGCCAATCGAGTTCCGGAGGTTCCACAAATTCATCGTAGCCGACTGCGGAAGACAATCTGGACATTTTCGGACCTGCATACCGCACCCAAATCCGCCGGCTCCTTTGGCTCACCCTCGAATCAAACATTGGTCCTGTCCATAGCGTGACGCCGCTTTCTGCGGCCGCGGACATTCGCCGATATCCTGCTGGTATCGAAGTCCGCTAACTTCCAACTTGGATGCCGAAACCAATATAGCGTGGCAGAGAGTTCCTGAACACACCAAGGAGATGAAGATGAAGAAGAATTCTCTTTCCAAGGCCATCGCGCGGAGTGCGATTACTGCTGCCACGGTCCCAGGCGTCCGGCGGTTTTCTCGCTGGCTATTTTTGCCGTTTGTTGCTGCGGCGTTGGCTCTGGGCATATTCGCGGCGATGGCGCCGCATCGCGCGAATGCCTCTGCTGCCGATGATCAAAAGGAGGTCGCTGCGCTGGACACCGAATACCAAGCAGCCGTAAAAATAAACGATGCCGCCACAATGGATCGCCTGTTGGCCGATGATTTCATCCTTGTGACCGGCTCCGGGAAGATTTACACCAAAGCCGACCTGCTCAAGGAAGCACGGGACGGCCGCGACGTCTACGAACATAACGAGGACACAGAACGAACCGTTCGCGTCTGGGGCGACACAGCAGTGGTCACCGCCAAATTGTGGGAGAAAGGCGCGACCGACGGAAAGCCATTCGACCGCTTATTCTGGTTCAGCGACACCTATGTGCGCACTTCGGCCGGATGGCGCTACGTGTTTGCCCAGTCTTCCTTCCCGCTGCCAAAGCCTTCGAAGTGACGTGGCCTTAAAACCCCTCGCATAAGCCGTACGCTTCACTGGGGAAGCCTTTCGATCAGGGCGCTTTGTCTCTCCGCAACGCTCGCGCTCGCAAGAATTTGAAGTCCGCAAATGTCCAACCTCTGTTCGCAAACCCCTCTACCGTACCGGTGGGGTGCAGAGATGTCCTGGATTCGGTTCGCCTCTCCTTGGCGGAATTTGGCTTTCACAGCGGGCCATCGCAAGGCAGACCGTCATCTCGGTTCCTTTCTTGGGGAGAAGAGGAAATCAAGGAGACACCATGAAAACGCGAACACTGATTTGTGTAACCGCAATGAGCTTGCTGGCTGCCTTGGCCCTTTCGATGCGGCTCACCGCGCAAGATCCGCCGGGGCCAACCCATTACCGCGTCATTGACCTCGGCACGCTCGGCGGGCCGGACAGCAGCGCAAACGCCATTAACAACATCGGCTGGGCAACCGGCGGATCTTTCAATTCTTCGGGTAACCAGATTGCGGCTCTTTGGCTTTATGGGTTGCAAATTCCGCTTGGCACTCTCGATGGCGGTGCAAACAGCAACGTTTCCTGGCCGGTTAAAAACAATTTCGGGTTGATCTCCGGCACATCCGAAAACGGCAAGGCCGACCCTCTCAACGAGACTTTTTCCTGTCCCGCCGTGGGTCTCTCCAGCTCTTGTGTGGCTTTCGCCTGGCAGTACGGCGCAATGACGCAACTTCCCGGGCTGGGCGGAAACAACTCCATAGGCGGCGGGGACAATGACGCGGGCCAAATCGTCGGATGGGCGGAAGACAACGTCTACGACCCGACGTGCGACAACAGCGCGAATCAATTTCTACAGTTCGAGGCGACGCTGTGGCAACGCGACGCTCGCGGGAAATGGCAGGTGCAGGAACTCCCTCCGTATCCCGGCGATCCCGATGGAGCGGCGACCGCCATCAATGATTTGGGTCAGGCCGTCGGCATCTCCGGCACGTGCGATGTTGCCATTGGCGCCTACAGCGCCATTCACGCCCTGCTTTGGCAGAACGGCAAACCAATCAACCTGGGTAACTTGGGAGGGCACGGCTGGAACACGCCCGACGCCGTCAACAACCGTGGGGTGGTCACGGGATTTGTAAACGGCCCGAACGATGTGGTTGATGGCCAACTGCAATTCAGATTCCTGGCCTTCATTTGGACAAAACAACTGGGCATGAAAAGCCTTGGGACATTGCCCGGGCTCAATGGCACTCCAGACGCCATGAGCGAGGCCACCGACATTAACGATGAAAATCAGATCGTAGGCGTATCGTTTGCCGATTTCGAGTTCGACGGTCCGCGCGCCTTCATCTACCAGAACGGCACAATGACGCCGCTCAACTCGCTCATCGGCTCGGCCAGCGCCAGTTGGGACATTTCTTCTACCGGCGGGATCAATGATAGCGGCGTGATCGCGGCGCAAGCCAACCCTGTCTCCGGTGGCGTGATCAACGAATCCGTCGCGCATGCCGTTCTGTTGGTTCCCTGCGCTCCGGGCGATCCTGTGGCTTACGGCCCGACGCAGGCAATCACTCCTTCGCTTGGCGCCCAGAAGCAGGTCAACATCGGCCATTTTCTTCTACCCATAAGGCCACACTGAGCGTGTGACGAAAACCGCTGATTTTGCGTTGCGCCCGCTCGTCCCGCGAGGCAGCGCGATTCAGGGCCGAGGGCAGCGTTTCACCCACGACTGTCCTCGCGTCCTTGACCACCACCGCGCACTGTTGGGAGAAATCACAATGAGATTCGGTGTCCCTGGCACAGTGGTTTTTTGTATCGCAGCTTGGCTGGCTGCGATTTCCGTTCGGCCGGCCACCCGCACTCACGTCGAAGCGGAAGCCGCGAAAGCCGCTCCTTGCGCCGCACCGGAATACCACCAGTTTGATTTCTGGGTTGGCGATTGGGACGGTTTCGATGTGGAGAAGCCCACGCTCGTCGTCGCGCGCAACCATGTCGACCGCATTCTCGGCGGCTGCGTCCTGCGCGAGGACTATCTCGGCACGGACGGCTCTGAGGGCCAGAGCTTCAGCATCTACGACGCGTCAAGAAAAGTCTGGCATCAGACCTGGGTGACGAACCATGGCAGATTGCTCGTCATTGAAGGAAGATTCCGCTCTGGCGAGATGATTCTCGCCGGCGCCGATCGCACCGCCGACGGCAAGGAGCGCCGCGTTCGCGGCATCTGGAAACGGGCGGACGGCGGCGTGCGTGAAACCGCATTTACTTCCATTGATGGCGGCAAAACCTGGCAACTATGGTTCGATATGGTTTTCCGCCCTCACAAACCTGAGTCCGTCGGCGTCAAAAAAGGTCACTCCTCCCAATTGCCCGTCGGCGAGAAGAACTCCAGGCCTATCACGTACTGGCCACGAGCGCCCTCAAGCCGATTGCAGTATACGATGCGCCCATGAGCGCGGAACGTGCCCTTGAAGGCTTGCACCAGCACGCGATCTCCCTGCCTCCACGGGAGAGCGGCAAAAGCGCGCGCGCCGTGGCGGCTAACGTCTTCCACTGCTAACATTTCGCATGCTTCTGGCCGATCGAGCAAGGAGACCTGGATCGCCACCTTCGTGGGCAAGCGAGTCTCCATACGCGGCAGCGGTTCGCTCATGACACCTCTCCCGTCAGAGGAAAGCGTCCTTCGGGGGCGAGGGCCAACTATCAAATAGTTGAAATCGACGGGACCGTCAATCAGGTGGGTCACTGGCCCTTTGGTAAGTATTTTAGTCGAGCGCCGTCGGCCAAGCTTCCCACCCAGCACCGGTCTTCGGCCTCGCCTTCCAGGGACCTTACTCCCTACCCTAGGGCAAGACTCTATGGAGGACCCGGGTGGGACGGCGCGGAAGATTCGGTTAGAATGGCTTTCGCACTCAGAAGCGGCACGCGCGAGGGTTTTGATGGTTCTACGAGACAGTCTGGACGCGCGGCGCGCAGGGGCGAAGGATCGTTTCCCGCCCGAAGATCTCGCCGTGATGCATCGCGCCACGGAAGACCTGCGCAACTCCGGCATCGTGCAGCGCGCATTGAAAATCGGCGACACCGCGCCCGCCTGGCAGCTGCCCGATTCCCGGGGCGCGATTCTCCGTTCGCACGAGCTCCTTGCCAAAGGCCCGCTGGTTCTGACCTTTTTTCGCGGCGTCTGGTGAGCGTACTGCAAACTGGAGCTGGCAGCTCTGGAAGAATCGCTGGCTGAATTCCAGTCCTTGGGCGCCACGCTGGTCGCGCTTTCGCCGCAGCTTCCCGAACACTGCGCGGCCACGCGGGAGAAGGCCCGTCTTTCTTTCGAGGTCCTGAGCGACGCACACAATGAAGTGGCCCGGCGCTTCGGGATTGTTTTTCGTTTTCCGGATGATCTGGCGCAAATCTACAGGAAGTTCAACATGGACCTGGCGAAATACAATGGCGATCCTTCCTGGGAGTTGCCCTTGCCCGCGCGCTACGTGATTGACCGCGAAAACATGATTCGCGCCGCGGATGTGAATTTCGATTACACCAGGCGGCCCGAGCCAGCCGAAACGCTCACGGTCCTGCGGAATCTGCGCGCGGCCGCCGCGCGCTGAACGTTTCGAGCGGCCACAAAAAAGAAACGGCGGACCAGAAGCCCGCCGTTTCCGACCAACAATTCCGCCGCGAAGAGCAGCTTATGCCTTCGCTTTTTTCGCCTTATACCAATCCGCATTGATCGCAGTGTAGCCCGACCATTTTTCCGGCAAATCTTCCAGCGCGAAAATCGCGGTCACCGGACACACCGGCACGCACGCGCCGCAATCGATGCATTCGTCGGGATTGATGTACAGCTGCTTCTCCGCTTCAAAATCGGCTTCGTCTTTGCGCGGATGAATGCAGTCGACGGGGCAAACGTCCACGCAAGCTGAATCCTTGGTTCCGATGCAGGGCTCTGCAATCACGTACGCCATTTAGTCTTCTCTCCAAAAACAGGCTTTGATTATAACAGCCACCTGCGGCGAAGGTAAATCCTGCCAAATAATTCGCCGGAAGTAAATCCATGAGTGCAATTCACTGGCATTTTACATTCCTGAGCAACAGTGGTCCGGTTCGCCGCATCTTTCTTCCGAGGTGAAACAATGCGACGAAGCTTGCTGGTACTTGCGGCCCTCTTCTTGAGCCTGCTCGTAGCCGGCACCGCGCACGCGCAGGTGCAAATCTTCGGCGGATATTCGTATCTGCGGCCAAGCGTTACGGTGCAGCCCTTCGCTGAGTGCCCGATGGGTTCGCCGTCCCCGTGTCCCTCGTCCTCAACTACCCATCCGAATCTGAATGGCTGGGAAGCTTCCGGCACATATAACCCTTTCCACGTGCTCGGCTTCACAGCAGACTTTGACGGCAACTTCGGGACAGTTCTGGGCTCGACGCTTCACGTGCAAACGTATCTGTTTGGTCCGCAGGTACACTTTCCGGGGCCCGTTTCGCCTTTCGCGCACGTGCTGGTCGGCGCTGCGCACGAGTCGGTGGGCAGCAACGGATCGGCGGTCCCGTTCACGGAGAATGCATTTGCAACCGCAGTGGGCGGAGGCATTGACGTCAAGGTCGTTCCGTTCGTATCGCTGCGCCTGATCCAGCTCGATTATTTGGTCACTCGCTTTGGGTCTAGCACGCAAAACCAGCCGCGCGCCTCGGCGGGCATCGTCGTTCACTTCTGACCAGTTCCTCACAGTAACGAAATCGGGAAGTACGCCTCGGCCTTTCGTCTATCGGCCGCAAATTCGCGGCGAATGAATTTGAATGCGGGTAAGGTAAGATATTCGGCGCGTAATTCTTCGCCGGACGATTCGGCGCGCAGGGAAATTCATTCGGCAATCTCGGAGGCTGCGATGTTGAAGACTCGTGGAAACAGGATTACCTGGCTGGGGCACGCAACATTTCAAATCACGCTGGCGGACGGCAAAGTGGTCTTGCTGGAAGGCTGGGTGGATGGAAATCCCGCCTGCCCCCAGGAAGCGAAAAAACTGCGGCGCGTGGACACCATGCTCATTACGCACGGGCACGGGGACCACATCGGCGATGCGGTGGCCATTGCCCAGAAATTCAAACCGCAGGTCGTCGCAATTATTGAAACAGCGCACTGGCTCGAGTCGAAAGGTGTGAAGAACGCGATTGGCATGAATAAGGGTGGAACGGTGAAGGTGGGCGAGATTGAAGTCACCATGGTGCAAGCGGTCCATTCCAATGGCATTCAAGACGGCGACAAAATGATTTACGGCGGCGAGCCGGCCGGCTACGTCATTCGGCTGCCTGGTGGGCTCACCATTTACCACGCTGGCGATACGGCAGTTTTTAGCGACATGAAATTGATCGCCGAGTTGTACGCGCCCGAAGTAGCCATGTTGCCGATCGGCGACTTTTACACCATGGGCCCGCGCGAAGCCGCCATGGCCATTCGCCTGCTCAACGTGAAGCACGTGATTCCCATGCATTACGCCACTTTCCCCGTTCTCACCGGAACGCCCGAGGAGTTGAGGAAACAGACGAAAGGCATCGCGGGCCTGGAGATTCACGCCATCAAGCCCGGCGAGAGTTTGGGCTGAGCGAAGATGGGGCGCGCGTTGAGAATGACGCCGATGCTGTTGCATCATTCAAAGTGAGAAATCCAAAGAACGAAGAGAAAAGGCCGATGCTTCAGGGTTGGGCAGCAACTGTCAAGCCGATGCGCCCAACGGCTCGGTTCGACGAGCGATCGCTTCGTTTATGGCCGTCGCGACGGCGGTGGTCCATTCTTCGCTGCCACGCAAAATAGGCGCGCTCTCGCCGGAAACAGCTGAGAGATCGACGCTGTAGACGGGCTTGCATTCCACGAGCCAGAACACGCCGACAGCGACCACAACCCCCGCAAGTATGACAAGACCGAAGGAGGGGCGAGTGATCTCCTCGACGAAGAATGAAACGCCCACTCCGATAACCAGCAAAGGGCCGACTCGGCTGGGCCGCTCGACGCGGCTCGCAATCGAGGTGAAGTTCGTGAAGGCGTAAGTGATATTGTCGAGCGTCACGCCTCGTTCTGTTACTCTTAGGCCTCTGGCGTCCGAATAGAAGACGGCCTCTTCAGGCATTTGCACGGCTCCCTGGCTGGGGCGCGGTTGAAACGAACGTTTCACGTAACTCGAATCGTGGGCGAAACGGTTCGGAGAATGACGCGGCTGGGTTACACGAGCATAGCACAACGGTTACGAAAATATGAAGAACGAAACGAGGTGAAGCGATGGCTGGAGAGATTACCAACAAAGCCGTGGAAAAGTATATCTATGACATTTTACCCATGCGCGATCCTGTCCTCGCGGACATGGAAAAGGCCGCGGCCCGCGAGGACATTCCCATCGTCGGTCCTGCAGTCGCGCGTATGTTTTATTTGCTCGCGCAAATTTCCGGCGCGAAAAGGATTTTTGAGATGGGCTCGGCCATCGGCTATTCCACGATTTGGTGGGCGCGCGCGGCCGGCCCGAAAGGCGAGATTTATTACACGGATGGCGATCCGAAGAACGCGAAGCGAGCGCAGGGATTTTTCAAGCGCGCGGGCGTCGAGAAGCGAATTCACATCATGACCGGAGACGCGCTCGAGATGCTGGACCGCGTGCGCGGAAATTTCGATTTGATTTTTATCGACGTGGACAAGCACCAGTATCCGGCAGCGCTGAAAAAAGCGGTGAAGCGATTAAAGCGCGGCGGGCTGCTCGTCACCGACAATACGCTATGGTCGGGACGTGTGACGCGCAAGGCCGACAGCCCAGCCACGCGCGGCGTGCAAGAATTCAACCGCGTCGTCTACGGAATGAAAAATTTGTTTCCAGTGATGATTCCCTTGCGCGACGGCGTGACCATCGGCAGAAAATCGTAACTTGTTTTCATTTCGGCCGTTCTGACTTTCACTTCCAGCCACGACGCTGGCGAAGACTGGTGATGTGGGCGACGTGGTGGCGTCCGTGCCAGGCGTACAGGCCGACCATGTAGTCGAGAGACACGGTTCCATGTTCGGGATGCGTCAACTTGCGCGCGAAATCCTCCGGTTTCATCCCATGCAACAGATTCATCCAGCGCTCGTGCAGCGCGTCCATCAGCGCGAGTGACGTTTCGATCGGCGTGGTTTTCGAGTCGCTCAGTTCCGCCCAGCGCGTTTCGTTGTACGGTTTGATGGTGGGATTATCTTCGCTCAGAGCCAGCTTGAAGCGCACGTAGGAATTCATGTGGCTGTCCGGCAGGTGATGCACCACCTGCTGGACGGTCCAGCCTCCGTCGCGATAGGGGGTATTCAGTTGCTCGCGCGACAATCCGGCGACGGCTGCGCGCAATTTTTTCGGCACCTCTGCGATTTGCGCGAGTAGTTGTTTGCGATTCTCTTCGGTCAACTTCTCGACTGGCTGATACTTTCCCACCGGGTACCGCAGCTCCGCGTCGCTCATGGGCTGGTCTCCTCTCTTGCGCTCTACTCGGCTGAAGATTATCTCTGATTTTCCTGATATTCCTCATGCCAGGCCATTTGAATGGCTTCGAGCTTGCCTTCGTTGGACTGCGACGGATCGCCGGTGAAGCCGTCGAGCCCGGTGACCCATTTGTGCAAATCGGTGAAGCGGACGGTGAGCGGGTCGACGTCCGGGAATTTCTCCGCGAGGCGAATGCCGATTTCTTCGGCGTTGTCCCAGTCAAATGTGGAAGGCATATTCACTCCTCGTAAAATCGCGCCGCTGAATCAGTGTTCCGCTTCCTTGGCGTAATTCTTGTTCCATGACGGAATTTCGACGACGATGTCTTTCGTGCCGTCGGGGACGCACTGGCAGCCGAGGCGCGATTTGGGGGTGACCCCGGGGGCCTCATCGAGCTGATCGAGCTCGGCGTCAGTGGCTTCGTTGCAGGACTCGAGTCCCTCGTGGACGATGACGTGGCACGTGGAGCAGGCGCAGACGCCGCCGCAGGCGTGATCCAGGCCCATGTGGAAACCGGTGGCAATGTCCAGAATGCTGCCGGGAAGGCCGTCGTGACCGTAAGGAAATTTCGCCGGATCGACTTCGACAGTCTGCCCTTCTTTGGCGAAGGTGACTTTGAACTTCTGCGTTGCCGGCGTGTACTTTGTCTCTTCGATGTACGGATTCTTGCCGCCCATTTGCCGCTCCTCAAAACTTGTCCCAGCTCAACGCGAGCCGCGTGCTTCACACTTCGTCGATGCGTTTGCCTCCGACCGCCGCTTGCAGGGCCTTGTTCATGCTGAGCTCCGCGAGATGCTCGGTGGCGTGGTTCACTTCGTCAATGCTCTGGCGCACCAGTTTATAATCCACGCCCGCGACGGCGTCACGCAAAGCCTTGACGGAAGCATGGATTTTCGCACGCTCCGCGGCGGGAAGCGATTGGGACTCGTCGCGCGCCAGCACCTTTTCGGTGGCGTGCAGGATGGTCTCCGCTTCGATGCGCGCCTCGATCAACTGACGCTGCGCAAAATCCTGCTCGGCGAACTCGATGGACTCTTCAAGCATTTTTTCCATCTCGGCGTCGGTCAAGCCGTAGCTGGGCTGCACTTCAACGGAACGTTGCTCGCCGGTGCGCAGATCGCGCGCCGCCACTTGAAGAATTCCGTTCGCGTCAATGAGAAATTTTACTTCCACGCGCGCCAGACCCGCCGGGCCGGGAGGAACTTTCAACTGAAAACGCGCCAGCGAGCGGCAGTCTTTGGCCAGTTCGCGCTCGCCCTGCAAAATGTGAATGTCGATGCCGGTCTGGTTTTCGACGCCGGTGGTGAAAAGCTCCTGGGCGCTGGCGGGAATGGTGGAGTTGCGCGGAATCAGCTTGGCGACCACGCCGCCCATGGTTTCGATGCCAAGCGAGAGCGGAGTGACGTCGAGCAGGAGCATGTCCTTCACGCCGCTTTCGAGAATGTCCGCCTGAGCGGCAGCGCCGAGCGCGACCACTTCGTCGGGATTCAATTCGCAGTGCGGCGCGCGGCCGAAATATTCGCCGACCGTTTTGCGAACCAGAGGAATGCGCGTGGAGCCTCCGACGAGGACGACTTCATCGATTTCCGAGGGCTGCAGTTTGGCGTCGGCCAGAGCCATCTTCACCGGAGCCATGGTCCGCGCGATGATGGGCGCAATGATTTTTTCAAACTCGGCGCGAAGAAGTTCGCGCACATAGGCGCGGCCGCCGGGCAATTCGAAGCCGATGGTCGCGTGGTCAGCCTCGGAAAGCTCGTGCTTGGCGTGAACGACAGCCTTGCGCAGTCGCTGGACAGCCCCCGGGTTCCCCGCGAAATCGAAGGAATATTTCTCGCGGATATCCGCGCTGATGACGTCGAGGAGGG
>JASHQB010000233.1 GCA_030037775.1 Candidatus Acidiferrales bacterium
TACAGCAGCTTGAACATCACCGCGCCGCCAACCAGCGCCGCGCAAATGCTCAGCAGCGTCCCAATCAGGAAATACTCCGCGAAGCGCACCTGCTTGAACTCCGGATACCGCGCGATGGCCTTTGCCGTCAGCACCAGTCCCGCCGTCGCCGGCGAGCGCAGCAGCAGCGCCGTCAAAATCACAAAGCGCTCCAGCCAGCCGATGTACATTCCCGCGTTGCGCAGCGCCCGCGCGCTCTCGCCCGGTGGATGCGACGCCTCGCCCAGCAGCGGCCGCGTCAGCGCGCGGATCACGAATCCGCCCCCGAAAATCGCCACAGCGTAGACCGCCGCCACAATGCCCGTCCGCACCCAAAACGCCGTCGGCGGCTCGTAGACCAGCAGCGCCGCAAGCGCGTTCGCATCATGTACGATTGTGTGCAATTCTCCGTTCCTGCACGTTTCGGTCCAGCTCGAAAAACTGTTCGCCGATCAGCTGCTCCACGCCCGATGCAGCGGCCACCAGTTGCCCATAATAGCCGCGTTTCAAATTTCGCGATACCGTCGAGTCATCCAGCCCCAGCGCTCGCGCCGTTTCCTGCACGCTGCCATGCGCGATGCGCGCCGCTACCGTTTCCCACTGCTTTTCGGTCATCTGGCGCAGCAGGGTGTCCTGCAACGCGTAAATCAGATTCGCCAGCTCATCGAATTCGCTATTGGCGCTGTGAAACGCCGTCAGCGCCGCGCTCTTCCGCGCTTCCTTCAGGCCGTCCAGCGCCTGCCGCGCCATGCGAAACGCCGGCCCGTCCATTTGATTCACCGGCGCGGCCACGCGCCCCGGCACGTCGCCAATGCCCACGCCAATGCGCAGGGCAATCGGCTGCAGCCGGCTGCGCAAGTCCAGCAGCAGCCAGGGGATTTTCTCCAGATTGTCCGTGATGGTTTGAAATTCGTCGCCCGCGGTCACCGCGTACGGCAGCAGGATCAGCTTGCGTCGCCGGTGCGCCGCCGTCGTTTCGCGCAACAGCCTGTGCAGCACCGGACGCAGCCGCTTGCGCCGGCCCGACGCCACCACGTCCGCCAGAATCACCGCATACAGTTTCATCTTCATGTACGATTCCGTGCAATTCTAGCATATTGCACGATTTCGTACAAGTAAGGGAATGCCTGGTGTGTTACCCGGCGCGAGCCCTGCCTCTAAACAATCTGATGCGAGCTGCCCAATTCCAAGTGCACTTCGCCGATGCCGCCGCTGATATGCACCTCAATCGTATTCTTCGTCTTTCCGGCGGCATCGTTCACGTAATCGCTGCCGTCACGTTTGAAGTCCGGCGCATCCACTTCGCCCAGCCCGCCCTCCACCGACACGCGCACGCCAATATCCCGCGGCAACTTCACGCGCACTTCGCCCACGCCGCCTTGCAGCGACACGGACAAGTCCTGCTTCCAATCTCCGGTCAGATCGATCGTCGAATCGCCCGCGCCCACTTGCACGTCCAGGTTCCGCAGGTTCAGGTCCGCCAAGTCGAGCTTGGAGTCGCCCGCGCCCATTTCGATCGCCAGTTCCAGCGGCACTTTGCTGTTGAAGTGCAAATCCCAGTTGTACTTCGGCCCGCCCATGGTGGCGTGATGTGTCTCTGGTTGCATCACCATCAGCGAGCCTTCGCTGCCGTTGACGCTGTAGCTCATGTCCGGCTTCCACTGCGGCACGTTGTAGGAAATCGCTCCGCTCATCAGGTTCGACGGTCCCAGCGCAGGCCCGCTCGAAATATCCATCTCTCCGGCGGCCATCTGCAAATGCGCATGCACCGACTTTGCCCCGCCCAGCGGCACGGTCAGATTCTCCTTCTGCATGGGGCCGGGAAGCAGCATCGGATCATTTCCGCTTCCTACGAAACATCCCGAAATCCCCAGGGCCAGCACAGACGCCAAGGCAAGCGCGATCGGCGCGCAAATTCTCTCCGCTCGTTTTCGCATGCTCATTTCTCCTTCATCTTCCCAAAACTCGCGCAATGATTGCCATCTCCATGTCTCTATACGAAGACGAGATTTTACCCCGAAATGTTTCCCTGCCACATGCGTCCCGTTGTGCGTTTAGCTCCAAAAGCCGATGGTACTATAGCGCAGGAATTTCGCGGCTGAGACACTGGTCCCATGCAAGGGCAGCCTTCCTTCAAGTCACAGCCCGAACGAGCGTGGTGGGGCTTTGTCGGATTTTGGGGATGTCTCGTTGCCGTCACAGGAATCTCCATCGTGTGCGTCAGTTTGTGGATCTCGTGGACTCGCAACTCGTCTGCAGTTGAGGGCGTCATAGAAACGCTTCCCGATATTTGCTGGGTTTGGGTCATCGTGTCATTGCTACAAACCTATCGGGGCCTTCGTAAGCTAGACTCGCCGGTGCGCTTAACGGTGCTCTCAGGGAGTCGTCCTGATGATCCCGACGAACTATTTGCTTGGAAATGGGGATGGCAATTCGTCTATGCGGTTCTCGCCTTTCTCGTGACCCTGGCCGCTGTTCCCTTTGTACACTCGCTTGTCCGCAAGTAAGCTCTGTCTCAGTTCCCGCGTCCTTTACCCCGAAATGTTTCGTTTCGTTGCGTGTCACAGAAAAGAGGCCGCGTTTCGAGCGGCGAAGGATTTTGCGCGCGCCAAGCAGGATTACTCTTTGTCACAGCTGCTCCGACCCCTGCGTGGTCGATGCTCAGACGCTCCTTTCGCAGTGGCTCCAATAACCCCTGGGAGGCTCCTCGGTCCTCGCCGTCTCGTACTTTCCACGAAAAATTTGCTTCCTCTCGCATCCCGCCTAGTTCTTCTCCGGCAGCGTGTACGCGAATTCGTAGAAATGTTTTCCGCCTGCTTCAATCTTGATGCTCATCGTTCCGGCAATTCCTGCCAGTTCGCCCGTGCCCGTATCCGGCACCACGCTCACGCTTAATTGCGCGGTGCCACGGTTCAACGTTCCGCTATGCTGCAGCACGAAACTCCCTTGCCGTCCGTTGAGCGTACCGGTCACGCGCTCCATCGCCACGTAACCCGCCGACCCCTTCACGTTCGTGCTTGCCCCCAGCATCTGTACTTCGCTCGTCCCTTCCAAATCACCGTGAAATTTCTTCGTCCCCGACCATCGCGCGATGGTCGAACCCTCCGCCTTATCCTCCGGCCCCTCCTGCGTCATCGTCGGCTCAAATGTTCCCTTGGCGTGGTAACTCACCGTTTTTTCTCCCTGAACGGCTTTCAATTCCGCCGGCGCCGGCGTTTGGTTTTCCGCCGCCTGTACCGCCATGGCGCCCAGCGGCGCCGGACACATCGCCGGCCGCGCCACACCACCCAAGAGAATCGTCACAGAGACACCTGCCATTACCAGCCATTCCGCCGCGCCGAATTTTTTCATCGATCCAACTCCAATCGTTGCCTTTTCTCTAATCGCAGCTCGCATCGTCGGCGAAAACGCGGCTCACCAGCATCGAACTCAAGAACGCGTCGCATCTCGAGATTTTGCCCAGCTCAGGATCGTTCTCCAGAGCGTTTGGATCCATCGTCATGGCTCCGTTCAGGCTTTGTCGCGCCGCGTCGATGCCGTCGGCCCATTTCGCCAGGTTGTTATATTGATTGTTGAGTAGTTGCAGCGCCTCGTGGTCCGAATCTGTTGAGGCCGCAACGGACGCCTGCGCCAGGCTCGTCTCGGCGTGGTCGCGGTAGGTCGCCGCCCATCTCCCGCTGACCGCCAATCCATACGTCACCATGGTTCCCAGCGCGCCTTTCCACTCGCGCATTTCCGCGAGCGCCGAGATGGCCGCGCCGGCGAATCCCTTCGAAAGTTCTCCCGCGTTATTTTGCCCCGAACTGCCGCCCGAGCCCGCACCCGGCGGAGGTATCGTCAGCACGACCTGGTCCGGCTCGAAGCTGATCGTTCCGTTCATCAGCTTCGCCAGCGCTTCGATATCCACGTAGGAGTGCCCGTTCGACTGCAGGATTGTGCCCGCTGGTTTTCCGTTAATGAGCAGCTTCTTCTCCGCGACGCTCTGCGCGAAAAGCGCTCCGGCCAGCGATAGCACAATTCCAATCAGTCCCGCAGTTCGCCAATGGAGGTATGTCTTCATGATGCACCTGTTCTGGCGGCTTCAAGCCGATTCAAGCGTTCGCTTCACTCGCTGGGAAGTAAGGGAGGTGCTCGGAGAGGGAAGCCGCCGCCATGCGAGTATTGTAGCGCGCCCGGCGGGCAGCTTCTATGGGTGGCAATTTCAGAATGTGGGTGTCAGGCTTGGCGCGGGCGCGGATCGCGCCTGACTTTCAGTTGCGCTAAGCGCGAAAGTGATATGATTTTTTGCGTATGGATACGTTGCTGCTAGTTGGGGCTGTCGTCGTGGCCCTGACCGTATGGGTCATCAGGCGCCGCAAGCCTTAGTTGGCAATTCTAGACGGCCACACGCTAAGCGGTTTGCTTCCCGCGCAATACTGCCGCCCCCAGCGCCAGCAAACCCATGCCCAGCAGCGCCGGCGTCGGCGGTTCCGGCGTGGTCGAGGTCTCTGTCCACGTCCCCGCGTCGAAGAAGTTGGCGTTATTGATGACCGGCAGGGACGGACCGGAGTACGGGGCCTGATCCAGGCTGGCGTCTTCCGGGCAGCAGTACGAGGGCGTGCTCGGCGGGATATTGCTGGTATAAATCTCCGTATAGGTGGAAACGCCGAACTGCTCGGCAAAAAAATCCCATTCCGTGATCACGCCCGCTACCGTCTCGATGTCCAAAGGAGTTTCGAGCGTGCTGTTCAGGTTCGTCAGAACCTCGGTGCCATCGGTGATCGAGTACGACAGAAAGCTGATTGGGCCATAAGACAAATTCGCCCCGAGCGGCGAGGCCACCGTAAACGACGCTGTTATCGACGGGTAAGGCGCGCTCGCAACGCATCCGGGCCCCGAGCACGAGCTCAGCGGGTTGCCGGTGTACGTGTAAGTGTAGGTGTTTGCCGACGCCGTCGGCGCCAGGCCAAACGCCAGCGACGCGCTGGCCAGCACTACCATGACTGCTATGCGTGTCGCCGCCATCTTTTCACCTCGCGATGCTTTCATCTGCCCTCTTGAGGAAAAGGCGCTCGGAACGGACCACCCTAAGGGATTCGGATTTTTGGGGGCCGATTTGGGATTTAAGATGAGCCGTTCCTAGCGCGAGAAGCGCCTCTTGAAACAACGAACAACCAGGTGGCCCATGGCAATTCAGTAACCACTTTGCCTTTGTTGAAAGCACGCAGGTTCCGCTCGGCGTCGGACGCGGTAGGTTGCAAAACATTGCGCTCTCTGCACATCTTTGCGCGATTGGCTGCGCATCGAAATTGCTGCGAGTATAAAACATACATCGCGGACCACCGGCCACTAGCTTTACGCATTTGTTGTTTCCGCGTCACCCCTCACTTGTCACTCGCCGCTGCCTTTCGCGCCGCCTGAAAAATCGCGAACGTCGCGCCCTGCGGATCCGCCATCACTGCCATCCATCCCACGTCCTCCACTTTCATTGCTGGCATGTAAATCCGCGCCCCCAATTCCTTCGCCTTCGCCGCGCTCGCCTCGCAATTGGCCACCTGCAGATAAATCTGCCAGTGCGCGGGCGCTCCTCCCCACCAATCCGCCGGCTGCATCCCGCCGATGAACTGCTCGCCATTGAAAATATGGTAGTAACGGTGGGCCGCCTCTTCGTCCTCCTTCATGATCCTCCAGCCAAACAGCTTCTCGTAGAACGCGCTCGCCGCGTCCTGGTCCGGCGTGATCAAGTCCGCCGCGCACAGCGTCCCGTCCACTCCCGTGATTCGGCTGCCCACATGGCTTTTCGCCTCCCAGACGCACAGCTTCCCGCCTGTCGGGTCTTCAAACATCGCCATCCGCCCCGCGTCGAACACATCGAATGCCGGCGCGATGATCTTCGCGCCCAGTTCCTCGGCGCGCTTCACCGTCGCGTCCGCGCTCTCCGTCGCCACGTACGGCATCCAGTGCGGCCCCATTCCCATCGCGCGTTGATGCTCCGCCAGCGTATATCCCGCCCCGACCTCGCGCCCGCCGATCGAGAACATGGAGTAAAACTGGTTCTCGCCCATGGGGCTGTCCTTCGCCGTCCATCCGAAGATGTCGCCGTAGAACTTCTTCGCCGCGCTCTGGTCCGTCGTCGCCAAATCCATCCAGCAAAAATCCCCCGCCTTGTGCCTCTCGATATTCGCCATCTCTGTCTCCTTTTTCACCACCTGGCGCTTCAGCCCTAGCTTGTCTTCGCTCTCTGCTTCCCGCGCGCCATCTTCGCCAGCGCCCGCGCGTACTCCTCAATCGTCTCCGGCGCGGCCTCGCTATAAACGAACTGCCCCTTTCGCCGGCACGCGATCAGCCCCGCGTCGTTCAGAATCCTAAGGTGGTGCGACACCGTCGCCGGCGTCACCCCGCGCATCGACGCGATGTCGCAGCAGGTGGTTTCTTCGCGCGCCGAGATGGCCTCGAAAATCCTCAGCCGCGTTTTATCCCCCAGGGCCTTCGATATTTTCTCGATCTCCGCCCGCGTCATGCGCCCGCCCCCTTGGACTCACCAATTGAACTGGCCACCTGGACTCGCAAAAGTGTAGCGAATTCATTGCCTTGCCGCTAGCGCCTCTGGGCTGCGCGGGAACGGTGCGAAACTCTGCATCCCAATAGTTAGATGTTCATCTAAATGTCTGGCTCTGCTGGATCCCGCCGTTTCGCGGGCTGCCGGTGGAGATGAGGCTCAGCGGGAGGCGGAAACACGCGCTGGCCGAGAAAACGAAGCGCCACAAGGAGATTCGTCATGAACAGACTCGCAGGAAAAGTAGCCGTAATCACGGGCGGAAACAGCGGCATCGGCCTGGCCACCGCTAAGCGATTTCAGGCCGAAGGCGCGAAAGTCGCCATCGCCGGTCGCAGCAAGCAAACCCTCGACGAAGCCGTGAAGACCATCGGCAATGGCGTCGTCGCCGTACAGGCCGACGTCTCGAAGCTCGCCGACGTCGACAAACTCTACGCGGAAGTCTCGCGCCGCCTCGGCAAGATCGATATTCTTTTTGTCAACGCCGGAATCGCCAAGTTCGCGCCCCTCGCCGACACTTCCGAAAGCCTTTACGACGAGCAGTTCGACACGAACATCAAAGGCGCCTACTTCACAGTCCAAAAGGCGCTGCCGTTTTTGAACGACGGCGCTTCCATCATCTTGAACACCAGCGTCGCCGACAGCACCGGCAACGCTGGCACAAGCGCCTATTCGTCAACCAAAGCGGCGCTGCGTTCTCTGGCGCGCACGGCCGCCGCGGAACTTGCGGCGCGCGGAATTCGCGTCAACGCCGTCGCGCCCGGCCCCATCGCCACGCCGATCTTTGGCCGCACCGGCCTGCCGAAAGAGACCATCGATCAATGGGCCAGTGAACTTGTGGCCAAAGTTCCCATGAAGCGTTTCGGCCAGCCCGAGGAAGTCGCTGGCGCCGTTGCATTTCTTGCTTCGCAAGACGCCTCTTACATCACGGGCGTCGAAATCAACGTCGACGGCGGCGTCGGTCAACTCTAACTCGCTCATGTGTGGGGCAAGACGCCCAGCCCTTGCCCCGCGCCAACTCTGCATCGCCGCCGCGCCTCGCCAAGTCGCGCGTTTCGCCTTTCCAGCCCCTCGCCACTGCTTTTCCCGCGCCGTTTTTTCCACAATCATCCACAGCCTTCCACAGCTTTTTTCCGCGAATCCTCTTGACGCCGATTCGCAGAACATTTATCTTCCGCGCCAGATTGAACCGGAAGAGCAAGACTTTTCGGTTCGGTTCAGAGTCCGCGAATTCTTAAACGTCTTCGCGGTTCCGAACCTGGCCGGGAGGTTGAAAGACTTCGCGACTCAGCGTACTCGGCGCAATCGCTTCACCGCGATTCCACCTTGCGCTGAATTCGGAAGCTCGGAGAAGTTACGGTGCAGGGAACAGCCTGCCACAGCTTCACCGCTGTTGCATCGCTGCCTGTGCCGGGATGGCTCGGAGGCTTGGCGATTCGCTCTTGAGCTCGTGGCGTGCCTCGCGCAGCCCGAACGCTCGGCGGAATCAACCAGCTCGCAGGTTGTACGCATCAGTTTGGAAGACGCGATTAGCCGCAAGGCTGTTGGGTCGCCGGATTGACCCGGAACGCCTGTAACTTACGGCTCGATTCTGAGGGCGCAATGGCTTCACCGCCGCTGCGCCCTCACTTTTTTTCAGAGAGCGGAGCCGGGCCGAGCCGATTCACATCGCTTCGGCCTGCGCGAAATCTTCCCGCCGCGATCGCCGCTCTATATTCCCGCGATTTACAATGCTTCGGGAACTGGCTCTCGGTTCGCGGGCCCGGCAAACAGCAGCAGGTTCCCATCCGGGTCTTTCACCACGAAGTTTCTGGCGCCCCAAGGCTGCTTCTTCAGTTTTTGGTGGAAGGTGACGCCGGCGGACTGAAACTCGAGAAACAGCAGCTTGATTTCATCCGCGGCAGCGACGGTCATCGAAGCCGACAACAGTTCCTCGCGATGGCGGAGCACCACCTCGATTACCGGCCCCTCAACGCGCCTCAGATTGAGGCGCGCCGCGTCGCGCCCCACTTGCGCGTAGTAGGGAGGGTCGCCGTAAATGAACACCAGCGAAAAGCCCAGCTTCTTACGGAAGAATTCGCAGGATCTCTGGATGTCGGCGACGAACAGTTGCGGCTCCGCGCCCGCAATCGTCGCTTTCGCCGGGCGCGCTGAGCTGGAGAGGCCGGCTTTCAGCGCCTGCCAACTCGCAAAGCCGTGCTGCCGCGCGATCATTTCTTGCGCGTCGCGGAGCTTGAAACTCGCTGCAAGAATCTCCGCGTCCGGCGTATTCCGAAAGCGAGGCATAACGGCGCGGATTTGTGCGGCGACGGGATAGTGGCGTTGGCGATGCCAGCGCAAGACGAGTTTGGCTTGCTTTTTGAGGTTTTCCAGATCGGGCACGTAGGCCTCCACGAAGGGATATCGTAGGTGGGCATTGCCCTTCGGCGACCGCCGATGCACCCTACATGCGCCGGTGGCAGTATCGGCCGCCGCGCCTCGCTTGTCAATCGCCGGCCCACCCCGCGCCCTCCCTCCGCGCGTTGACTCTCCCTCCCAGATTCCTCACTCTTGTCTACAATATCCGGGCCGCTCATTCGTCTACACGGGTGCATGAAGGCAGCGTCGAACGTCGTCAGCGTCATTGGGATGGCCGCCGAAATGGTGGAGGACCAGGACCAGCGCATCTCCGAAACCGTCGTGCGCGAGCAGGCCCGCCTGCGCAACTTCATCCGCAGGCGTGTGCCCGAGGGCGTCGACGCCGAAGACATCCTTCAGGATGTCTTCGCCGAACTGGTCGAGGCCTACCGCCTGATGAAGCCCATCGAGCAGGCCGGCGCCTGGCTCTTTCGCGTGGCGCGCAATCGCATCACGGACCTCTTCCGCAAGCGACGGCCTGAGCCGTTGCCCGGTCAGCATAGCGAGCGGATGCCCGAGGTCGACGGCGAACCATTCGCCCTCGAAGACCTGCTTCCCTCGCGCGACGCCGGCCCCGATGCGGCCTACGCCCGCGCCGTCTTGCTGGAAGAGCTCGAGGACGCTCTTGATGAGCTCCCGCGCGAGCAGCGCGAAGTGTTCATCGCCCATGAAATCGACGGCCGCAGCTTCAAGCAATTGGCCGCGGAAACCGGCGTCAGCGTCAACACGCTGCTCTCGCGCAAGCATTACGCTGTGCTTTTCCTGCGCGAGCGGCTTCGCAGCATCTACGACGAGTTAAGCACCACGACGTGGCGAGAGTGGAAATAAGAGAGGAGACCAAAAATGAACCGAGACTTCGCGCACCGCACCACCAAAAAAGTCGTCGGCGTGATCATCGGCGCGTTGATTTTCGTGCCCCTGGCGATTTTCGTCTTCGGAGAGATCGTCTTTCGTCTGTGGAACTGGCTGATGCCCAGCCTTTTCCATCTGGGCGCGCTCACCAGCCTGTGGCAAGCCTTCGGCCTTATGGTGCTCAGTTGGATTCTGTTTGGCGGCCTGCGCGGCGCTGGACGCTGGCGCTCCGGCCGCGGCGGCCATTGGCGCGATCGCGACCGCATGCGCGACGGCCTGAGGGATCGTTGGGACCAGATGACTCCCGAAGAGCGCGACAAGTTCCGCGAATGGGTCCGCACTCGCTGGGGCCCCGCATCGCCCGGCCCCGCCGCTGGCGCTCCGCCCGCGCTCTGATTTACGCGGGGAAAACAAAAAGGGCGAGCCGTTCTCCAGCTCGCCCTCCTCGCAAAAATTTATTTGCGTTAGTCGCGCGCTACCGGCCGAGCAGCTTACGCCGGAACGATGCGCCCATGCCCAAGAGGCCTGTCCCGATCAGCAGCAGGGAACTCGGCTCCGGCGTCGTCGACGACGTGGGGGTCGACAAATACCCCACGCCAACTTCCGTCGCCGACCACGTCGCTCCCGGCGTCTCGCCTACGTTGTACGGAGCGCACGTCGCCACGCCCGTGCACGTCGCCGTTTCCGCCGGCGAGATGCTGAAGCCGTTCACGAACGTCGACCCATTCCAGATGGTAAACGGGGTGCCGTTCAAGTTCAGAATAATGCTTGAACCAGGCGCCAAGTACTCGAAGTCGAAGTAGCCGCTTCCCGGGGCGATGCTCTCCCCCACCAGCGGGCTCGGCCCCGTGCCGAACGGCGTCGAAAACGTCGGCCCCGTGCCCACATAGCTGCTTACCAGCGAGTATGTGCCGCTGGTATATCCCGGCTGGGACCCCGTGAAGCTGCCGGACATAACGCACACGGTGTTTCCGCCCGACGGGCTGCACGCTCCCATCGTCAAATACCACTGCGCGTAGCCGAAACCGTTATCCCCGATTCCCGTCTCCACAAAGTTCTGCGAGGTCGTCCCCAAATTCACCGTAAAGCTGGTCGCCCGCGCCGAACACGCCAGCGCCAGGATGCACGCCACTGCCACCAAACTGTGTCTCGCTTTCATTCATTTCCCCCTGAATTCGGAGTGAAGGCGTAAAAGAAGTACTAGCAGTGCTCCCTCAAAGCCTCACGGTACTCTTCCCGCAGTTTGCACTCTCTCCGTTTTTTCCTGCTGTGCTCGCGAGAATATATTGACGCACCGCTCAGCGCACAAGAGCCAGTAACGGACATAGTCGGGCAAAATCGGACAATCTGCCGTAAACTCGCTGGCGACTCTCGGGGCGATTGAGGGCTGCTCGACCGCGCAAGATATCCTGCGCGGCTGCCCATGCCTCGGCTGCAATCTTCTGCGCATCCTGTGAAGGATTGTTTCATCCCCGCCATGTCCGTGCCCTCGCCCCCTTGGCAATCCCGATGCGCGAGCGTTATCATCGCGGTGCCTTACTTCAGCTTTCGCGGGCCGCTTTCGCCAAGGAGCACTCTATGCCACAGCCAGCGCAGGCCAGCAGCCGGGGAATCATCAGCAGGCCCAGCAATCACTCCGTCGACGACACCGTCGCCAAACTCAAGGCCATCCTGCAGTCGAAAGGCGTCATCCTCTTCGCCATGGTTGACCACAGCGGCGAAGCCGAAAAGGTCGGCATGAAAATGCCTCCTACCAAACTGCTCATTTTCGGCAGCCCTAAAGCCGGCACGCCGCTCATGCTCGCTTCTCCCACGATTGCCATCGACTTGCCGCTCAAAGTTCTTGTCGCCGAAGACGCCGCCGGAAAGGTCTGGCTCTCCTACAACAGCCCGGAATATTTGCAGCAGCGCCACAATCTCCCCGCGGAGCTGCTGCCAAACATCGCCGTCGTCGACACCCTCGTCATCCACGCCGCCGAATAACACCGTGATGAGAAGGGGCCGCCTTGCTGCATAAACGAAAGCGAAGGAGATCTCTGTGGGCTCGTCAGGGCCCCGCTTTTCTCTTGCGCCGCCGTCTCCCGGGCGTTACATTGGGTGCAACCGTGCCCTCGTCCCGCACGTCTCATAGTTAGCAAGGCGCTCCACCCCTTAGGAGGCGGCCATGAGATTCCCAGCCGTCCCGAAGTCGATTTTGCTAGTTTCCAAAGCGGCGTTGATTTGCGCCGTGTCGCTCGGTTTTGCGGCCGCCGCTCCCGCGGCGTTTGCGCAGCGCGGTGGCGGAGGCGGCGGTCACGTTTCCGGCGGAGGCCACGCGGCCAGCGTCGGCTCCTACAGCGGCGGCGCGCGCTCTTACTCTGGCTCGTCCGGACGCGGCTCCGGCGCATCCTCCTCGCGCTCAGGCTCCGGCGGCATGGTTTACGCATCCGGCTCTTCGAATCGCGGCTACTCGCGAACTTACTTCGTTCCTGGCTCTGCCTCGCGCGGCGCTGCTCCCGGCACTCTTTCGGGCTCGCGTGCGTTTGCCGCCAACAACTATTTCTGGGAAGCTCCACCGCAGCAGGGACGCCCCATGCCCGCGGCTCGCCCAGTTCCTCCCATGCGTCCCATCAATTTCCCCGGCGCGAATGCCTGGACGAACACGCGGCCCTCCGCGCCGCCTCCCGGCATGGTCCTTCGTCAGCCTTTTTCGTCGTCGCGCGCATTTGACGCTGTTTCGCCCCGCTTGCGTCAAACGCCCGTTTCAACCTTGCGCCATCCCGTGGCCACCGGCTCGCCCTTCGGGGGCATGAGCTTCGCGTCCGTCAGCCCGGGATTCCATCCCGTCGGACGTGCGTGCTTCGGCATCGGCAATCCGTGCTTCGGCTTGGGATTCGGCCAGCCATTTTTCAATCCGTTCTTTTTCTCGGGCTTTGGTTTCGGTTTCGGCGGTCCGTGCTTTTTCGGCAGCTTACTGAATCCCTGCGGCATCGCGCCGTTTGGACTCGGCCTCTACGATTTGGACTGGGGCCTCGGCTACGGCTTCGGCGACGGTTATTACTATCCGCCGGCCGAGGAGCCGCCGCCTCCGCCGGACAATCCTACCGAGGACAACCCGGCGCCGAATTTCACGCCGAATTATTACTTCATGCCGCCGCCCGATGAAGCCCTGGGCGCCGCGCCTGTGGAAACGAAGCCGGTGGTCAAGCTGGTGCTGAAGGACGGAACCATCTTCGGCGTGTATTCCTACTGGCTTGACGACGGCCATCTGAACTACATCACCACCTACAATATTCAGACCTCGATTCCCATCGAGGATCTGGATTTGCAGAAAACGGTGGACCTCAATGAGAAGCTCGGCGTGACCTTCACGCTGACCAACAAACCGCCGGACCAGCAGCCCCCGCCGGACTCGCAGCAGCCGCAGCTGCAAAATCAGTAGCCGCGGCAGGGCAGAAACGCGACGCGCAAGAGCCGCCGCGGTTTTGTCTTAATTTCTTACTCTCGCTTCTCCGTAGCAAGGCGTATGTGGCGCCCACGAACAGCGCGTTCGCCGAAGAAGCGCTTCATTTCGCCGCGGGCGCTCCCCGCCACGCCGCTTCCACGTCGGGCGGCAAATCCTTCAGATGGCTCAGAAACGTGACCGTCTTCCAGATATTGTCGTCGGACGTCAAACTGTCCCAAGCGCCCATGCCGGTGTAACGCACGCCGTGCTTGACGATCCAAAACATTTGCCACTCGGGTTTGAGCGACGGTTCGGAATCAAATTGCGGAACGCGAGGGTAAAAGTCCGCGGTGCCCCAGCGGCTGGGTTTCCCGGCGTCGCCGTGGCATCCTGCGCAATCGTCGCGGTAGAACTTCATCCCGAACATCAGATTGGCGCTGGTGGGAGCGATCGGATTCTGCTGCCGCGGCGCTTGGCGGGCGACAGAGGCGGCAAAGGCTTTGCGGGCGAGAAAGGATTCCCAGCGAGGCGGATCGGAAGTGGCGGAGACGGAAACCCAGCCCTGAAAAAGAGCGAAGAGAGCGGCGAC
>JASHQB010000234.1 GCA_030037775.1 Candidatus Acidiferrales bacterium
GGTTTGAATATCCAAACGTCGCGGAGGGCATGAATTGCCTGTTCGTCCATGCCGTATCCCAGGCTCTTCTTCACAACGATCTCGTGCACCCGCCCATCGGCGCCGACCACAACATCCATCACCACCTGGCCTTGGATTTTTTCATGCAACGCTTCCGGCGAATATTGTGGAGCGGGGCAGTACGAGCAATCCGGCCGGGTATAACCATTCGCGCCTGCCTGAGGCGTGCCGGGCGGTATCGACTCCGCAGGCGCAGGGGATGGCGCGGGCGGCGTCGAAGCCGCGCCATGGTGTGCCGCACACGAGCAGACCATCACAGCAACGGTGAAGGCGCCGGTCAGTAACGCTCTGGATGTCACAGGAATTTGTTGCTCTGCGCAGGACCATACCACGGCATTTCTGGCCGGGGCAAGCGCTTCGCGAGCAGGATAGGCCTTACGATTCGATCTGGACCAGCTCGCCCTTGCGCTTTGGCGGCAGCGCCGGCCCGTTCCAGCGGGAGTGTTTCGCGGGGCGCGTGCGCAGGTTGTTAACGGCCTTCCCGATACCGATGGAAGCAGAGACGAAATGGCCGACCTTCAGCGGGCCTGCCACTTTGACCGTGCGAATCCAGTGCAGCGCGCTGCTCGCCGCGCAGCCGCACTGCGAACAATCTGGCGCGCCGCCAAAAACGCACGGCTCGACGCGGCTCTCCAGGTCCGCAGAATAGTTCGCTGACATTTTTGCGAACAGGCAATCGTCCGGATGGCGCGGCGGTTCCACGAATGCTTTGCCCATGCCGTCTTTGAAGAGCAGCTTCGGATAGCGCATGGCCAGTTGCGGCAACTGCCGCGCCAGGGCCCGGCGATCTTCCGCGGTCAGCATTTCGCGGCTCTCTTCGCCGATCTGCGGCGTGTAAAGGCTCACCCAGATGCGATCGACTTCCGGCCGCGCATTCCAGAACGCTACGTATTCTTCCAGGTAGCCGGCCCGCGCGAGCATCGGCCGCGTCACCACCCAGTGGACGTTCACCGTGCGCCCATCGATATTCTTCAGGATGCGTTCATAAGTGGCGGGCTTGCGCCGCACGTCGTGATCTTCCGGCAGCCCGTCGACGGAAACCGCGACGCGCAAGCGCGGAATTGCCATCCACTCCGTGGGGATGGGAATCACCGCGCTGGTCACGACCAGCGTAAACGCGCCCGTCCGGCTGATCTCCGGCAGAATGCGGCTCAGTTCGCGATGCCGGATGAGCGGCTCGCCGCCGACGAGCGAAACGTGCATCGGCTTGTGCTTGCGCACCAGCCCCAGGACGCCCTCGACCAGCGCGTCGCCGCGCAGGTCGTTCAGCTCGCGCAGGGTCACCCCGCCGCCCAAGTGGTCGTCGCCGAACGCATAGCAACCCGGGCAGCTCAGCGGACACTCGCGCGTGACCTCGATCGACAGCATCGGCAAGCGGCCGCTCAGGATCTTGCCCCACGCGCGCACCAGTTCACGCGCGGTCATGCTCGGATTGGGTACTGCAGGGAGCATATACCAGACTTAGATGCTAGTTTCTCAGCCCGCGATGGAGACGTGCGGTCCTTTTCGGAAACACGTGCTCAACTAGCAACGGCTACGCGCGTCCCGAGACCTTTTTTCACCGACCCTGACTAAACCGCGCACCACCGCATTCAAATTTCAACTCCTAGGAGAACAACTCAATGGCACAGATGCAAAATGCGCAGTCCGTTGCATTGCAACTTGAAAAAGTCCGCGACAAACTTCCGCTGCTTTATGAGCGGGACGACATTCTGCTCACCATGATGCAGCAGCGCGGCGACGTGGAGCGCGTCTCCAGCCGCAACATGCGCCTTCCGCTGCAAATCCGCCCCGGAGGCAAAGCCGGCCTCGCCAATCTCGACGGCGGCGACCTGGGCCGCGGCTCGGGAACCACCTATGACGTGGCCCAAGTCACTCCTGTGTTTTTCCGCCACGCCGTGGAAATCACCAAGCTCGTCGAATACAGCACCAACTCGCCCGAGAAAGCCATCGAGAACGCCGCCAAGCGCGAAGTGAAAAACAACATGGCGCAGTTCCGCAGCTTCCTCGACAAAGTGGTGCAGACCGCGGGCAACGGCGTGCTCGGCACCATCGGCTCGATCGTCACCACGGGGCTGCCTTCGGGCGTGGGCGCGCAAATCAATCTCGTCACGCCTCCCGGCGCCGCGCTCTTCTATTACAACCAGACGATTCAGTTCTACGATCCCACGCTCACCAACAACTACAACGTCAACACCAGCACCACGACGAATATTTTGCTCGTCGATCCGTTCAACAAATTTATCCAGATCGACAACCTGCCTACCGGCGTATCCGCCGGAGACGCCATCGTTCACGATGGCCTCACCGGCGCACAGCCCGTCTCGCTCTTCGGCGTGCCCTATCATCAGTCCAACGCCACCACCGGCACGTGGCTCAATTTGAACCGCGCCACGTATCCCGTCGAGCTGGCCACGCCGCACGTCGCCGGAAACAACGCCGCTATCACGCCGGGCGTCGTTCGCCTGGCCATCAACAAAGTGCGGAAAGCGTTGGGCACAAATCAAGTCGGCAAGCTCATCGCTTACACCGCGCTCGAGCAGGAAAACGCGTGGGAGCAGCTCGGCATTTCCATTTCGCAAATCATCAAAGAAGGGGCCGGCGGCCGCGCCAGCGATCTCGACTTGCTTTTCACCGGCGAGTTGACCATGGCCGGCGTGCCCATCAAATCTTCCATCAACGCTAACCAGGCGCGCATCGACTTCCTCGATCTCTCGCACTGGGGACGCGCGGTGATGCAGGACATTGATTTTTACGACGTCGGCGGCCAAACCGTGTTTCCGATTTACGGCGCTTCGGGCGGCCTGTCGGCGGCGTACATCTTTTATTTCGTCACCGGCTTCCAGGTCTGGACCGATTCGCCGCGCTCCGGCGCGTACATCGACAGCCTGGCGATTCCGACAGGGTACTGAACTGGTGTTAAGCAACAAGCGCTTCTCGGAATGACAACCGATACGATCAGTAGCGGGTGGGAATTGCGAGTGAATCGATGTACGCGACTGGCACCCCAACGCGCAAAAGCGAAATAGGATGGTCTGGCACGGTTATCAGGCGAGGCGCGAGTATCTCCAGCACCGCGCGCTTCAAGAAAAAGCTCCGCATAAATAAA
>JASHQB010000235.1 GCA_030037775.1 Candidatus Acidiferrales bacterium
GTGCCCTGGAGAAGTTCGAGGCGCTCCCGGTCGTCGTTGTTCGCTTGGGTAGACATTTGACACGAGTGTACGCGCGCTTGGGTAAGATGTCAACAGGAAAGAGCGGAGGTTGGAAGCCAGAAGCTGGAGATTGGAAGGAACGAGTTTGCGCACAAGGCGGCGCAAATGGGTAGAAAGGATTTCAAGCAAAGGCTTCCGGCCTGAAGGCCGACGCTACATCGCTCATTGTTTGTGGATCGAATCTACAAGGCAACTGCGAACTGCAGATTCCTCGTCGCCCTTCGCAGAATACGCTCGGGACTCGCCGAGCCTCGGAATGACAAGCGTTGCTGCCGGCGAGTTTTGGAGCGAGCGACGGATTACCTACGAAGATCGGCCACCGATCGCTGGGGGGCGGCGAGTGATCCTGCCGACGAATTTTGCCAAGAGCAAGCTACTGCTTGTCGAGCTTCCTTCCGGCGTTCAAATTGTCGAAATTCATGATGGTGTTGAGGACGAGCGAGTAGCTGCCCACGGTTTCGCCGCGATAGACGGGATTGTTGCCGAAGAGCACGACGTGGCCCTGCTCCATGGGCACATCGACGACAGAGGGACGCTGAGCGATTTCATCGCCGCCCTCGACCAATCCGGAAACGAGCAAGTCGCGCGAATCGGCGTAACGGAAAATGACGCGCGGACGATACTGCGGCGGAATGACGCCGACGCCGTTGCGCAGTTCTTCGTTGGTGACGGGCTCAGCTTGCCAGGGCTCAACGGTTGGTTCCTCGGGCATTTCTTCGGCTTTGCGACCAACGACGAAATCGGGATCGCCGATGGTGCCGCGGCCAGTGGCGCGCCCATTTATCTGCGCACCGAGGCGGCGGAAACCACCGCGGCCGGCGATGCTGCTGACGTCGAAGGCCGGACAATCGGAGCAGTAAACAGAGAGTTGATCGGTGTAGCCGTAGGCGATGGGGCTCGACGCGTCGACAAGATCGGTGCGCACAACGCTGCCGATGATGCGTTCACGCTGCGAACGACCCACGGTGACGCCGTGCGTGAAACCCAGAGAGACCGCGAGATTCGCGGTGTCCATGACGGTGACGAGGACGCCGCCTTTGCGGACGAAATCCTGGAGATGGGCGACGCCTTCCCAGCCGAGCTCGGGACGCGTGTCGTCGGTGGAATCCTCTTTACCGATATTGGGCGTGAGATCGGTGGTCTTCCACGGAAGAGGATTGCCCCAATCGGTGGAGATGCCGTTGACGATGACGTCCGGACTGACAAAGCGGCCGACGGGCGGGAAGAGAATGACATCGTACTTGGAATTGAGGTCAGGCTCCTTGGCGACAGTTTGCGTGCTGATGTAGTCGTAAGGAATGTTCATCGTGTCCAGGGCCTGGCGCCACCAGCCTTCGGTTTGCGTGCTGAGCCAAGTGTGCATGAGGGCGACGCGGGCGGCGCGCACGGGATGAGTTTTCACGGAGGGCGCGGAGTCGAGAGCGTAGGCCTGGAGGCCGAGGCCGGAGACGGCGGACTGCAAATCGGAGGCGCTCACGTTTTGAATCAAGAATGTGCCGCGATTGAAGGAATGGCCGCCGGATTCGAAGGAATCTTCAGCAGCTTCGATCTGCGCGTCTTTGAGTTTGTAGCGCAAAGTGGCGAGGGCCGTGTCGGCGTTGGCATTGATGGCGAACACAGAGCCGCTGCCGGAAACGCCGCTGGGCGCCGCGACGGTGGGGACTTTTTCCATAGGAACGTCGAGGACTTTCGGGTCGGTGACGCGCATGACTTTGACGTTGAAGAGTTCGCCGAAGGTCCAGCCGGTGTCGTCGTAGGGAGTTTTCTGCGGATCGTCGGGCGCCCAATACTGATAGTCGAGGAGGGCGTCGGCGATGCGCGAATAGGGCTGGTCCATGCGAATGATGTAGCTGCCGGCGGGAAGATCGACGGTGGTGGTCTTGGCTGCATCGGCGTCAGCATCAGCGCCGGACTTGGCCATGGCGTGGGAATGACCGGAGGAGGCCTTCACCGGCACGGTGACGCTGAAATCCGATGTGGCGCGAGAAATTTCGCAATGCTGCAATTCGAGAACGTGCAGGAGCTGCGCCTGCGCGCCGAGGCGCGGGTCGTTTGCGGGTAATACGTAGGCGGCGGGGCCTTCTTCCTGCGGTTTCATGACGGAGCGCTTGGATTTGAGATAGAAATTTTTGAGGAACATCTCGCGATTGTCGGAAAAGAAGTGCAGCGAGGTGAGCAGGCCGGTTTCTTCGTAATTGTTGTTGTCGCGCTGGGACCAAAGCACGGAGGAAAGCGGAGGATTCTGACGCCACCAGGTGCGCGAGGTCTCGCTGGCGTCAAGGGTGTGCTGTTCGGTGTCCGCGCCGCCGTTGCCGAAGGTTTCGTAGAGGCGGCTGATGCCGTTGTGCATGGCGGCCATGAACATGAGATAGCCGGGAGACCAAGTGTCGAATTCGCCGTGGGTGAAGACGCCGGGCATGCCGAATTTGGTCATGTCCTGGACGTTGCGCCAGCCGAGAATCTCCCATTCATTGGTGAGGATGGGATCGACCCAGGCGTTGAAGGGGCCGTCGCCGGCGGTGTTGTCGTAGAGAAAGGGAACGGACTCGTGAAGGTCGTGGAGAAGCTGGGCGTCCCAGCTGACGAAGGTGTCGAGGACATTGCGGCTGAGGGCGAGGGTCATGCCCATAGCGTCGCGATTGTTGTCGTGAGCGACGTAATGGCCCCAGTACATGAGCTGCGGATAGTTTTCCTGGGGATGGGCGAGATGCCAGCGGTAAAGGTCGACCATGCGATCGCGACCGTCGACTTCGACGACGGGGGTGATGAGGGTGATGACGTGGTCGCGAATGTCCTGAATGTACTGGCTGTCGTCGACGGCGAGGCGATAGGCCATCTCCATGAGCGCGGTGGGCGCACCGGTCTCCGTGGAGTGGATGGTGCCGGTGATGTAGTAGATGGGCACGGCGGAATCGGCGAGCTTGTCGGCGACGGCGTCGTCGAGATGAATGGTGCGCGGGTCGGCGAGCTGCGCGAGTTTGGCGCGATTTTCGTCAAGATGCGCGAGATTGGCTTCGGAAGAAACGGCGACGGCGATCATTTCGCGGCCCTCTTCGGTGTGGCCGATGGAAAAGACTTTCACGCGGGGCGTAGCTTTCTCGAGCATGCGCATGTAGACATAAACTTGTTCGGCGTAAGGCAGAATGCCGGGCGCGCCAGCGACGTCGCCGAGGACTTTCTCGGGCGTGGGTACGGTCTTGGAGGCAGGAAGATAATCGACGAGCGGTGAAGTGAAGTAAGGCTCGGTGGTGTACTTCTGGATTTTTGCGGTGTACTCCTGGTCGACAGCCTGCTTGGGGTCGCGGCCCGGGACCGCCGAAGTGTCGGCGGTGGACAGACTGCTGCCGATCAGCGCGAGCGCGCCGAGCAAGCAAAGAACGAAAGCTGACTTCCGCAAGACTGAAGATTCTGGCATTTCCCTCACCCCCAAGCTCAAATTACTGCACAGAAGTATACGAACGCCGCGCAAGATTCTGCGCGAGAGAACGGTTTTGCGCGATTACGGCATGATGGCCATGTCCACGTGATTGGCCTTGAGCGCGGCGTTGAAGGCCGCGACGTCTTTGTCGCGGAGGTCGTTGAAAGCCTGATGGGCGGCGGCGATTTCGCGCTGGAGCTGCGCGTGAACCTCGAGAGCCTGGTCCGTCGGCGGCAGATCGGCGCCACTGGAGCCTTCGCCAGGCGAGCCGTACAGGAGCGCGCCTAAATAGGTAATGCGGCCGTAGAGGCCCATGGGATGGCGGAAGGAATCCTCGGTGCGGCCGGTGAGATGGACGTCGATTAATTTCGATTCGGCGGCGATTTCCTGCTGCTCGAGATCCTTGGCGGCTTTCTCGACAGCGGCGTATTTCGCGTCGCCGGCGAACATGTTTTCGACACCTTCGGTTTGCTTACGGGTCCACTCGATGTGATTGATCATCTCGGCGACATCGCTCATTTCGCCGCGAACCTTCAGCAGGAAGGCGACCTGGGATTCGATGTCCTGCTGGTTGCCGAGAGTATTGGGATCTGGAAGCACGGTGAGCGGCGCGGAAGATTCTTTGCCGTCGATGGAAAGTTTCACGGTGTATTTTCCCGGCGCGGCATGCGGCGCACCGTCGTAGTGGACCCAACTGACATAGGTGCGGAAGCCTTCCTTGGGAACTTCGACCCAGGGCTCGCCCGGCGGGCTGGTGCGCAGCTTTACTTCGGTGGCGGGATCGTAGTTCAA
>JASHQB010000236.1 GCA_030037775.1 Candidatus Acidiferrales bacterium
ACCTCGGATCTCTGCACTTCCTGCCGCACCGATTTATTTTTCAGCTACCGCCGCCAATCCCGCACCGGCCGCCTCCTCTCTGCCATCGGAATCGTTTAGGACTTCGTCGGTGCGTCGAAAGATCGCCTCTTTTGTTGCTTCCTATCGCGCAGTTCTCTCACGCAAGCGTCCGGGTTTCATGGGCGACGAATCACCCACCGCGCTCTTTAGGCCCGCGTTTCCACCAGCGCCAGTTGCCCGCACGCGGCCATCACGTCCTGGCCACGCGAATACCGCACAAACGCGCGCTGCCCTTTCTCCACCAGCGTCTTCCGAAACGCTTCAATCCTCTCCGCGTCCGGCGGCCGGTACGGCAATTCCCCCGGATTCCACGGAATCAGATTCACTTTCGCGCGCAAATTCCCGACCAGCTTTGCCACGCGCCGCGCATCCTCCACGCTGTCGTTGTATCCGCCCAGCAGCACGTACTCAAACGTCACATGCTCCCACGCGCGCAGTGGATAATTGCGGCACGCCTCCAGCAGCTTCGCGATTGGATACTTTCGATTGATCGGCATAATCGCATCGCGCTGTTCATCGTTCGACGCATTCAGCGAAATGGCCAGTTTCGGACGCACTGTTTCTTTTGCCAACCGCTCGATCCCGGGAACAACTCCGCTCGTCGAAAGCGTCGCGTGCTTCGGCGAAATGCTCAATCCCTTCGCGTCCAAAATGATCCTCAGCGCCTTCATCACCGCTTCATAATTCAGCAGCGGCTCGCCCTGCCCCATCAGTACCACATTCGTCTGCGGCTTCAGCGCGTCCCGATTGTCTCCGAGCGACACCAGGATCTGCCCCACAATCTCTCCCGCTGTTAAATTTCGCAGCAACCCCAGCGTCGCGGTCAAACAAAACCGGCAATTCACCGCGCAGCCTTCTTGCGTCGAAACGCAAATCGTCTGCCGCTTTTCCTCCGGCATGAACACCGTTTCAATCGTCGCTGCCTTTGCCGCGCCCGCTTCTCCACTCGCCGTGAATCGCAAAACGTACCGCACCGTCCCATCCGCCGACTTGTGTCGCCGCACAATCTCCGGCAAGCCGACTCGCGCGTTTTCCGTGAGCTTCCGCCGCATCTCCGCTGGCAGCGCCGTCATTTTTTCAATCTGCGCCTGCCGCCGCGCGTACAATTCGCGGTAAATCTGCGCCCCGCGATAGCTCGGCTCGCCCAGAGACACGGCTAGCTCGCGCAACTCTTCCAGAGATTTACCAATCAAAGGTAGGCCATCATTTATGGTTTGCAATTTCGTTGCTGCTGCCCGCATTTCTTTCATCATAGCATGCGAACGAAACATATTTTTCACCGCCAACCGCCCGCTCTGGCGCTATACTTTTCTCTTGCCGCACCGCTGGCGGCTCGCAGGAGACTCCTATGGCGCAAATCGCTATTGACGAATGGGTAGGCGGCCTTTCCGCGGTCCACCACGAGGATTTCACTCTTCCGAAAATTGAGAAGTATCTGCAGCAAAATCAAATCCGCGTCGAAACCCTCAAGCCTTATCTTTTTTACGCCAAGAGCCACTACACCCGGAATCTCATCTTCAAGTGCGATCTCTTCGAAGTCATGGCTATCTGCTGGGAAGTCGGCCAGGTCAGCCGCGTCCACAATCATCGCGGACAAAATTGCTGGATGGCGGTGCCCGTCGGCAAATTGCGCGTCCAGAACTTTCGCGTCGAGAATCAGGACCCGTCGCGCGGCACCTGCCGCCTCTCTCCCAGCGTTTCCTACGACATGGATTACGATCACCCCGGCACCGTCCAGCGCGAAGAGCCCGTGCATCAAGTTTTGAATCTCGCGGAATTCAATCAACGCGCCACCAGCATCCACGTCTATTCCCATCCCTATTCCAGTTGTGAGATCTACTCCATCGATAAAGGCACCTACTCGGACGTTCCCTTGTTTTACTCGAGCGAATACGGCAAACTCAATCCTGACGAGAAACTTTTCTAAGCTGCGGCGCAGTTGTTCAGTTCGTCTTGCTCTTTTTCTTGTCTTTTCACAGATTCATTTCGATTCGTATGCTTAGGTTCTGTGCGATAACTCGTTTACTAGGAAAGAGCCATGGCTGTTGACAATCGTCGCGTCCAGCAAACCACGCTTTCCAACGGTCTCGTCATCGTCACCGAAACCATGCCTCACGTTCGCTCCGTTTCCGCCGGCATTTGGATTCGCACTGGCTCGCGCTGCGAAACTCCCGAGCTCAGCGGCATCTCCCATTTCATCGAGCACATGGTCTTCAAGGGCACCTCGCGCCGCACCGCTGAAGCTATCGCTCGCGAGGTCGATTCCGTCGGCGGCATGGTTGACGCTTTCACTGCCAAGGAAATGGTCTGCTTCAATACTCGCGTCCTCGATGAGCATCTCGAAGCGGTCTTCGACGTTTTGGCCGACATGGTCCTCGACCCACTATTCCCCGAAGACGAAATCGCGCGCGAACGCTCCGTGATTCTCGAAGAAATTCGCATGGTCGAGGACAATCCCGAGGATCTTGTCCACGAGATGTTTTCCCAGAATCTTTGGGGCCATCATCCCCTCGGCCGGCCCATTCTTGGAACCTCCCAAACCGTCGGCAGCTTTGATCGCGCCGCCATCGATTCTGTCTTTTGCCGCCGGTACGCGCCGGACAACATCGTCATCACCGCCGCCGGAAACACTTCCCACCAGCAGATTCTCGATCTTGTCGCGCCGCGATTCGGCAATCGCAAACCCGCCGCGCCCGCTGTGGCCGCCCGCGCCGAAGCGCCGCCCGTGCCGCTCGCCGAGCTCGCCTCCCGCTCCAAGCGCGAACTCGAGCAGGTCCACATCTGCATCGGCGTCCCGGCCTGCTCCATCGCCGATCCCCGCCGCTACGCCGTCTCCGTGCTGAATAATCTTCTCGGCAGCGGCATGTCCTCGCGCCTCTTCCAGAACATCCGCGAAAAGCAGGGCCTCGCCTATGCCATTTTCAGCGACACGAATCACTATCGCGACGCTGGCATGCTCACGATCTATGCTGGAACGAGCCTCGAAACCGCCGAGCGTCTTATCAACTCTGTCACCAAGGAATTGCGCGATTTGAAGGAAAACGGCGTCACCGCGGAAGAGCTGCGCCGCTGCAAAGCCAATCTCAAAGGCGGTACGCTTCTCTCTCTCGAATCTACCGGCTCGCGCATGTCCGATCTCGCCCGCCAATTTCTCTATTTCGGCCGCTACACTTCGCCCGAGGAGCGCATCGCTGCCATGGAAGCCGTCACCGCCGACGAAATTCAGCAGCTGGCGCGCGAAATGTTCCAGCCCTCCCGCACCGCTGCCGCCATCCTCGGCAATCTCAACGGCTTCCAACTCCAGGCCGCCCACCTCGCCTGCTGAAGCCCCGATTCTTGCGCCGCGTCGTCACTTTCTCGCATTTTTCTGCTCTATCCCGTTGACGAACTTTCTCCCCTTTGTCATCATGCATCGCAAGCTGCGCCGACCATCGATCGCAACGCGCGGCTCGCGAGGGTCTATCAGCTTTCGAGTATCCATCTTGGCCTCGGGCAGTTCGGGCAATGCCACATTGCTTGAAACCGAGCGCACCTGCCTCTTGGTCGACGCTGGCCTCGGCCGCAAAGAAACTTTTCGCCGCCTCGCTGCCCTCGAGAAATCTCCCGAATGCGTTGATGGCATTCTCATCTCTCACGAACACACCGACCACTCGAGCGGCCTTCCTCAGCTTCTCGCTCACTGGCGTGCCACCGCCTATCTCACCGAAGGAACCTACGCCGAAATTCTTCGCGTTTTGCCCGAGGCGTCCACCAAAAAACTCGATCGCGTCGAACATGTCCGCGCCGGCGAAAAATTCACCATTGGCGACATCGAAGTTTCTCCCTTCGCTGTCCCGCACGACGCCGCCGATCCCGTCGGCTACACCTTTCGCGCCAACGGTGCCAAAGTCGCCATCGTTACCGACCTCGGCTACCTCACCGAGCTCGTCAAATTCCATTTGCGCGATACGGATTGCCTCATTCTTGAGTCCAATCACGACCTGGAGATGCTCAAAGTTGGCCCTTACCCCTGGTATGTTAAGCAACGCGTCATGAGCCGCACCGGCCATCTCTCCAATCATATCGTCAGTGAATACCTGGCCGACGGCGACGCTTTTGACGGTCGCGCCCGCTTTTTGATCCTTGCCCACGTTTCCGAAACGAACAACAATCCCGATGTGGTTCACCTGTCCGCCAGCGAGGCTCTCCAGCGTCGCTCCTCCGGTGTCCCGTTTCAGGGCGAGCTTCTGGTCGCTTCTCAGCGCATCCCTCTTGGGCCACTAACTCTGTAGTTTTTATAGACTTAGTATTATCAGAACTACTTCGGGCTCGAAAAAATTACCCGTATCGGGAAAATTCGTCCCGAACCGGAGGTTATCCATTCCTTACAGCATGTAGGTAAAATCCTGATACTAGTACCCTTAAAATTTCATTTTTGCAACGGCCAACGATGTGCATTCCTTGTGGCCTTGGGGCCGCGAAACAGCCGCGTCTGACGTTAGTTTCTGCTCATGGACGCTAGGTGCTGACTCGGAGGAGAACTGCTATCGCGATTTCCTGCGGGCCCCTGGTTCACACTTTTAATTAGGGGTGCAGCCATTCTAAAAAAAGCCAACAAGAGGTTTGACCGCCTTTTTGCGAATAGAGAGGACAAACAGGAAAAAGGACCGTCCCCTGCCGACGCGCTCGTCTTCTGCGAGAAAAGTACTGGCGCGCCACGTTTCAAAGTAGAAATGGATGGTGACGCCGAAGCTGCCTTCAGCCGCGCGGCCAGCCTTCTCGCGCTCGGCTGCATGGTTCGTGGGGATTCACCCGCGGACTACGCCGTACTCGTTCCCGCCAAGAGCGCCACCATCGAACGCATCAAGAAACACGCCGACGAGCTTCTTCACTTGGGACGAACTCTTTCCTGCTCCGTCAATCTCAGTCCGCGCGAAGGCGAAGTCCTCAAAGAATTGCTGCATCACCGGCTCAACAAGGAAATTGCCGATCGCCTGAGGATTTCCGTTCGCACCGTCAAATTTCACGTTTCCTCTTTGCTTGCTAAATTCGGCGTCGGCAGCCGGTGGGACTTGATTCAAAAGGCGCAACCCATGCTCAACGGCTCACAGCTTGCCAGTGGCTTTGCCGTTCCGGAATCTGCTGCTCAAGTCGCTGCACCGCCGCAGAGTCCCGCCCAGCCTCCGCACAAATGCAGCAAACCGCGCCGCGAACCGCAAGATTTAGAAGAGCGTATCGTTCCGTTTCGCCGCCGCCTCCGCCCCGCATAGAAAACATTTGAGACAGATGGACCGGCGCGACGCAAAGTCGCGCCCTCTTTTTTCGCCGCACTGAGCGCAGGCGCGCGCAAGACGCAGATGCCGCCGCTTCACTTCCGGTTGGTCTTCTCCTCACGTTGATTACTGTCCTGTGAAATGCATGTACTCGTGCTTTCGTTCTCGGTTCGCGTGCGACTTCGGGTATCATAGAGCAGGGAAATTCCCCATTTATTTTGATTTGCTATCGCGTGCCCTTTGCAAGGTTTTTGGGGGCCGCGCTGGGAGACCGTCTTGATTAATCGCTACACGCGCCCCGAGATGCGTCGCATCTGGAGCGATGAAAACCGTTTTCAGAAATGGCTCGACGTGGAATTGGCCGCGGCGGACGTTCTCGCCGAAGCCGGAGTCGTGCCGCACGAAGCGGCGGCGCGCCTGCGCGAACGTTCGCGCATCGACGTCACGAAGATTCTCGAGATCGAATCGCGTGTCCGCCACGACGTAATCGCTTTCACCGTGGCCGTCGGCGAATCCGTCGGTAACCCCGATGCCGCTCGTTGGCTGCACTACGGTCTCACTTCCAACGATGTCGTCGACACCGCACAAGCGCTGCTGGTTCGCGACGCCTCCGAACAGATCGCCGCAGGCCTCGAGAAATTCGCAGAGATTCTCGAACGCCGCGCCTGGGAATTCAAAGACACTCCCGAAATCGGACGCACCCATGGCGTGCACGCCGAGCCGATCACCTTCGGCCTGAAAATCGCCAACTGGTACGACGAAAACCGCCGCGACATCACGCGCTTTCGCGAAGCGGCGAAAGAAATGGCCGTTGGCAAAATCGCCGGCGCCGTGGGCACGTGCGCGCATCTCGGGCCGGGAATCGAGCAGAAGATTTGCGAGCGTCTCGGCCTCGTGGTAGCTCCGGTTTCTTCGCAGGTGATCGAGCGCGACCGCCACGCGCATTACTTGACTGCGCTCGCCATCATTGCTGCGTCGCTCGAACGAATCGCCGTCGAAATTCGCCATCTACAGCGCACCGAAGTGCGCGAAGCGGAAGAGCCATTCGACGGCGGACAGCGCGGCAGTTCGGCGATGCCGCACAAACGCAATCCCGTCGGCTGCGAGCAAATTGCGGGACTCGCGCGCGTGGTGCGTTCCAATTCTCTGGCCGCGCTCGAAAATGTTGCGCTGTGGCACGAGCGTGATATTTCACACAGCTCCGTCGAGCGCGTCATTTTGCCCGACTCCACCACGCTGGTGGACTACATGCTCAATCGCATGAGCGCAATCGTCGATAAGATGAAAGTGTTTCCGGAGCGCATGCGCAGAAATTTGGATTCCACCCAGGGCCTGGTTTTTTCCGGCCAGCTTTTGCAGGACTTGGTGGAAAACGGCGCAGCGCGCGAGGACGCGTACAAATGGGTGCAGGCGCACGCGATGGAGGCCTGGGAGTCGGAAACAAGCTTTCGCGAGCGCGTGGCCAACGATCCGAACATCGCGAAGTTCCTCGACGCGAGAAAACTGGAACACACGTTTGACTTGCAGCGGCAACTGAAATCCGTGGACGCAATCTTCCATCGCATCTTCACAAAGAAAACTTCCGCAGCCTTGCGCTGATTACCGAAGAGCAATCGCCAGATTGTTTGCTTGCAAAAGGGCCAGGAGTGGCCCTTTTGCGCGATTCCCAGCAAGATTTGCCCGACGCCTAATGGATTTGAGGGCCTTGCGGTGCCGAAGCTCAAGCACGTGGCTAAGAAAATGAGCCGCCCGGCCCGTTGTGTCAGACGCGCTGGATGTAGCGGCCTTCGGAGGTGTCGACTTTGACTTTGTCGCCGTTGTTGACGAAGGGCGGGACGTTGATGACCAGGCCGGTCTCGAGCGTGGCGGGTTTCATCACGGCGCTGGCGGTGGCCTTTTGCAGCGTAGGCTCGGTGGCGGTGACGGTAAGGTCGACGGTGTCGGGAAGCAGGACGCCCATCGGCTTGCCTTCGTAGAATTCGATGCTGACGGGAAGATTGGGGATGAGGTAGTCGGTAGTGTCGCCGAGAGTATCTTTGGTCAAGGCGATCTGCTCGTAGGTCTGCGAATTCATGAAGTGGTAGCCGGCGTTGTCGCTATAGAGGAATTCGAATTCGACTTCGTCCATGATGGCGCGCTCGACGAAATCCTCAGCGCGGAAGCGGTAGTCGATGATGGCGCCGGAGCGGAGATTGCGCATTTTGGTCTGCATGGAGCCGCGCTTGTTGCCGGGGGTGCGGTGCTCGACGCTGAAAACGGTGTAGAGGTCGCCTTCGTGCTGGATGATCATGCCGGGGCGCAGTTGTGTCGCTTTGACCATGGACGGCTCCTGATTCTCATTGGGAACTTCCTGCTTGTCGAAGCGTGTGGAAGCTTGTCCCGCGAATCGTAAATTGAGGTTCAATTATAGCGAAAGCAGTGCTGAGTGGCTAGTGGCGAGTGGCGAGGAAAGGCGATACTTCGCGCCCTTCGCCACGACCAGGACAGGCGGGTGAGGCGCGCGATAGGAAGGACGCACTTGAAACGATTTCAGATTTCAGATCGAGTCGTTGGCGATCAATGGAGCACGATAACTTTGTTCCCTTTCGTATTGAGTTGGAACCAGCGGCCGCCAACAAAGGAGTGGTATTCGCAGTGAGCATCGACGCATTTGTTCTGGCAGCCCTGGCAGACTGAAGTGATTCCGTTCTGAAAGTTAAGAGCGCCATCATAAACCGGAGCGATCACGATCTTTCCTTTGCGGTTTGCGAAGCCATACTTGCCGTCTCTAAAAACCCGAACGAGGCCGTCATGGAATGAATCAGCCCAGTTGTCGGATTCAGCTACTCCGGCGATTACGACTTTGCCTTGACGGTTGGCATACATCCACCCTTCGGGAAGGGCGCGCACGGCGGCCAGCCCGTTCCGATCGAATGAAAGGTCCCTCAGGAATGCCGGCGAGATGAAGAGTTCGGATTGCGAGTTCTTATATAGGCAGTGGGGAACGTCACCAAGCTGAGGATCGAATAAGCAAGGAACACCTTCGGACTGCTTCGTCATCGCAGCCGTGGCGGACGGCGATTGTTTCTGTTGGCCGGAAGCTACCGCTGTCAGGAGCAGCGCAACGATCAAGGCGACGAGTTCATTCTTAACGAGCGACCGGCTCCTTCGAGTCGATACTGCGTGTGTGGATTTCATATGGGTGCTAGAAGCCGGGGACGCCGGTGGCGGCGGGGCGAGGTTCGGGGGCTTCGACGGCGCGGCCGAAGCGGAGGCGTTCGATGAAGCCTTGCGCAAGCGACATGATGCCGGTGTAGAGATAGCCCCAGACAAAAAGCAGCAGGAATGGAATCGTGAGGTAGTTTTCGTTTTGAATGGCGTAGACCACAGTGGCGGCAAAATAGATTCCGAGGAGGACTTCGGCATAGGGGATCCAACCAGCGCGCTTACGATATTTGCGCTTGAGCCAGGCGCCGTGCTCCTGGCCTTGCGCTTCGATGCGATATTTTGGGGTGCGCACAAATTCGGATTGTTTTCCAGCGAGCGCTTCGATGACGGCGACAGCGTTGCGCACGGAAATGCCGATGCCGAGAGCCATGACGAAGGGTAGATAGGCGATCGAGCGCCACCAGGTTTTGGGGTAAAGGACGCGCTGCGCGGCGAGATAGAAACTGGAAATGGAGCAGGTGGAGGCGAGGAAGAGCGGCAGGTCGATGAGCATCATCTGAAACCAGCCCTGATAGAAGCGTACGATCATCGCGGGTAGGAGAATGACCGAGAGCAAAACCATCAGCGGATAGCTGATGTTCGCGGTGAGGTGGAAAAAGGCTTCGCCTTTGACGTAGCCGGGCTCGCCGGAGCGCAGGACGCGCGGGAGAATTTTGATGGCGGTTTGCATCAGGCCCTTGGCCCAGCGCGCTTGCTGGGATTTGAAGGCGTTCATTTCGACGGGAAGTTCGGAAGGGCAATCGACGTCAGGAAGATAGATGAATTTCCAGCCGCGAAGCTGGGCGCGGTAGGAGAGATCCGTGTCTTCGGTGAGGGTGTCGTGCTGCCAGCCGCCGGCGTCTTCAATGGCGGAGCGGCGCCAGATGCCGCCGGTGCCGTTGAAGTTGAAAAACGAACCACAGCGGGAACGCGCGCCATGCTCGATGACGAAGTGGCCATCGAGGAGAATCGCTTCTGCTTCCGTGAGCGCGGAGTAGTCGCGATTGATGTAGCTCCAGCGCGTTTGGGCCATGGCGAGCTTGGAGTCGACAAAGTAGGGCACGGTGCGGCGGAGAAAATCGGCGGGCGGGAGAAAGTCGGCATCGAAGATGGCGACGAGTTCGCCGGTGGCGGTTTTCAGGCCCTCCTGCAGAGCGCCGGCTTTGTATCCTTCGCGATTGTCGCGATGAATGTAGTGAATGGGAACGCCCAGGCTCTGCTGGCGTTCAACGCAGGCGCGGGCGACGGCCTGGGTTTCGTCGGTGGAGTCGTCGAGGAGCTGGATTTCGAGTTTGTCGCGGGGATAATCGAACTGCGCGACGCATTCGACGAGGCGCTCGACGACGTAGCGCTCGTTGAAGATGGGGAGCTGTATGGTAACCTTTGGCCACTCGGAGATGGAGGGTGGCGGGCCAGGGACGTTGCCGCGGTAGCGATAGAAATTGTAGACGAGAACGTAGCGATAAATTCCGTAGGCCGCGAGTATGACCAAGACGACGAAATACGGAATCATCATGGCCATGTCGAAGGCATTGGCTTGATAAATTCCGCTGAAAGTGTGGTCACGGAGCTTGCGAAGATAGGATGTCAGCGGGTTGGTCGCGGCCGAGTAAAGCGCCGCCAGGATCAGTTGGCAATTCACTTCGTGTCCGTCCTCTTATGAACAGCGAATCGCGCTCCGGCGCAGCGAATATAGAGCCGCGCACTGGCCGGATTCAAATTGTTGCCGCCTTCATCGGCATTGTGATTCTCGAAGGCCTTTTTGCCACGCTGTACCACTTCAAAGACCTGGAACGGCACGTCATCGGGACAATCACCATTGGGCTAGGCGCGGGCATCGTGTATTTCGTTGTTCTGTACGCGCTCGAGCGCATGCCCGGACATCCACAAGCAAACCCGTCAGGCGCGAAACGCGCCACGCTGTGGATCGTGCTGGCGGGCGCGGTTTTGTTTCGCCTCACGCTGCTGCCGCTCGCGCCGACGCTCTCCGGCGATCCTTACCGCTACCACTGGGACGGCCAAATACAGCTGGCCGGCCAGAATCCGTATATTGCGAGCCCGGATACCCTTGCGCTGGGCTCGCGGGTTACGCCCACGGGACACCCGCTGCCGGCGCACGACATGCCGAATATTTATCCGCCGCTCGCCGAACTACTTTTCCGCGCCGCGGCGCGCTGCTTGCCGGGCACGGTTGCCTTCAAGTTGCCGTTCTTCCTTGCGGACCTGCTGGCGGTCCTGCTGCTTGCCGCGTGCCTGCGGAATTCCTCGCATCGGGACTTCCGGCTGGCGGTTTACGCTTGGAATCCACTCGTAATTGTTGAGTTTGCTGGAACCGGGCACAGCGACGCGCTGGCTATCGCCGCGTTGCTCGGAGCCCTCCTGATTATACGGTCGCGCGCGGGCGTGTCAACGATTCTGCTGGCGGCGTCGGCGCTGCTGAAGGTGTTTGCGGTGACGCTGTTTCCGCTGTGGCTGGGGCGGGCGGGCTGGCCGCGCACGGTGCGATCGTGGGCGGCGGGAGCGGGGTCGGCGGCGCTGGCGCTGGCGTGCTTTTGGCCGTATCGCGCGGCGTTGCCGCACATTCCGGCGACGCTGGCGTATTTCACGGCGCACTGGCAGGACAATAATGCGAGCCTGTTTACCTTGCTGCGGATGTTCAGCGGACACGCCGAGATTGCGCTGGGAATTGGGGAAGGAATTGTGGTGGGAATGGCGCTGTGGGCGGCGGCGCGGCGGCTCGAACCGGAACGTGCGGCGTTTTTGATTTTTGGGGCGGTACTGCTGCTCACGCCGAACGCATATCC
>JASHQB010000237.1 GCA_030037775.1 Candidatus Acidiferrales bacterium
CCGGAGGGGGCGAAAAATGAGCCGCCATTCCGCTGGGCCTGGAACTCACCTCTGGTCCTCTCGCCGCACGATCCGAACATTGTCTTCACCGCGGCGAACGTAGTGTTCAAGTCGACCGATCGCGGTCAAACGTGGGCCACGATCAGCCCCGATCTGACCAGCAAAGCCGATCGCGACACACTCACGCTGATGGGTGTCTCCGGCAAGGATATCAAGCTTTCCAAAGACGACGGTGTTTCTGCCTATCCAACGATCGTTGTGTTCGTCGAATCGCCGAAAAAAGCTGAGCTATACTACGCCGGCTCCGACGATGGTCTCGTGCATCTCTCGCCCGACGGCGGAAAGACCTGGGAGAACTTGACTGGGAAGTTTCCCGGTTTGCCGGCAGGCGCGGCGGTGAGCGCGCTCGTCCCCTCGGCATTCGACGAAGCCACCGCCTATGCGGCGTTCAACAATCATCGTGCCGACGACTTCACGCCCTACGTCTACTTCACCACCGATTACGGAAAGAAGTGGACGCGAATCACCTCGACTCTGCCCCCCAATCAAACCGTCGACTGCCTGACAGAAGACCCGAAGAATCCCGACGTGCTCTACCTCGGAACCGAGTTCGGATTATTTGTGTCCTTGGACCGAGGGCGCGATTGGATACCCTTCCACAGCAACCTCCCGACCGTGCCCATCGACGAAATCACCATCCAGCCGCGCGACGACGATATGCTGCTAGCGACGCACGGGCGCAGCATCTGGATCCTCGACGACATCACGCCGATCCAGCGCCTTGCCGAAGCCATCAAGAGCTCTGCGTACCTGTTCGATATTCGGCCTGCTTCACAATTCAATCCTTCTGACGACCGCGCGAATTATCCCGGCGATCGCGTGTTCTGGGGACAGAATCCGGAATTCGGCGCGGCCATTACATATTATTTGGACCAGCCGCCGAAGCAGATCGAACTCGCCGTCCGCGACGCGAGCGGTGCGATCGTGCGCCGCTTCTCGAACGATGATTTAAAGAATTACAGCCATGTCGGCATCGATCGCGTTTACTGGGATCTCCGTCATCAGCCGCTCGAGCCGCCTCGCAACGACGCGGCCCGCGGGCCGAGTGGCGGCTTTGGTGGTGGGGGCCTTCAAGGCCCATTCGTCCTTCCGGGCGTATATCAAGTGACCCTTACCGTAAACGGGCATGACGTCGCGACGCACCCCGTGCAAGTCGGTGGCGATCCGCTGATTCCCATCAGCGAAGCCGATCGAAAGACCGCGCACGACACGGCCCTCTCCCTACATGAACTGCAGGGCACGGCGAACTTGGCTGCTTCGGACTTGCGCGAGGTCGACGCGCAAATACGCAGCATTCAGCAGTTGCTGAAGCAAGCCAGCAACCCACCCTCTGCGCTCAAATCCTCCGCCGATAATCTTCAAAAGCGCACCAGTGAACTGGCTAAGCAGCTTGGCATACGACTCGGCGGCCAACCTGACCAGGCCGGTCCTGGAGGGTTCCCATCCCCCGGAGAGCGGCCGCTGCTCAGGGAGATTGGCAGCTTGAAGAGCGAGATCATGGATTCAACATCTCTTCCGACCGAGATGCAGCTGCGTCAGGCTCGTGAAGCCCGAGAAGACCTATCTAAATTTGTTGGTGACCTGGATGACCTGATGGAAAATATTCTGCCCGCGTTCTACCAAACGCTCCTTGAGAATAAGGTCGCGCCGGCGCCTCTCAAGCCGATTCCCGCAGTCCCGATTTCGCCGCCAGGACAGATGTAAGGAGCGCGACAGTGAGCGGAGTTGCTACTGAAATGTTCATCTCCCGGCGTCGGCGCGGTACTTGTACAGGATCAGCGAGGGAAATTCCCGAAAGCGCCGAAAGTGTGGGTCTGAGTCGAGCCAGTTCAGGCGCGGATCTGCAATCAGGTCGCTCTCCTTGTAGGCGATCAGAATTCCGTCACCAGGCAGACGGTCGAGCGCGTCGTACAAAGCAGGACCGCTCTCCGGCAGACGATGGACCTGCAAATTCGTGTAGTAGGCGAACACTGGATAATTGAAATTTGAATACAGCACAGTGGTGGGCGGGACGTTGTGAGTCAAGAAATCCGAAACCTGCATTTCCTCTGAAACTCCGTCATAAACGAAGGGCAATCCGAAGCGCTCGCGCAGGGGCAGAAACGTGTAGGCGAGTGCTCCAACGAGGAAGACGGTTCCAGCAACTCGAACGCCTTTTTGGCGGCCCTTCGTCAGCAAGCTCAGTCCAATACCGGCTAGCAGAAACAACGGCGGTGCCACGGGAATGACGTAGCGCGGCTCTTTATGATGCAATGCACTGAAAAAGAGAAGCAGGATCCCCGCCCAGAGCCACAGGAAGCCTTCGAATGTGCGTGACGGTCTTTCTACTGTGGGCTCGGCCTCGGTTGCGCAATGGTCTCCGTCTTTCTGCTTCCAGTTCTCCCAAGCCCATCCGCAGATCCACAACGCCAGCCCAGCGAGTGTGATCCAGCAAAAAATGTTGCCAAGATTCTTCAAATAAAAGACGGGCGATTCTCCTGGGCCTCGGACGTTGCCCCAGCCGTTGCGGAGAGTTCTGAAAAAGCCGCCGTAACGGAAGCGTGACCAGCACAAGTACGGGCCAATGCCCGCAGCGAATCCAGCGCCGCACACCGCGACGGCTCTCCACCGCCGGTCCGCAGCAAGGACGAGAAGCGAAAGCACGGCGACACTCGGCAATGAAGCAAAGCGCATCAGCACGGCCAGAGCGAAGACGAACCCAGCACATGCAAATCGAAGGTCGGTCTGCTTGCGGAGGGCGCGGAGAAGAAGCCAGAACGACAGCACGAGCAACGTGAGGGCGGGGCTATCGGACAGCAAACTGTTGCCGGTGTCGGCGCTCACGAACCCGGTTGGAAAGACGCCCACGAAGAACGGCGAGAAGGCAAGTAGCAGCGACGCGATGGCGGCGGGGATCCGCCCTGCAATCATGCGGCCGCTAACGTACAGAAACGCCGGAGCGAGCGCGTTCAGCAAGGCAGTGGCAATGCTGGCGGCATACAGTTGGTGCCACAGCAAAAATACCGCGGCAAAGATGACCGAGAGCAAGGGAGGCCGGCTGTCCAGTTCGGAATAGTTGGCTTTGCCGCAGCAAATGACCTGAGCGTTCTGGAGGTAAACAGCCTCATCCCAGAAGTGCATTTTCGACAGCCCCCAGAGACGCAATACGAATGCTGCCGCTATCAGCAAAAAAACAAATATGGATTCCAGGACGATCTCTCGGCGATGGGAATCACCCGAAATCACTCGCAATCCTCGAAGATCGACGTGTAAGACCTGTTGGACCAGAGTCGATAGGGTTGATTCTGGTTCTCACCCATCGGATGTCTACCTCCGGAACGCTTCCTTAGGTGAGGACCCTTTACTCTACTATGGTTCCTCATACGAGAATGTAAAAGACCATTGGGCGCGGGCAGGGGAAATGAGCGAAAGCTACGAACAGGGGCCAAGAGCGAGGCAAGGGGAGATTCCCCACCCTTGGCGACTTCTTGCGAAGGATGGGGAATGCGTTGCCAAACGACACCTCAAAGACAGCATGGCGAAGACGACCTGGTTACCACCTGTTGAACGAACCGTGGCAGACGCCCACGCCGGTGTCGCTGAAAGCAGGCGAAGCAGGCGCACCTGATAGAGGAGCTTCCAGCGCCGACTGGAAATTCCAGGCGTAGCCGTCCGGATTGAGCGTCAGGGCCATCACACCCCAGTAGAAGCCGGTTCCGGTTTCGAGATTCAATGCGTTGAAGTTGGTGCGACCGTCGGGATCCTCCATGTTTGTTTCGGATGCGCCGCTGGTCACCGTGGCCGTGACGAGTGTATCGAGTGTCTCGCCGCCGGTGCCGACGATGAATTCGCGGATGCCGTTCTTTGGATCGTAATTCCCGGAGGCGTCAAGCGGGCGGTACCGGGCATAGAGGTGGTCGTGTCCGTTCAGCACCAAGTCGGCATGATACTGGTAGAGTAGCTGCCAAAAAGCCTGAGCGGTAATGCCCTCTTCGGTGATGCCGTTGGCGGCGCTGAACGTGGGCTGGTGCCAGTAGGCGAGGGTGCACGCGGAATGATTGGCGGCGAGATCGTTTTTGAGCCAAGCGAGTTCGGCGGCAAACCAGGAGCCTGTGTCCGAACAGCCGCCCGGCTGCGTCTCGCACTCGATATTGAGCGAAATAAGGTGCCAGGAGCCGAGATTGTAGGAATACCAGCCATCTGCGACGCCGACTTGGCCCCCCGGTGGTGATGTGGTTCCGACTCCACCCGACTGTTCGAAGTGCCCCGCCTGTCCGTCAGACCGCGGTATCGGCTGGGGGTTGGGAGTGGTAGCGCCCGGATAGCCGCAGCCGGTCATCGATGACGGGCACGGGTCGGCGAGCGTAGTGGTGATCGGGCTGCCCACGCTAGCCCCTGAGGTATTGACCTGGAAACCGTTGAAGTAGGAGAAGTAGCCGTAGCCGGCAACGCCGGTCTCGCTATGCTCGTCATAAAACTCGTGATTGCCGGGCGCTGGCCGCGTGATGAATTTGAAGGCGCCATACGTCAAGTCGTACGAGCCCTCAAAGTCCGAATATTGGCCTACCTGGTACTGCAGATCACCGAGGAGCGCGACGAGGTCAGGCTTCATGTTCTCAATCTGATTCGCAGTGGCTTCCTGAGATTGCCACAGCGAGGTGCTGGTGTAGGGAGCCTTGGGGTTGCTGCAGAGCTCATCCTTGGCCTCACCTGGCGGCTCCACGATCGCACCGTTCTCCACTTCGCCTGGCTGGCAGGCGACGTCGCCAACCACTGCCAGCACGGGCGAGCGTCCCGTCTTTGCGTAAGGCCAGGTATTGTCGTTGGAATTCGAAGTGCCGTGGAAGTTTTGACCCTGTGAGTTTTGACTCTGTGCCTGTGCACCAGCTGCGAGTGCCAACGCCGAGGCGACCGCTCCCATGAGCGCTGCCGCTCGGAATCTTCCTCCGATCATCTTCATGCAGTTCCTCCCATTCGTACTCGAGGTTGGATATTTGCTAAAGGGCTTGATTTATTCCTTCAGTATTTCGGATATATGTCGAATGCGTGAAAAAAATGTGACACGGATTATTGCGGAGGCCGTTCAAACCATCAGCAAAACAGAATGTCTTTGAGCCTACCGAGCACACGGATACACAACTCGTGGCTTCTCTGAATAGCTGGATCACCAATTTGTACGGAGTGCGGGTGCTCAGGCGTAGCGGAATAGCGCCATAAACCCATAGTCCATGTGCTGCTGGATATGGCAGTGAAACAGCGTGAGGCCCGGCTGGTCGGCGACCAGATCAACCGCTGCGCGTCCAAACGCGGGCACGATCACCGTATCTTTCTTGATGCCGGCAGTTGGCTTGCCGTTGAGCTCGACAAGTTCGAACAGGTGCCGGTGCATGTGCAGCGGGTGAGAATCATCGCTGCGATTGTGAAACACCAGCCGATAGCGCCTTCCCTGCCGTAACGCGAATTCCCGTTCATGCGGATATTCCTTGCCGTTCACGAGCCAGTGATTGATCCCGTGCGGTCCGCCCGGTACTTTTTCAAAGACCATGTCAATGGTCTGATCTGGCAGGGGATGCACAGCGGGCTTGCCAAAGATGGTGTAGTCCCAGCGCGCGTTCGCAGGCGGAAGCCATTGCGGGCGTGGTTGTACCTGATTGGCATACTCCACCACGATGCCCATGCCGGATTGCCGCGCGGCATCCCGCAGCTCTCCTAATATCCAAACTCCCGGAAGATTCATCTCCACGATCGCATCCACGCGCTCACCTGGGGCGATCTCAATCAGGTCGACCCGCTGAGGTGTGGGCACGGAATTACCGTCGAGAGCGATCACCTGAAAGTGGTGGCCGAACAGACCTATGCGATGAATTTGCGAAGCGCTGGCGTTGAGCAGGTGCATCAGGATGCGCTGACCAAACCGCACGCGGAGGGGATCCCCGGCGCCGAGCATCTTGTCGTTGATAGAATAAAGAGGAGCGCCGACCTCGAGTCCGTTCGGACGCGGGTCTGGAGTGGCGGGTTTCTCAGGCATCGGATCGTTGGGATCCGCCGGCCCCTCGTCTTGGTCCATCGTGGTTAGAAAGTATTCCCATTCACGCAGCGCGAGAAAGACTTCCTGGTCGTAGAGCCCCGGGTCATTCGCGGAATCGATCATGAGAAAACCGAATTGGCCGGTGTAGGAGCCCCGATGTAGATCCATCATGGCTGCGGTGTGCGAGTGGTACCATCGCGAACCTGCCGGCCTGGCCACGAATTGATAGCGCCGCCGGCCGTGGGGCGGGACCGGCGGCGTGCCTTCTTCTTCCGCCCCATCCACATTCGACGGAACTAACAGGCCGTGCCAATGCACGTATTCCGGAACGTCCGTGTCGTTCAGAACTTCCACCATAACGCGCTGGCCCTCGCGCACCCGCATGAGCGGACCGGGGACTTTATTGCTGTAGCCGATCGTGCTGATGACAACCTGGGGGCTCAGCTCGACCGTCGTCGGTGCGATTCGCAGAGTGAAATCCGCCGCGCGCCCGGTGGCCCTAGGTTCCAACGTCGACATGAGATGCGGCGGCGACTCCGGAACCTGGACCGCTAGAGACGGCGCGAGCGCGGGCCGTAGCTTGCCTGCGCCTGCCGCGATCACGGTAGCGCATCCAAGCCGCACAAACTCCCTCCGGTTCATGCGATTCTCATCCCGACTGCAAACGTCAGCTTTGAAACGAATGCCTCAATGAGCGATGTCGATATAGAAGGCCCTCCCGTGAATCCTGGACAAAACGACGCATAGTACTTCTTGAATGTTTCGGCCATATGTCTAATGGATGACAACCGTGTGATTGGTAGTCGAAAGCACATGAATGCAAGAACATGCCTCGTTGCTGCTTCCACGGACAACATTACGAAGATGCTGCTCTAGTGGCATTAGCATACTCACAGAGGGATTCCATCCAAATTCCTGTCTTAATTTGGCGCGAAGACTGGGAAGAAGTAATTCCCAACTGCGCAGAGATTCAAACATGGGCTTGGAAGAAGTGCCTTCGAGGGATCGGATTACGAGGTCGTGTTTACTGTTAGGCTTGCGCGCAAGATTCGCGAGTTGCTCGACACTCGTCAGCCGACCAGACGCTGAATCATGCTGCATCCTCCGCAGTCGCGTGCCGAAAGTTAGCCACAAGCACAAGTCTGACTTCGGGCGCCTCGAGGCAAGCCTAACGACTTCTTATCTCGTTGAGGGGCCGCTAACGAACGGGCTGCCCTTTTCAAAAAGAACGCAGACGCCCGCCCACCTCACGCGTGATGCCGATGCGTACAGCTTTGCCAATGTGCCCAGTCTCTCGTCGGACAGTGTTTTGACGAAGAAAACCGGATTTTTGAGACGAATCGACCGGGGAACAATCGGGGAATGAGCAGGTCATGAGATTCCTCGATAACTAAGGTAGTGGCGGGAAAGGCGCTTTCATCGAAGCGGTCGCGGATCCTCCGCAGCTTCACGTGCATTAAGGGGGCAAGAAGAGGCCTTAAACCAAGCAAGAAAAATAACTTCCGGTTTGCCGACCAATCGCCGGCGTTGCAGCTGTCGAGCTTCAGGAAGTTCGTTTTGGCCGACTTGGCCTTTCCATCGGCGGGCACAGCCGAATGCCTGCCCCTTCACCGCTAGTCAGAAACCTTCGGGCGAGTTCCTGGACGGAAAATAAACCATTAAACAACAGCCCCGCGGTTGATGTACCCTCAACCCGTCGTTGGAACGGCAGAAGTTTCCGCTCGCGCCGTGCATGTTCCCGCTGTCCTGGAACTAAGAATGGAGTAGGCGAATCTAAAGGTGAAGACGGTAACGATGGATCGAACGGTACAGTCTCCCCCACATGGCCTATCACGCGGCGGACCCAGGAAGGATGGGTTGGGTCTCTTTTCGGTCGAGTCTGTGCTCAAGCTGCAGAAGCTGATTTTTGCCGGCTCTCCTCTATCCGAAGTTCTAACCCACATTGTCCAATTGGTTGAATCGAAAGCTGAAGGAATGTTTTGCACGATCTGGCTGCCAGGTGAAGAGGGAAACTATCTCTATTGCGCTGCAGCACCGACTCTTCCTGGATTTAGCGAGCACATGGGACAAACGAAAATCTGCCCGAAAGGCGCATCCTGCGGCACCGCCGTTTACCGCAGAGAGCCGGTATATGTGACCGACATTCTTACAGAGCCCAGTTGGGATGACTATCGCCACCTGATGGTACCTTACGGGATTCGCTCTGTGTGGTCGCGGCCTCTGTTCTCGAGTGAAGGCACGGTTCTCGGTACCTTCGCCATGCTCTATCGTGAAGCGCGCAGTCCGGACGCTAAGGACTTGCAGCTGATTGAAAATGCCAGCCACGTCACCGGCATTGCGATTGAGCGCCATCTCAAGGAACAGGCCTTGCAGCGCGAGCGCGATCGGCTGCGGTTGCTTCTGGAGATTACCAACAGCGCCACCTCCAAGCTGGATTTTCGCGGACTCGTTGAGGTGCTTTCGAAGGGTCTGCTGAGTGTCACGCGATCCGATTTTTGTGCCTTGCTCCTACCGGACGACGATAGCGAGCAATTGAGACTCACAATTCTTTACAACCCGGAGCCGCGAGGTGCGCTCTGCGACGGAGAAACCATACCAGTCCGCGGTGCGCCCTGTGGTAAGGCCTTCCGGACCGGCAAGACTCAGTACTTTAATAGCCTCGAAGAGGTACGGGATGATCCCGAAAGTTACGGCAGTGAGGTGGGCCGACGTTTCATTGAACGGACCATGGCGGAGGGTTTGATGTCGGGATGCGATCTCCCGCTTATCGGGCGAAACGGCGTGGTCGGAGTACTGGCCGCGATAAAGCGGTCCGAGAACGCTTTTTCCAAAGACGATATTCGTTTTCTTGAACAGGTTGCCGGCCAAGTGGCCATCGCTGTTGAGAACGCATTGGACTATGAGACGGCGATCAAAGACAGAGACCACGAGACGAAACAAAGACGCTATCTCGAGGAGGAAGTTCATGCCGAGTTTGGTGAAATCGTCGGAGAGAGCTCGGCGTTGAAAACCGCTTTGAGCCTAGCGTCTGTCGTGGCACCGACGGATTCGAGCGTGCTGATCCAAGGGGAGACGGGAACGGGCAAAGAGCTCGTTGCGCGTGCGATACACAAACTAAGCACTCGCAGCCAAAAACCATTCGTGAAACTGAATTGCGCCGCGATACCTCTGGGACTTCTTGAAAGTGAGCTGTTCGGTCACGAAAAAGGAGCGTTTACTGGTGCCATCGCTCAAAAAACGGGGCGCTTCGAGCTCGCCGACAAAGGCACGCTTTTTCTTGACGAGGTTGGCGACATCCCTCTCGAACTTCAGGCAAAGCTGCTGCGCGTTTTGCAGGAGCAGGAATTCGAGAGGCTCGGCAGTAACCGCACCCACAAAGTGGACGTCCGGCTGATCGCAGCCACGCATCGTGATCTGCCAGCGATGGTGAAGCAAGGGAAATTTCGCGAGGATCTTTACTATCGTTTGAAAGTATTTCCGATTCAAGTTCCGACCTTGCGGCAGCGCAACGACGACATTCCGCGATTAGTGGAACATTTCACAGCGCTCTTCACTCGACGTATGAACAAACGAATTGACGCGATCCCTCCCGAGACGATGCGCGCGTTGGTACGATACGAGTGGCCGGGAAACATCCGTGAGTTGCAAAACTTCATTGAACGCGCGGTGATTCTCTCCCCAGGATCGATATTGCACGCTCCAACCTCCGAGCTCGAATCGTTGCCGAGTTCCAAGAAGACCGATGTCATGATGAACGGTCTCGCAGAAGTGGAGCGGGATCACATCCTTCGTGCACTGGAAGCGAGCAACTGGGTGATCGGCGGGCCGACGGGCGCCGCCGAGCGCTTGGGCATGAAGCGAACATCGCTGCTCTACAGGATGAAGAAGCTTCGCATCAGCCGGCCCGCTTTGGCCCCACAGCAACGGAGCGTCGCTGCGGGGGCTGGCGACGACTGACTTCTTCACCTCGGCGTTGTCTGTCCGCGCATCGGGAGGTTTCCTGCGACGGGACCTCGTCAGTGGCGGATCTCCGTCGCAAGTCCGTCAGGCGCGGCAAATCTCGGTTACCATCCGTACCTGTATATCTTCAGCCAGCAGAGTAGTTTAGATCCGCTCCAACCGTTTGATTCGAACGTTGCCTACTTGGCACCTCGCTTGCCCTCACCACAACCAGGAAAGGCACCAATGTCAATCTTCGCGTGCTCAGCGACATTTCAACTGCCAAACCTGGACGGATCCCAGCGAATAGTGCCCCGCACTCTTGCGCGAATTCATGGAAGGGTTCTCCAGCCACCATGGACCTAAAAAGGTACACGAGGGGGAAGAATGCCGGAACATCAGAGCAAAGCCGTCAGCCACGAGGAAGTAGAAAAGAGGGCGTACGAGCTTTATCTCCAACGAGGCGCGGAACACGGACACCACGAGGAGGACTGGCTGCTGGCGGAAGCTCAGCTATTAGAAGAACGCATTCGCAACCGCGCGGTTCCTGCGTCTCAGAAGGGCAGGGACGCGCCACGGTGACGAGGGTGAGTTTTCTTGCGCGTCAAATTCTTCGCGGCACGCGCGGCCGCTTTTGTCGCGGCTGGCCTTTCTCGAATCCCGCCCGGCATCACCGATTCTGGTGTTGCGACGACAGGCGCGACCAAAATCCGTCAGTGGCGGAAATCCGTCAGAGATTCGTCAGGCGTGGTTCGAGATTTGTCGGGATCCCCTCCTCGCAATCTACTGCGCCGCAACCATTTGCAATGGATGACACCTCTTCGAGTGAACTTTGTCTTTTTGGCATGTCATCTGCGTTAAAGACCAGCGCCTCTAGGCGTTCAGGAGAAGGTAAGAACTAAAGGAGACAACTCAATGCTTCCTAAGATGAAGGTGGTATTGGCATTTGCGATGCTGGCGCTCGCGTTCGGATTGCAACCCCCGGCGACGGCACAGGATGGCACGACGAACGATAACCAAGCCAAGACTCTGGAGACCGGAACTTTCCACGGCAAAGTCCACCAGACTTCAGGCCGTGCCACCATTTATCGAGAGGCGAACGGGAAGCTGGTTCTTCGTCTCACGGATTTCAAGACCTCCAACGGTCCCGATGTCCATGTGATTCTGATCGCAGCGAAGGACGCCGACGATGATGCTAACTTCCTGAAAAGCAAGACCGAACGAGTGGAACTGGGAAAACTCAAGGGGAATGAAGGTGACCAGAACTATAAGATCCCGGCTGGTACGGACCTCACCAAATTCCAAACGGTTTCGATCTACTGCGAACGCTTTAATGCAAATTTCGGTACAGCACCTCTGCAAAAGTTCTGACTCTGCCATCGCAGGTCGAATCGGGCAGCCTGCAACTGCCCGATTCAGGTCTCGAAGAGGAGCAAACCATGACTGGCAGCATACGTTCGTGGCTTTCACGCAAGAAGTGGATCCTCACAGGCATAGGAGTGCCCGTCCTTGTGGTTGCCTGGTGGGAGTTTCGTCCAGAAAAGCTCTGGGTCAACGTGAAAGTCAATGAGCCCGCGCCGTTCGCCTCGAGCACTGATCTTCAACCTGTTTACACGGGACTGCTGGCCGGTAGAGCGCATCCGACGAGCGGGCGCGCTTCCGTTTATCAAACGCCAGACGGCAAGCGTGACCTTAGGCTGACTGATTTCATGACCTCCAACGGTCCAGACGTCCATGTGGTGCTTGCTCAAAGCGCCGACGAGAGTCTGAACCAAGACGTTGTGAAGGGCAAACTGAATAGTGTCGAACTGGGTCCGTTGAAAGCAAACCAAGGGGACCAAAACTACGATCTCCCTGATTCGGCAGACCTGAGCAAGTACGACGCAGTGGTCATTTATTGCGAGCGATTTCATGCTGTATTCGGCGTAGCGAAGCTCGAAAAGTTCTAAGCGGTTCGTCACTTACGCTAAAGACACAGAAGTGAGGAGAAACTTTGTGCGTGAAGCGAGGTCACAAACAGCAACAAAACGCGCAGCGCCAAGCCAGGACGTTGGTCGATTCAGCGTGCCTATTACAACCATTCATAAGGTGGAAGCCGACGGTGTACAGGTGTTTTACCGCGCAGCGGGCGAAGCGAACGCGCCTGTAATTCTCTTGCTTCACGGATTCCCAACCTCGTCTTTCATGTTCCGCGAACTCATTCCACGCCTCGCCAGTGACTACCGTGTGATCGCGCCGGACCTTCCCGGTTTCGGATTCACCGAGGTCCCGCACGAACGAAAATACGTGTACTCCTTTAACCAATTGGCGCTCACGATCGAGGCATTCACGCGGGCGGTCAAGGTCGACCACTACGCAATCTATGTGTTCGATTACGGGGCACCGACAGGCTTTCGTCTGGCGATGGTGCACCCCGAACGGGTAACCGCGATTGTTTCGCAAAACGGGAACGCTTATGAAGAAGGGCTTGGTGATGCTTGGGATCCAATCCGAAAATACTGGGCGGCACCCACAGCGGAGAATAGAGACATCCTCCACAAAAGCATTTTGACAGACGGCGGAACGCGCTGGCAGTACACCCACGGCGTAGCGAATCCAGAGAGTATCCCTCCCGAGTCGTACACGCTTGACGCGGCTCTCCTCGAACGCCCGGGGAACAAAGAGATTCAGCTCGATTTGTTCTTGGATTATGCCTCGAACGTAAAGCTCTATCCGAAATTCCAGGAGTACTTGCGCAAGTCGCAACCGCCTTTGCTGGCGATCTGGGGCAAGAACGATCCTTTCTTCATTCCCGCAGGAGCCGAAGCGTATCGGAAGGATATACCTGACGCCGAGGTGCAGTTCCTCGAGACCGGCCACTTTGCGCTGGAAACTCACGTAACGTACATCGCTGCCGCGATCCGTGATTTTCTGGGCCGCAAGCTTCCCACACACGCGAGCGCGTGAACATGAAGTAGAGAGAAAACGATGGAAGGAACGCCTCTGAAGGTGCAACGGTAAATCCTATCCATGGAAAGCCCCCGGCCAATGCGAATCCTCATCCTTGGCGGTGGTTTTGCGGGGCTTACGGTTGCTATGGAGTTGGAGAGGCGTCTCGGTCGGGATCCGTCCGTCGAGATCACCCTCGTAAATCGGGAGAACTTCTTCCTGTTCACTCCGATGTTACACGAAGTGGCGGCCAGCGACTTGGATCTCACGACAATAGTGAACCCGGTTCGGAAGCTGTTGCGACGCGTCCAATTCTTCGCTGGGGAGGTTGACCGGATCGATCTCGAACAAGGAAATGTCCGTGTCGCTCACGGTTTTGATCATCATCCGCACACGCTTGACTTCGATTTCCTCGTTTTAGGTTTGGGCAGCGTCACAAATCTTTATGGCATTCCAGGCCTGCAGGAGCATGCGCTTACGATGAAGAGCTTGAGCGATGCGATGCGGCTACGAAACCATTTGATCGCCCACCTGGAAGAAGCCGACAGCGAGTGCTGCAAGGTGAAAGGACCACTTGTGACGTTTGTCGTTGCTGGCGGGGGATTTGCCGGGGTTGAGACGGTGGCGGCAATCAACGATTTTGTTCGGAGTGCTCTGCGCTCCTACCCGAACCTGACCGAAGACATGTTGCGGGTCGCCCTGGTCCATTCCGGCCCGGTCATCCTGCCCGAATTGAAGGCACAGTTGGGCGCATACGCAGAACGAAAGCTAAGGCGGCGCAAACTGGAGATCCGCTTGAACACAAAGGTCGAAAGCTTTTCTGGCACCATCGTGCAACTTAGTGACGGAACAGAAATTCACACCAACACTCTCGTTTGGACCGCGGGTGCCTTTCCCAATCCTCTGCTCGAGTCCATACCATGTGAAAAAGAACGCGGTCGTTTGCTTGTAACGGAGTTTCTCGAGGTCCAAGGCCGACCGGGCATCTGGGCGCTAGGGGATTGCGCTGCGATACCAGACCGGCGGAAGGGTGGATTCCACCCGCCAACGGCACAACATGCGCTTCGCGAGGCCAAAGTGGTGGCTCACAACATTGTCGCGAGCTTACGGGCGAAAAAGACCAAGCGGTTTGCCTTCTCCACGATCGGTCAGCTTGCGGCGATTGGCCGACGGACCGGCGTCGCCAACATTTGGGGGATCAATTTCTCGGGGTTTGTCGCATGGTGGCTGTGGCGAACGATCTACCTCAGCAAACTTCCGAGGTTTGAAAAAAAGCTGCGCGTTGCCTTCGATTGGACGCTGGACCTCATTTTTTCAAAGGACCTGGTCCAGTTCCTCGACATCAAGGCGCCGATGATCTCGCGGCCAGAAGTGGACTCCAGCAGTCCGAACCTTCCGTTATGAAGGACTTCATCGAAATGAGTGGCATCACGCCCGCTAGCCGCAGAAGGCGTGGCTCCGGACTGAGTTCTGTTGCTCCGAACTCGGCGATCGCTTCGGTGAGAGGTAGATAGGGGTGCTTGTTGCGTGCACGTTTTTCTATCAAGAGTTGACTCAAGGAGGAGAGAAACATGGAGCGTCGCAACTTTCTCGGGGCGCTTGCAGCAGCATCTCTGGGCGTCGTACTCGATAGCACTTTCAGTGAATCTGCGAGAGCGCGAGACACCGCGCATGCGTCGACGGCAAGCTCACTTAGGCACGTGGCCAAAACGAGCGAATTTCCTCAGAACTCCACGATAATTTTGGTGCATGGAGCGTGGGCGGACGGCTATTGCTGGAGCAACATCATACTCCCTTTAGAGCAGCGCGGCCTCAAAGTGATCTGCGCGCCGATCCCGCTCACGTCCTTAAGCAATGACACGGCCGCTTTGACTTGGGCGCTAGAACGGACGAGCGGGCCCGTAGTCCTCGTAGGGCACGCTTATTCAGGCGCCGTGATCGCTGCTGTGCGGGACGATCGAGTCAACTCTCTGGTCTATATCGCAGCACTCGCGCCCGATGAGGGCGAGACTGTAGCGAAGGTGTTCTATCGTGACACACCGAGTCTGGAACAGCCCAAGATGGTTCCGGATTCGCATGGCTTGGTATGGATGCCGGACGATGCGTTTCGGAGAGCGCTTGCCCACAAGGCATCGCTCGATCAAGCGAGAATTGCCACTGCTGTGCAACGGCCAATTGCGGTTCAGTGCATTCAAGAGCCCGCGCCAACACCGCTATGGAAATCAAAACCGTCGTGGTTTTTGATCGCAGAAGAAGACCGGATGATCAATCCGAAAACTCAACATTTCATGGCGGCTCGCATGGGCGCAACAGTTCGGTCGCATCGTGTGGACCATACCCCGATGTATTCGGAGCCGGGAGTGGTGGTCGAGGTGATTTTGGAAGCAGCACGAAAGACCCTTTCGCAATAGTTTGATCGTTGCAAGAGCCGTTGCGAAGGCCCGTCGACTACGCAAGGCATTTTCGCGAGATTAGGCCAGCGGGCTATCTAGTTAGAAGAGGTCGTCACATGGGAATCAAATCTGTTGCCATCGTAACCGGTGCCAGTCATGGTATAGGAAAGGCCACCGCAATTCGTCTTGCCCGCGACTTTTCAGCACTTGTACTTGTTGCTCGGGACGCGGACAATCTGGAAAAAACGGCAAACGAAGTTAGGCCTCTAGGTGCCGAAGCGATGGTTCGCGCGCTCGATCTTCGTGATCCAGAAGCCGCGGGAACCGTCATCGCAGACACGATCGAACACTTTGGCAGGATCGACGCCTTGCTGAATATCGCGGGGGCAGTGCCCCAAATTGATCTGTTCGAGATGACGGACGCGCAGTGGGACGACGGCCTGGCCCTGAAGTTCCACGGGGCGCGTCGACTGACGATATCGGCTTGGGAAGCTCTGAAGGCTTCGCAGGGTTCCGTCGTATTGATCTCTGGAAGCGCTGCGCTCGATCCGAAGCCCGGATTTGCGGCAGTTGCGGCGATTAACGCGGCCATAATTGCGCTCGCGAAAGCATTCGCAGAGCAGGGAATCAAAGATGGGATTCAGGTCAACAGCGTGGTCCCTGGGCCTGTGATGACTGGACGCCGCCAGTCTTTCTTCGAAAAGTGGGCGCCTGCACACAATCTCACCGTCGAAGATGCAATTAAAAAGTTCCCGGAGGAAGTAGGAATTAGTCGTTACGGAAAACCCGAAGAGATCGCCGGTTTGCTGGCTTATCTCGTCTCCCCTATGGCGAAGTGGATGACGGGGGCTTCGGTCCGGATGGACGGCGGTGAGATCAAAACCATCTAGGAACTTCTGCTGGCTTGCGTCACACAGAGCCGGACCGAGCGCTTATAGGTTCGCCCACCGCCTCTTCGCCGCCTTCACTCTTGCCTCCGCCGACGGGATTCGCTTCTGCTTAGGGGCTGTCAGGGACGCTGTGGATAAGTGGGAAGCAAAAACCGAGGCGCTCGTGTTGGGACACTTTGAAATTCACCGTACTTCACCCTAACGTTCTCCGGACGCTGTCGTGGATCTCGGATGCTCTTCCTCCACCGGGAGAACATGATCTCGGGCTTCCATTTCCAGAATGACGGCGGAAAAATCTTCTTCTTTCGCTTGTTCCAACCTGTTTGCGTTGACTTCAAAGGCCGCCCGGGCCGCCGGCATTTCTGCTCCCACTGCGGCTGCAAGACCAAGGATCAGGCCCAAATCTTTGTTCATCAGCCGAACCGGGAATTGCGGACTGAAGTCTCCGTTCGCGACTCTGGAGAGTTTTCCCGCGTGGGCAGGAGCGATAACCGCGGTTTGAGCGAGAACAGCAAGCAACCGCCCGCGTTCAAGACCCGCCTTTTCACCAAGCGCGACTGCTTCTGCTATTGCCTGCATTCCGACTCCCAGCAGTGTGTTTACGACAAGCTTCATGGTCGCGCCCGAGCCATTGGGGCCAAGATAAAAGTAGCTTCGCGCGATGGCACGGAAGATCGGCGCCGAAGCCTCGAAGAGTCCCTGAGGGCCACCGCCAAAGAGGACCAGAGAACCGGTCTCCGCGGCCGGAGTGCTGCCAGAAATGGTTACGTCCAAGACCGGGATGGAGCGAGCTGAAGCGTGCTGAGACACTTGCCGTGCGGTCCCTGGCGACACGGTGCTCATTTCGATGATGAGTGAGTCCGGACGGATATTCGCGAGAGTTCCCTGCGCACCGAGGTGCACGTCGAGAACAGCCTGATCGTTCGCCAGACATGACAGTATTACATCGCAGCTGGCGGCGAGGGCGGCAATATCCTTGGCCACAATACCGCCGTAAGGAGTTAGCTTTTCGGCGTTCGAGGTGTGCCTGTCAAAGACGGCTACGGAGAACCCGGCTTGCAGTAAACGTTGCGCGATCGGCCGCCCCATATAACCGATTCCGATGAATCCCAGTTTGGCGCTTCCTGGTAGGATTGGCTTCATGACTGACCTCCTTCTGAAGATTTCGGACCCATAGATTTCGGCGGAAAACTGCTGTCGAGTGCGAGAGATGGTTACTTAAGAAAATTCAAGCGCATCAAGATCGGCCGCGAGTCTCATCAGTTTGGGCGGGCGCGATCTGGACCTAAAGCGTCAACGAGCTGACGGCGTCCGGCATTTTATGACTTTTGCTCCGCAATCTCGACTAATATTCCCCTTCGACAAGCGAAGCCGTTCGGAATCGCGCGTGTGGGTCCACTGCTGTCTGTGCCAGTGTTCGTCACCGAGCAGGCAGTCAAAATTGATCGAGGACAGCAACCAAGACGTCCGGTTTCTGGATGCGGCTTCAGATCCCGGTGTTCCCTATCCGAAATGGATGGTCCTTCAGTTGGACACCGCGGAAGATCCGCGTCCGAAGGTCCTGCACCCAGAGCGTTACGCCGACGGCGGCATTTGGAAAGATCTCCGCAAGGGGCCAGTGACCGGTTGAATCAGCCTGGTTTGGGGAGGCGTGCCCCTTGCGTCTCTTATTTTGTTTCAAATTCCGTACATGCTGTTCGTTAATCCTCACCCAAATCGTTTGGGCGCATGGGGGGACGCGTTGAACACGTCGGCGTTGTCAGGAATTGCTTTTATCGTTGCGGGATCTTTCGCGGAAGACAACACAAATGTAGGAAGCAAATCGTGGTTGACGCAGCTGCTGGAAAGGCTCATTCCTTTTGGTAGGATTTTTCTGTGCATCACGGTGGTCGCATTCCGTACCTGCCACTTACTTTACACAAAAAGTATCGCAACCCTGGTGCCTGACTGGATTCCATGGCATGTCTTCTGGACATATTTCGCCGGAGTATGCCTTATCGGTTCAGGCACGGCGATCATTCTGAGGATTAGACTGAAACTGATGGGCACTCTTTTGGGAACGATGATTTTTCTCTGGGTCATCAGTCTCCACATTCCGCGTGCGATCGCCGATCCGCATTCAGGCAAGGGAAATGAGATAGAGAGTGCAGCGCGTGCGCTGGCGGAAAGCGGGGCCGCTTTTCTTGTCGCCTCTGCGGCGCGAGGCCGCCGGTATCGGCAGTGGTCGTGAACTTGAGACCACCGTGTTCGCACTCCGGTTCCGCAATCGTGCCGATTGAATATTCTCCCCGTCAGGTTGTTTCCCCGTTCGTTTCAACGCTGATACACGCGTTCGGCTACCAGCGTCGGCGCGGTGGCCGTGTTAAACAGCAGGCCTCCGACTGAGACCGTATCGCCGCCGGCGAGCGCACTCACCCCTGGTAGATTCACGAAATTCGTGCCGGTCACCGTTTCAACGTCAATTTCGCTAATCGAAGGCGTGGCGCCCGTGAATAAAGGAGGCAGCTGATCCAGCATGAAGTTGGGCGGGTTGACTGTCTCGATCATCGCCGTCAGTTCGGACGCCTCCAGTTGGAGGTTGCTGGCGGTCAAGGCGATCTGGATTGATGGCGGAGTGCCGCTGGGTTTGATGGACGAGATCACCGGTTGAACCGCCAAGCTCTGGCCGACGATGACGTCATTCACGCTGGCGAAACTCAAAGTGGGGCCAGTGGTGGGAAGCGTTATGCCGTCGGCGTTGATGCTGAACGTCGTCGTGTTTGAAAGCTGAACCGTGAGTGGTAGCCCATATGCCATTTTGCCTTGGGCCAGATCCCCTTGTGGGTCGTCTTGAAAATCGATGAGAACGAGTTGAGCCTGGTTCTGCGCCGCGCTAACGCCGATGACAACACCCTCCAGAACTGGCTGGAATTGCGGTGCGAACAGCTCAACTTCGGCAGCTTGCAGGGTGCCGCCGGACATGTCGCTCACCTTGACACTAACAACTTCTCCTTTCATAAGGCACGAAAAATTATCCGCGGTACAGACGCTGCCAAATTGATATTGCGTGCTGGGGTTGGTGGAAATGGTAAGGGAGGAATTCCCAAAACCTGTTTGCAACGTAAAGGTAGAGTCTTGGGTGTTCACCCCAGTGATTCGTCCCGTGACATGGAACTGCTCCAGCGCTCCGCTCGGCAGTGGCGGGAGTTCATTCAAGCTGATCGTGGGTGAGACGGATAGGTCGCCTTGCACGGAAGCATTGACATCAAAATGCAACAGAAACGCCACGGCGGATGTGCCGGAAAGCGTGATCGGTAATGGTGCTACATCATCCGTCAACGTCGCTTGATTTAGCGTAGGCGTGACTGTGCAGACTTGTCCGGGCAGACAATTCACGCCGTCGACCGTGTATTCCATGTTGCTTTGATTGAAGATTGTCATCTGCGGGTTGGCGAAAGAAACTGTAAGGCTCGTGTAGGTTCCGGTGGGGACATTGAGATTTGCGAGCAAGGCGGACTCGCTTTGCAGGTGGATAAGCTCGACCGTCGTGGGCGCCGGTAGCATCGATACAGGCTGCTGGCTGTTCGAACTCGGCTGCAGGGACGCAGCCGTCAACTCGATCTGAAACCGCAGAATGGCAATGCCCAGAGGAGGGGTGTCGCTGATGCTGAAACTCGCCGACACTGCTTGGCTTGTAATGCCAGTGGTGGTTGAGCTTGTGCGAGTATCGCAACTTGAAAGCATTGTGACGAGCATGACGATAGCCGTTGCCAGGGAAAAAATCGAAAGAGCATGCTTCATAATGTCCTCCACAGCCAGGGCATAGAAGTGACCTTGGCCTAGACATGCCGCAAACGCCAGTTTTGGCTGGGTGGGGGACGAGAAGAACAGTGATGCATCGACCATCGGAAAAGGTTGTCCGGCGTGTGTGGAGAACAATCTGCGACAATGAACGCATGTGCAACCGCTACCGCTTGACGGCCGCCCTACGCTATCTCGTTCTAGGCCTCGATCATCTTTGCTGGATTTCGCCCGCAAGGAGGGCTGTGCCATGAAAAGCACTTCTCATTTCGTTTGCCGTTGGTTTGTTCGTGGGCGTTTTGTACGGAGTTATCCGCGTAAAAAGCCCAGCTCCGCCGATTGTGGCCCTTCTCGGCCTATTCGGAATGGTGCTCGGGGAACAAATGGGCGGCTGGATTCTCGCAAAAAAGGTCAACCTCACACACGCGGCTTCGGTCTGCCTGGTGAGCAAGCACTGGGATCAACGCCCCAGTGCACAAGCCGTCGTGCAACCGCAGCGTCATGTCGACTGAGCAGGTATTGAATTGAGAGCAGCGGTTTCCGCAACTGACGCCACGTTACGCGTTACAAGGAGAGGAGTATTACTATGAGGAGAAATCGGGCATTTGTGGGCATCTTCTTCGTGATCGCTGTCCTTTCTGTGAGCAGCGGTCCGTGGAGGCAACAGGTTGCCGCGCAAGCGATGGCGGCTACGCCGAGCGTCGCGGTTGGGCCGCAGTACTCCACAACCCACGTCTATGTTGAACCGGATCAGTTTGACCGATTTGTCGCAAGTCTCATTGCAACATTCGGAGGTACAACAACGAAACAGGGTGTGTTCGACGTAACTCCGACGCCGAGCAGCACAATGTCTCAGCTTGTACTCACTCCTGTCGGCACTCTTTCGGTGTTCGGCTTTAAGACTCCGATACCGTATCCGTTTGGTTCCGAGCGGACCGGCTATTTAGTAAAGGACATGAACGCTGGGATTCGGGCCGCTCACGCCAGCGGCGCCGACGTGATCGTTACGCCCTTCAACGATCCCGTAGGAAAAGATGCGGTCATTCAATGGCCCGGGGGCGTCGACTGTCAGATTTATTGGCATACGACTTCACCGTCGTATCCAGCGCTTCAGACGATCCCAGAAAATCGGGTCTATGTTTCTCTAGACCGCGTGGACGCCTTCGTTCGCAGCTATGTTTCCTTTTCGCATGGACGCGTAATTTCTGATGATCGTCACGCACCTGGAATCGAAATCGGTCGCCCAGCGGAGAACTACCGACGAATTCGCATCCAATCGACGTTCGGAAAGGCGGCAGTATTCGTCACAGATGGCCATTTGCCCTATCCCTATGGGCACGAAATCACCGGCTATGAGGTCCCTAACCTGGATGAAACCCTCGCGAAGGCCAAAACGGCCGGCGCGACAATCTTGGTTGGCCCTTATGAAGCCGCGGATCGCCGTTCGGCCCTAGTCCAATTTCCCGGCGGCTATATCGCCGAGATTCACTCGCCAATGAAAAAGTAGGCCATGCAGTAGAATGCTGCTGGGAGATCTGAATGGGTGGGCTCAGCAAACATGTCACACGACTCCTTGCCGTCTCGGCACTGACTCTATTAATCGGCATACCGGCGATGCACGCACAGGAAGCCAGCGCTAGCGATCCGGCACCGCCAGACCGCGATATCCTATTGCTGAGGGAGGACGAGAATTGGAGTTTCCTCCGGGACCGGAGCCTTCGCCAGGACTTTTGGGACCGGGTCAAATTCATACCATTTAGCAGCAACGAGAATTGGTACATGACGATCAGCGGCGAAGCTCGCGAAGTCTGGGAGCAGATCGGGAACGATAATTGGGGACAAGCTCCGTTTTGGAACGCCTACCTCAACGAAAGATACATGCTGGGTTTCGATATTCATTACGGAAAGCACGTTCGCACGTTTGTCGAGCTCAAGAGTGGCTTGAACTCGTTCCGGATTGGTGGTCCCCGGCCAATCGACGAGAAGAAGCTGGATTTTCAGGCGGCGTTCTTGCAAATCGGCACCTCCTCGGCCCAGAATTCGATCCAGTTCCTGGTGGGTAGGCAAGAGCTGGAGTATGGATCCGGCCGTTTGATCGACGTGCGTGAAGGCCCGAACGTCCGACTGAGCTTTGACGGATTCAGGATCAAGGCAAAAGTCGATGAGTGGAATATAGACGCATTCGCCATGCGGCCTGACGAAGACAACCCCGGATTCTTCGACAACGAACCCAATCCGCAAGTCGCGTTCTGGGGCGTGTACTCGACCAAGCCACTGTCAAAGAAGACCCTCTTGGATCTCTATTATCTGGGCCTGGATCGCACGAAAGCTACATTCGAAAGAGGCACAGCAACCGAGCTGCGACATAGCGTGGGCGGAAGGTTATCCCGTCCTATCGCCACGGAAACTCCCGCATGGGATTTCGATTACGAGGCCCTTTGGCAGTTTGGAAGCTTTGGCTCGGTTGGCATTCGAGCGTGGACGGCTGCCTCAGAGACCGGCTACCGTTTTCCTACTGCCCCATTGAAGCCGCGCCTAAGCGTGAAGGCAGATATCTCTAGCGGCGACAACCCACAGAGCAATACTTTAGGAACATTCAATCCTTTATTTCCTAAGGGCAATTACTTCGGAGTGCTAGCGACGACAGGCCCTGGTCCGATCAATTTCATCGACCTTCATCCTCATCTCGAAGTTGCCATTCCGCATAACGTGTCCCTATCCACCGATTGGATTTTTCAGTGGCGGGAGAGCCTGGAGGACGGCGTCTACGCTGTCCCGGGATTCCTAATCACCGCCGCAAATGGCAGTCGCGCACGATACATCGGAAACAGACCCGGCATGGAATTACGCTGGCAGGCGGACCGGCACTTATGGTTTCAAGCAGACTACGGCATTTTTTTTGCTGGACCATTTCTCAAGCAGGCAGGACCAGGGCGCAACCTAAATTATTGGGCGTTATGGGCTGGATACAAGTTCTGAGCGCGTGTGTAGCAACCGGGTCAAGGAATAGGGAAATAGGGAGGCAATCGAAATGGACGAATTCGACGGCAAGAACAACGACCAGACTAAGGCGAAATTGGCTTATGAACCTTCGGAGCGGAGGGGTTGTTCCCTCGCGTCGATACCTTGGCGCCCGCAGTCGGCAATATGCACGGAATGCTGAAAACTATGGTCGCTGGAAGCGCGAAAAAGCGTTTGGATATCGAGCGAATCCGCGCCATCAAGCTAATGGCGCCCGTCTTCATGACACTGCACGGGGCTTCGGGAACCGACGATGATGACCTTCGCAAGGCCATCGCAGCTGGGATTACAGTGGTACACATCAACACAGAAGTTCGGCTCGCTTGGCGACGTGGATTGGATATCGCGCTTACAAGACAACCGACCGAAATCGTTCCATACAGGCTTCTTCCCGAGGTCGTGGATTCCGTCAAACAAGTCGTCGCCGCCAGACTGGAGCTTTTCAGCAGCCCCCAACGAGCGCGTTCCGCCTTACACTGACGCGCGACAAAACAATAGCCGCCTTCCGTTTGTGGAGAAAGAAAACACCCGGACAGGCTAACGTCTCCTCCACTACCGAGCGGACGAAAGAATCCCGCCTGAATAGCGTGGGTCTGCCAAGCCGGAACTGGGTCGCGGTCATTTTACGAAAACCTAGTGAGATGTCTGGGCGACGCCGGCAATGGCACCAGCTAGGGCCCCGAAATCTCGATTTCGAATCGCGCGGATAGGGGCCCAGGAGCCATCCCTCGAAGCGGTTCCGAATAATAATTCTAGCGTTGGGGTTTTCTGGTGTTGTGTTGACAACCTCGCTAGGCCTCATTAGACTCCGATGTGTCCGAGCCAGATGTTCACGCCCCGTTGCATTCTTCGAAAGTGAGCCCCGCCGATGTATGTCGCGCCATCGAAAAAAGGAGGTATCGAGCAATGAAGAATATCGTTCTCGTCCACGGTGGTTTTGTGGATGGCGCCGGCTGGGAGGGCGTCTACAAGATCTTGAAGCAAGACGGCTACAGCGTCAGCGTCGTCCAGAATCCGACAATATCCCTGGAGGACGATGTAGCAGTTACGAAACGAACTCTTGCGACGCAGGATGGACCTACGGTTCTCGTTGGCCACTCCTACGGGGGAGCGGTAATCACTGAAGCCGGAAACCATCCAAAAGTTTCCGCCCTTGTATACATCGCTGCCTTCGCTCCAGACCAGGGCGAGTCCGTGGGATCGCTTATCAAGGACCCACCGCGCGGCGCCCCGGTACCGCCGATACTGCCTTCCGTTGAGGGCTATCTACTGCTGGACAAGACCAAGTTCCCTGCGTCATTCGCTGCCGATGTGAACCCGGACAAAGCCGCGTTCATGGCCGATTCTCAAGTTCCGTGGGGCATGGGGGCAATTAGCGGCACGATCAGCGAACCCGCGTGGAGGATCAAGCCGAGCTGGTACTTGGTCACCACAGAGGACAAGATGATTCCACCCGACGCTCAGCGTGCTATGTCCAAGCGCGCGGGTGCTACGGTCGTTGAGGTCAAGGGAAGTCACGCCATCTACGTATCACAGCCAAAGGCGGTCGCAGATCTTATTGAACAGGCTGCGACGAAAACGAAGAGCGCCACCGCTTAGAAAGTTTGCTTTTAGAATGCGCCGAATCGACGCAAGCGGCAAAGCACAGAGTCAAATCCATTGCTTAAAGTGGTAGATGTGTCAAAGCATCGCTCACCCTGTCATCCGTGCGTGGTAAGAATCGAAAGCAGTCTGATTGCAACTAAGATCGCTTCGATTCTTGGGGATCGCGACGGAAGGGTTTGGGTCGAAGCAGCGATTTCGAGTTCTCATTCGAGCTTCGTTTACCGCAACGCGTACCACAAAGTATAAAAGCGAGTACCTTCCGGAAATGCGTTCAGGTTTTGGAAGGCTCTTACGAAGGCATTCCCTAAGAGCTTTCTCTCGCAATTAAGGGAACACAGAGAAAACTTATGACTGACTGGCGGAGAATGCAGTCGCGCGCGAACTTTTTCTCCTGCTCAATTCCCTGCTAACAAGGAAAAATACAGGGAATTTGCCCATTTGGATCGAAGCCCTTCGGAGTTAACCGGTTGCCGGAGAGCGTTTTGGCGAAGAAAACCGGTTTCTTGAGACCAATCGGAACAGGGAATGAAATTCCCTGATAACTAAGGTTGTGACGGGAAGTGCACTTTTTATCCCTGGGCCGTCGCAGATCCGCTACGGGACAACGCTGGAGGGGCGCCCTTTCGGGTTGTCCGTGCTGCGAGCCGTGCTTTTCATCGCCTCTCAGAAAGAAAAACGCAGGGCGAACTGCATGAACCGCGGCTGCGTCATGGTGGCCGTGTATCGCCCGAACTGGCTGGGAATCTCGCTGAGCGTCGGCTCGGCGCTTTGCACGTCGTAGCGCACCGAGTTGGTCAGATTGAACGTCTGCCAGCTGAATTCCAGTTTACGAGCCTCGCCCAGGGAGAAATCCTTGGCCAGACCGGTGTCGATGTCGAACATCCCGTCACCGATAATTTCGTCTCGAGTGCCCGATTCGCCAGGCCAACTGTGGCGGAACGCAGCCTCAGCGGCGGTGGGATTCGCGAAAATGTCTGGACCGATGGGCTGGTCATTCACGTAGGCGTTGCTGGGGTTGGACGCTTCAGGGAGTTGCCCGTTAACGATGGGCATGGCGAGACCCTCGATATTCCAGTTGGTGGGCCAGAAGCCGCCGTTGTCTATCGACGTGGGGAATCCGGTAGTCCAGCGAAATAGCCCGGAGAACTGCCAGCCACCGATCAATGCATTCAGCCAGGAATGGGCATTTCCGGCCAGCATCTGACCTTTACCAAACGGCAGGCGATAAACCCAGTTGGCATTGATTTGATCGAAGGCATTAAAGCTCGACAGGCCGCGCAGAGTCAGCGGGGCCCAAGTGTTGATGACGATGCCGCCGCCGTTGTCGTCGCTCCCGGTGCCGCCGCTGCCTTCCCACGCGCCGATGCGGCCGGCGTCCGAAACCTCGTCGAGGGACTTCGAGAACGTGTAATTGAACTGGCTGATGAGGTTATCACTCCAACGAACGTTGTAAGTCGCTTGCAGGGCGTTGTAGTCAGAAGTGCCGATATTCCTCCAAGCCGTGAGGGAGCTGAACTGGTTGTGGAAGAATGTGTATGGCCCGAACTTGCTGTTGGGGACGGAGTATCCCGAAACTGAATTGGGCGTGTCTAGAATAAACAGATTGAACGTCTCGTCGTGCTCCTGGCAGGACCAAAAATCATAAATGGCCTGCGTGGCGGTGAGTGTGCCGGGATCATCGTCTCCTATGCAGTTGAGCCCTTGCCCATCCAAATAGCTTTGCGTAACAGTGCTCCACGCTGGGAAGATATCCTGCCAGAAGGGAATGGCCTGAACCTGAGAAGTAGGCAGACCTTGTGCAACTTCCTTCGACAGCATTGTCGCCGCCGTGAAGTAGTCCATGCCGCTGGCCGGGTCCCTCAGATCGGTTGGCATGGCCTCATCCACCTGCATAGGCAAGCGGCGGCCGACCGTTCCGACGTAGGCAATTTGTAAGGAAGAGCTATGGCCGAATTCGCGCGTGAGAGTCAAATTGAACTCGTTAGCGTAAGGAGTTTTGAGCGACGAGTCTAACCCCCAGTTGATGGCGAAGTTCGAGTCGCTGGGAATCACGGGAAAGCCGCCCGCTGGCGCGGTTTCCAGTATGCACCCGGCCGCTCCGAGGGAGGGGCAGGGTGGTGGCAGACAGGTAGGACAAGTGAAACGTGGTAGAGCTTGCACCGTGTTGCCGCTGGCCCCCGCAGCGTTACCGATGTCGCTGGTCAGTCCGAACGAGCCGTTCTGATCGTAAGTGTTGACAATCGGCATCCCGAAATGATCGTAGACGATGCTGTATCCGCCGCGAATCGAAAACTGGTTTTTACGACCCAAGATCTTCGACACCCATCCCTCGCCGGTCTCCGGCGCCCAAGCCACCGCCAAGCGCGGCGAAAAGTCGTGGTAATCCCAGTTCCAGAAACCTGGACCGTGATTCGCCGGCCCGCCCAAAAAGAACCCGAGTTCACCGGCATCAATGGCCGGCATCCCTTGGCTGGCAAGCTGAGCGGATTTTTCCATCCAATCGCCCAGGTATTGACCCGAACAGGCATTCGTTGAGGTCAAGATGCAGGGAATCACCTCCGCGCCGTTGGTTTCGTAAGGCGGGGCCTCGAGCACATAGCGTAGCCCATAGGTGAGTGTCAGGTTGGGCGTCATCCGCCAAGCGTCCTGGCCGTAAAACTCGTAATCGTTCAGCGCATAGTCGCGCCGAACGGGGGCGCCCTGCGCAAGAGCAGTGCCCGCGGGGGTGTAGTTGTAATAACCGTCTCCTTCGGCCAGGATGCCGTACAAAAGCATCGTCGCGGGGTCGTAGCCGCTGCAGCCGAAGTTGTAGTTCACGGCCGGGAAGCCATTATTCGCAGGGTTGAGAGGCGCGTCCGCTGAGTCTGAGGTACAAACGATGCCCGTCGTGTTCAAATACGCCAGATTCATCGATGCATCCGAAAAGGATTTGGCATAGCTCACGCGGTTATCGCGAATGATGAACAGGTTGGTGCCGAAACTCATCGCATGGTTGCCGTGTATCCAGTTCAGGTTCTCGTTTAGCTCGTTGACGGGAACGACATAGGCTGTAGATCGGGTGGTCGGAGTCAGTTGGCTCACGCCGGACAAGTTCACCGCAGGCAGGAGCGATGCGCCGGCATTCGTATCAGCTTGACGTATCAAATCCCAGTGGAACGTGTTCACCTTCGACGATGAAAGCACCGAGGTCAGCCCAACAATCGAGGCCTTGCTGCCGTCGAGCAGGGTGGTCTGTGCTATTTGACCGGGAAATTCCTGTGCCCCGGGCACCTTGTTGTTCTGCATCTGCCCGCGCCAGAAGATGCTCTCCGAGCCGCTTCGGGTGATTTGGTAGTCGAGCCGGGTGATGAATGTGTCGTATCGCGAATCCGCGTTAGAAGAAAAGCGGTACCCTTCGATGTTCAGGCCGTCGCCCACGCTGGTGTCGTTCGGATTCGGATATTGCTGCAGCAGTTTTAAGATCGCTGGATCTGCTCCTATGTGATTCGGGTCCATCGCTTGCAGCTGACCCTGGGCCTGGGAGAGCGCGAAATTGCCGACTGCCACGGGGTAGCTCGTCCCGCTATTCCCCAGCGCCATTCCGCCGGGACACTGGGTGCTATCGGCACACTGGTATTCGATGATGCCATCTTTTAGACTCACAGTAGGTACAAACCGCAGCTCGCTCTGGCCCTGGGCGTCCCGCTGGCCTTCGTAGTTAGTAAAAAAGAACAATCGATTGTGCAAGATGGGGCCGCCGATTGTCCCACCGAAAAAATTCTGCAGGAGCTCGGGCGGCGTGTTCGGTTGTCCGCTGGCCCCCTCCGACCCCTTCAGGAACGGATCGTTGGCGCTGAAGATGGTATTGCGGTTGTATTCGTATAGGGAACCATGGAAGTGGTTCGTACCGGACTTGGTGACCATCATCTCTTGGGAGCCGCTGGAATAACCCGAGGTCGCGTTGGCATTGGCCGTCGTCACGCGGTATTCCTCGACCGAGTCGATAGGGACGTTCAGCACGCCGGTAAAGGCGAAACCGTTATTTACGTCATTGATGTCGGCACCGTCGAGGGTGATGTTATTTTGGTCGCTGCGGAGGCCGTTTGACGCGCCGCTGCGCGTATCGGTGATCGAAGTGTTCAGTTGGCTGCCCAAGTAGACAACGCCGGCTTGCAGGCTGAGCAGGTTAGCGACATCCCGACCGGCAATCGGAAGTTGCGACAATTGTTGCTGGTCGATCACGTTGCCTAGGGATGCATCGGTGCGGTTGACCAGGGGTACCGTGTTGCCCTTGACGATGACCTCCGAGGTCACGTTCGCGAGACCCAAAGTCACGTTGAGTGTCGAAGGGGTGCTGACCAGCAGAGTGACGTGTTGCGCCACATAGTTGGAGAATCCTGCAGCGGTCGCCTGCAGGGCGTAGTCGCCCGGTGGCACCGCCAAAAATTCGTAAAGCCCTTGGGCATTACTGGGCGTCGTGCGTACGGCACCGGTGGCGTTGTTGGTCAGCGTAATCGTCGCATTGGGCACGGCGGCACCCGACGGGTCGACTATCCTGCCGTTCAACGAGCTGGCTGTTTGCGCACGCGCTCCCGATGCCAGGTAAGTGAGCACAAGCATTCCGGCCACTGCCCATCGGCACCACCTGGCGAGCCCTATTCTTCCCAATTGCGTGTCTCGAGGCTGACATCCCGCTCGACTGGCCATTTCGCGATCGTGCATCGGTTAACCTCCTTGTCAAATGAGGCGGAAGGTCAGCACCCCAATGCCTCTCGTGCCACCCGTTGGCCCCGGTGCACACGTCGCCATGACTTCGCCCTGGGCAACAGCGGCCGGTTCTGCCTGATACGGTCCGAACCGAACTGCTAGACCATCTCCACAGTTGTCCTCTGCTGTTATTGCTTGGAGCGCCAATACTCCCTAACTTCCGCGCTGTCAAGAGCTTTTTGTTTTGTTTACTTTCCGTCGCAGGCCGCACTCGTCCATCGTTCGAGCGCGGGTGCATTGAGAGGTTTCTCCCGAAATTAGGGGAACACGGAGAAAACCTAAGACTGACTGGCGGAGGATGCAGTCGCGCGCGAACTTTTCTCCAGGCCACAAATTCCCTGCTAACAGGGAAAAATACAGGGAATTTGCCCATTTGGATCGCAGTCCTTCGGAGTTAACTGCTCGCCAGAGAGTGTTTTGGCGAAGAAAACTCGGCATTTCAGACGAATTGGAACAGGGAACGATCAGGGAATGAACAGAGAATGATATTCCCTGATAACTAAGGTCGTGGCGTCTTGCTGCACCCAAAGTAAGTGGACAACCATTCCTCAAAACAAGCTCCCGTAACGTACGGGACTTGTGGATATTTCTGGCGATTATTCCGAGTGACGGGCTAACAGGAAGTAACCGAATCACTTCCTGTTTGCCGACAACTCGTCCAGAGGATAAGGCCTCGTTGACTTGCCTTGGCCTCGAACCTACTATGATCGCACTATGGCCGGTTCACCCTCAATCGTCGGCCAAACCATCTCGCACTATCGCATTCTCGAAAAACTGGGTGGCGGCGGGATGGGTGTCGTTTACAAGGCCGAGGACACCAAGCTCCGCCGCTTCGTCGCCTTGAAGTTCCTTCCTGACGGCTTCACGCCAGACTCGCAAGCTCTCAGCCGCTTCAATCGCGAGGCCCAGGCCGCTTCCGCCCTGAACCATCCCAACATTTGCACCGTCCACGAAATCGGTGAACACAACGGGCAGCCTTTCATCGCCATGGAGTTTCTCGAAGGGCAGACGCTACGGCATCGTATTTCCGGCAAGCCACTGCCGCCTGAGGATTTGCTGAAGTGGCCGATTGAGATTGCCGACGGCCTCGATGCCGCCCACGCCAAGGGTATCGTCCACCGCGACATCAAGCCTGCCAACATTTTCATCACCGAACGCGGCCACGCGAAGATTCTCGATTTTGGTCTTGCGAAACTGACACCAGCGGGCGGTGCCGTGAATCTCTCGGCCATGCCCACCACCGCCGAGCTGGACCAGCTCACCTTGCCCGGCGCGGCCATGGGCACCATCACGCACAAGTCCCCGGAACAGGTGCGCGGCGAAGAGCTCGATGCGCGCACCGATTTGTTTTCCTTTGGCGTGGTGCTCTACGAGATGGCCACTGGGGTTCTGCCCTTCCGCGGGGAGACCTCCGCGATGATTGCCGAAGCGATTCTGAATCGCACGCCGGTTGCGCCCGTGCGCCTGAATCCCGATATTCCGCCCAAGCTCGAAGAAATCATCACCAAGGCGCTGGAAAAAGACCGCGCGTTGCGCTATCAGAGCGCCGCCGACATTCGCACCGATTTGCAGCGCCTGAAGCGCGATTCAGATTCACGTTCAAGGTCTGTCGCGGCAGTCGATGACGGAACGAAGCCCGCCGCGAAATCCCGTCGCTTTCGCTGGATGGCCCTCGCTGGCGCAACGGTGCTGCTCGTCTCACTGGCCATGGCCGGCTGGTTGTTCTTCTCCCGCAAGACTCATGCGCTGACCGAAAAAGACACCGTGGTGCTGGCCGATTTTGCGAATACCACGGGCGATGCGGCCTTCGACGAGACGCTCAGGCAAGCCCTGGCCGTGCAGCTTGGCGAGTCCCCTTTCCTGAATATTCTCTCCGACACGCGCGTGCAGGACACGCTGCGCCTGATGGGGCGTCCCCCCAATGCTCGCGTGGATGCGGAAACCGCGCGGGAGATTTGCCAGCGCACGGAGAGCGCCGCCGTTTTGTCCGGCTCGATTGCCAGTCTGGGCAGCGAGTATGTGCTCGGCTTGAGCGCGGTCAATTGCCGCACCGGCGATGCCTTGGACCAGGAACAGGCGCAGGCGGCCGGGAAGGAACGCGTGCTGCCGGCGATGGATCAGATAGCGGCAAAGCTGCGCGAGCGGCTCGGCGAATCGCTCAGCTCCATCCAAAAATTCGACACGCCGGTCGAGCAAGCCACCACCTCCTCGCTCGAAGCGCTGCAAGCCTATAGCCTCGGGCTGAAGGCGAGAAACAATGGCGACGACGAGCAAGCAGTGACGTTCTTTCGCCATGCCGTGGAACTGGACTCCAATTTTGCCATGGCTTACGGCGCCCTTGGGACCGCGTATGGCAATCTTGGAGACGAGGAGCACGGCGCAGAAAACGCGCAGAAAGCGTATGACCTCCGAAAGCGCGCCAGCGAACGTGAACGATTTCACATCACCGCCTATTACTACCCCCTCGTGAGTGGAGACTTCGAGAAGATGAGGGAGACCTGCGAGGAGTGGGCTTTGGCCTATCCGCGGGACTCGATGGCCCACGGGCTACTCGGAACTGCGCTGCTCTCTCTGGGGCGTTATGACACAGCCGAAGAACAAACCAGCGAGGCTCTCCGCTTGGACCCCGACAATACGCGTATTTACGGCGATTTGACGTTCGAGCTGCGCTCTCTTGGACGGCTGGACGACGCCGAGGCCGTGCTTCAACGGGAACGCCAGCGCAGGGCGGATTGGCCCGAATACCACTTCCATCTATATATGTTCGCGTTTCTCCGGGGCGATGCCGCCGGCATGCAGAAGCAGTTGGACTGGTATGCCGAAAAACCAGACGAGGCAGATTCAATGCTGGGCACGCGGGCTGAGGTAGAAGCTTTTTCGGGCCACCTCGATACCGCCAGAGAATTGATACGGCTCGCGGCGCAACAGGCCCAACACGCCGGTGACCGGGAGGGCGAGGCTTTTCTGCAAATTCAGGAAGCCCAGTGGGAGCTCGAGTTCGGCAATACCGAGCGCGCACGGCAGCAAGCTGCGGCAGCCTTGCCCGAGACCTCCTCTCGGGGCACGCAGCTTTTTGCCGCCTTAATCTTAGCGAGCGCCGGCGACGCTGCCCGTGCACAGGCGGTGGCAAGCAGAGCGAGCAAGCGCTTCCCGCAGGATACGCTGGTCAATGGGTTCTGGCTGCCCGCGATCGGTGCGGCGATTGAACTCCAGCGCAACAACGCCGCGCGCGCCATCGACCTGCTGCAAGCCGCCGTTCCCTACGAGCTGGCCGATTCGGATACGTCCGCTCCTCTCTACCCCGCTTACCTGCGGGGAGAGGCGTATCTGCGCTTGCATCAGGGCGCCCAAGCCGTTGCGGAGTTCCAGAAGTTCATCGACCACCGCTGTCTGGTGGCGGCGCGGCCTATGGGCCCACTGGCTCACGTTCAGCTGGGCCGCGCCTATGTGTTGCAGGGCGACACCGGCAAAGCAAAGGCCGCCTATCAGGATTTACTCACGCTATGGAAAGACGCCGACCCCGGCATTCCGATCCTCAACGAAGCCAAGTCCGAGTACGCGAAGTTGCGATAGCGCGATCCCTCCCTCGAAGTCCCGTTCTCGGGAGCCGAGCGAGTTGATTCCGCCCCAGTCACGGGCAAACTGGAAGTTGACGGAATTGTTTCCGGATAGCCGGCCACTCACCCGCAATTTTCTTTCTTCCCACTTCCGCCTTTATTCCCACCTGGTAAAAGCCGTCAAGGGAACAACGTGTACCACGTGTACCTTGACATCCCAAGACTTCTAGGGTTAGTTTCTTAAGCCTGAGTTGTCTAGGGGTGCTGGAATGGCGAAGAACGATCTTCAGGGAAGTCTGGACCTGTTGGTACTGAAAACCCTCTCGCAGCTGGGGGAGCTGCACGGTTACGGAATCGTCCTGCACATCCAGCGGGCGTCGGACGAGCTATTGTCGGTCGAGGAAGGTTCGCTCTATCCCGCGTTGCACCGCATGGAACAAAGCGGATGGATTCGCTCGCAGTGGAAGATGACGGACACGAATCGCAAAGCGAAATACTACCGAATGACGGCTGCGGGCCAGAAGGAATTGCGCAAGGCCGAAGAGAGTTTCGAACAGGTGGTCAAAGGCGTGCGTGCGGTGTTGCGGCACGCGCAGGGGTGAGCCATGTCCATTTTTCGCCGAATCGCGAATTTATTTCACCGTTCGAAGCTGGACCAGGAGGTCGAGGCCGAACTCCGCTCGCACATCGAAATGCGCACGGCGGACAACTTGGCGGCTTCGGCCCAAATACTGCAATTGAGTTTACCCCGATAGAGAAATGCTCATTCGATGAGCCCGGTGGACTTCATTTTGGAATCGATGATAGATTCGCTTCGGAGGCATGTGAATGAACCTTCAGTGCTTAACTTTAAGCTGGGAAACGGCTGCGTGAATCTACGTCTCACATTGTTGCTACTCACGATGCTTGCGTTCACGGCAAAATTGTCCGCGCCGATAAAATGCGATCCGCTGCCAGTGCTCCAGGTCGACGAGAGGGCTATCCACGGAAGTGCATCGATAGACGGAAAGCCTCTGGCATTTGCCGATGTCCGGCTCTATTCGGCGCACAAATTGGTTCGTCATACCACCACTGACGCGCAGGGTGGCTTTCTGCTCGAAAATCCTCCTCTCGGTCGCTACCGCCTTCGGTTCAAGGGTTTGGGTACGTTTGATATTGAAGTAATCCCGCCGCACTCGATGCAGGAGGGATACTACAGCTTCTCTCGGTATCACGGCTGTCTTGATTGGGGTTTTAGCTCAGACTGAACGTTCAACGCGCTGGGGAGGAGGGTGCCCCCCCCCCGACAGAAAAACAAGTGCGATAAGAAGTTTGGATTTCATTCTTGAGCGTGGCTAGAAATAACCTGTACGTCAGGGCTTTGGACACATTCATGATTGGGGCGACTTTCAAGAGGACGAAAGACGCCGACCAGAATTGCGCTTTCCTCTGCCATGTGAGTACGCGCACCGCCGATCATAAGCACATAGTTGATCTTCTGCGGAAATACAAAACGGACTTGGCCGTCGATGTAAAGGCGAAGAAGGCGGCGGTCGTGGACAGGCTTAGGGCGGCGTACGATGACCTAGCCGCGACTCACCCAGAGTTGAAGGACACGGAGTTTGAGGACCTTGTGACAGCCATCGGTTTCTTCTCGCCGGGAATAACCGTCAAGCTGGTCAACGGTCAGACTGATGAGGATGTCGCCGTCAAATCTCCTTATAACCTCTTCGTTGGCGGAAACAAGCTCGGTCGTGGAGTAACGATAAGGAATCTACTCGTCAGCTATTACGGACGCCACCCTAAAAGACCCCAGGCCGACACTGTCCTCCAGCACGCCCGCATGTATGGTTACCGCCGACAGGACATCGGGCTATTGAGGCTTTTTCTTCCGCCGCAACTTCACACTGTCTTCAGGGCAATCAATAAGATGGAGCGTGGGCTCCGGGACCTCATTGCCAGGAAACCTGATGAAGAATTCCGTGGAGTCTATGTGGAGAGCGGATTGAGTCCCACGAGGAAGAACATCTTGGCCCCCGGTTCGATCGGAGTGTACTCCGGCGGCAGCAACTACAACCCAGCACAGATTTTGCGGGACGAAACTACAACGAGTTCGACCGAGAAGATAAGCAAGAAGCTCGAACAAGTGCCAAACAAGGGTTACGCGGAAATGTCTATTGAGGATATGCAAGCGCTCATCCGATTGACGATGCCAGATGAAAAGCAATCCGAGCGTGTATGGAATCCGATAGCAGTTGCAGAATCGCTGGCGCAATTCGCGAAACTCTCAGGACATAAAACCGGATGTGTCTGGGTAGATCGTGATCGTGAGCTTGACGCCATACGCCGTGAGACGGCAGGTGTCTTGGCAGGCGGCGAATTTGCGAACGTTCCCGCGGACAAGATTGCGCTGTACATGCTTCGAACAAAAGCCAAGGGGCAGAAGAATGCCGCGTGGTGGCCTCAGATCAGGTTTCCGGACGGACAATATGCGTTCGCATTTTCTGTATAACGTAGGGAGCAGGCGGAGGAGGGCCAATCCTCTGATGGCTGGCAAAGGCTTTTAGTTGAATTTCTCTCAATTCGGCTTCATGCGCATCCCGTGAAAGTGCACCTCGCGATTAGTCTGGGAGAATACTGCGGCTATTCTATGCCCCTTCTCGGACTCAAGCCGGGGAGAGAGCAAGCACATATGGCGAATTCGCGGCAGTTGGGCCGCAAATCAGAGGTTTCTCCAGAAATTAGGGGAACACGGAGAAAACCCATGACTGTCTGGCGGAGGGGGTGGGATTCGAACCCACGAGACCCTTTTGAGGCCTAACGGTTTTCAAGACCGCCGGTTTCAACCACTCACCCACCCCTCCACAGGATGATTGTAGCGCAGTTACTGGATTCTCATCGCGCCCGGCCTTGCCCAAGTGGCTCTATAAACGTTCCATTGCGCACGACCATAGCCAACTCCTTCTGCGTTCCGTTCTCTGCCCGTCCGGAGAATACGGAACGGCGTCGGAGGCACAAAACACAAATGTCGCCTGGAACGTGACGTTATTTGTGCAAATCGGGCTCGAAGCGCCTCAACTTGCTGAGGACTTGCGCGAAGAAGGGTGTTGGCGACGCGGAGGAGCATCCGGTTCGGAAAACTCCAGGCCCCAGAAGTGCGGAGCCGGAGACAGAAACTCCAGACCTACGCGCTGGCCTCTATCAGAAACATCTCCCAGATAAACGACGCGGCACTCCTGCTCTTCATCGGTCACGGGATTGATGATCTGCACCTGCCCGCCGAGTTCCACAGTTTCATTCAGATAGATGAGGCCGCCCTGCGCATTTACCACGATCGTCTGGCAAGACTCGCGGAATTTGTGGCCCTCGGGGTCGAGGCCGCGCACTTGCACGCTGATACGCCGAAACATGCGAGAACTGCGGCGTTTCTCGTCATTCGTTGAAGCCATCGCTTAGTTATCGTGCATCAACAGCGCATGCGAGTCAACTGAATCAAACGTTGCTTTCCGCTTGCTGCAACTGATTGGGACTCGTACAATGCCTTTTCTTTATCCCGGTCATGTTTTGTTTTCGCGATTCATCTGGCGGGCTGCGCTTAGGAGAGGACGGTCTGTGAAGAATGGATTTTCTCGAATACATCGAGAGTCATCGCGACGCCAATCTGAACGAGCTCAAGGAATTCCTGCGTATTCCGAGCATCAGCACGAAGACCGAACACAGAGCGGACATCGCGCGCACCGCGCGGTGGGTGGCGGACCGGTTGCGGGAGGCTGGCTTCGCAAATGCGGAGGTCGTCCCTACCAAACTGCATCCGTTGGTTCTGGCCGATTCTCTCGAAGCCCCAGGCGCACCGACGATTCTCTTCTACGGGCATTACGACGTGCAGCCGGCGGATCCCCTGGAATTCTGGACTTCGCCCGCGTTTGAACCCGCGGTGCGCGACGGAAAACTTTATGGCCGCGGTACGGCCGACGACAAGGGCCAGGTCCACATCCATCTAAAGGCGTTAGAGGCCCTGAGGAAATCGCAGGGCAAGCTACCGATCAACATAAAGGTGATTATCGAAGGAGAAGAAGAAGTCGGAAGCGTCAGCCTGTGGGATTTCGTCGCGCGAAACAAGGAAAGACTGAAGGCTGACGCGCTCGTCGTTTCCGACACGTCCATGCTGGCGCCAGGGGTACCCTCGGTTACCTACGGTCTGCGCGGCCTTAACTATTATCAGGTCGAGGTGAAAGGTCCTGCGCAGGACCTTCACTCCGGTACTTTTGGCGGGGCGGTACCTAATCCGATCACTATCTTGGCCGAAGCCATCGCCAAGTTACACGACAAGAATTTCCGCGTGACGGTGCCGGGCTTTTACGATGCCGTTGTCGCCCTATCGGCAAAGGAGCGAAAAGCGCTACGGTCCCTGCCCTGGAAGGAGTCGGATTTTCGCAAAATGGTGGGCGCTCCAGGGTTGTGCGGTGAAAAAGGCTTTAGCACGGTGGAGCGCATCTGGTGTCGGCCGACGCTGGAACTGAATGGAATCTGGGGCGGCTATAGCGGCGAGGGCTCAAAGACGGTCATCCCATCCAAAGCGTTCGCGAAGATCTCGACCCGGCTTGTGCCCAATCAGAATCCGGCAAAAATTGCGAAGCAAGTGGAGCGGCACATCCGAAAGCTCCTGCCGAAAACCGTCCATTGCAAGTTCGAGGTTCTCAGCACAGGCAAGCCGTGGGTCGCGCCCTTCACGCATCCCATTTTCCGAAACGCCATCCAGGCCCTCCAGAAGGGATTTGGGAAAAAGGCTGTTTTCATCCGGGAGGGCGGGTCGATCCCGTTCGTCACGCAAATGCACGATACCTTCAAAGTGCCTTGCGTGCTCATCGGCTTCGGACTGCCGGACGAAAACGCCCACGCTCCCGACGAACACATTCTGCTGGAGAATTATTTCAGCGGGATCAAGTCCATCGCAATTTTCTATTCCGATTTGGCACAGATTTGAAAACCGAAGCCCGGACGCTAGACTCCGGCCACGGCATCTAAAAACCTTGATTTTTCGCGTATTTTTCATCATTTTCCCTTGCGTTGGCCCCTTTGTACGGCTATAGTGCCCCCGGCCTCCCAGCAGGGAGTAGTGCAAAATTCGCTTGAAAAGAGGAGAAAGCAATACGATGGCAACCCCGATGAGCAAGTCCAAGATTATCGCCTATCTCGCCGAGAAGGTGAGTACCAAGGACAAGCCGGTGTCAAAGAAGCAAACCGCGACGTTTTTCGATGAACTGTTCAACCTCGCCGTGAAGGAATGCAGGGGCGTGGGCAAATTTGTAATCCCAGGCATCGGACGTGCCGTGAAGGCGCACCGCAAGGCGCGCATGGGGCGCAACCCGGCGACCGGAGAGGCGATCAAGATTAAGGCCAAGACCGTGGTTCGCCTTCGCGCCGCCAAAGCTTTCAAAGACGCAGCTCTCAAGTAGGCCTCGGAACCCTTGAGTTTCGCGACGACACCCCGGCGGCCCTTGGCCCGAGCCGCCAAGTATGGGCGCTGGGGTGCTCGCTCTGCTATCCCCCGATGTTTGATTCCGTGGATGAGTGGTTTGTTCCTCTCGTTCTCAGCCACTTGTCATCCGTCCTACCGTCAGCTTTAATGTAATTCGATGACTCCATTCTTCGCCCGCGAGAACTCCGCCCTCCTGACGGATTTGTATGAGTTGACTATGGCCGCGGGCTATTTCCAAAACGGCTTCCAGGCTCGCGCTACTTTCGAACTGTTTGTTCGCCAGCTTCCTCCAGGACGCAATTACTTGGTGGCGGCCGGGCTTGAACCGGCGCTCGATTTCCTGGAAGGTGTGCGCTTTGCGCCTGACGAGATTGACTACCTACGCCGCGACCTTTTGTTCCGCCACGTTCGTGGCGAGTTCTTTGACTATTTGGCGCAGTTCCGTTTCACGGGAGAAGTTTGGGCGGTTCCGGAAGGGTCAGTTGTTTTTGCCAACGAGCCGATTCTGCGCGTGACGGCCCCGATCATCGAGGCTCAGCTTGCCGAAACACGCCTTCTTTCCGCCGTGAATTTTCAAACCATGGTTGCCAGCCGGGCCGCGCGAATGGTCACTGCCGCGACAGGCAAACCCGTGGTGGAGTTTGGTGCTCGCCGCGCCCATGGCGCCGAAGCGGGAATCTTTGCCACGCGTGCCGCTTGGATTTCAGGCTGCGCAGGTACTTCCAATGTCATTGCCGCCAGGATGTTCGGCATACCCGCATATGGTACGCAGGCGCATTCTTGGATCATGGCTTATGAAGATGAAGCGCAGGCATTTGCGCGCTTCCTCGATGTTTTTCCGGAACAAGCCACCCTGCTTTTGGACACCTACAACGTTCGCGCGGCGCTTCGGAAAATTATTGCCGCAGGCCGCAAGCCAGCAGGCGTGCGGCTCGACAGTGGCGACATCGCGGCGGACAGCCGCTGGGTGCGCGCACAACTCGATCGCGCCGGATGGCAGGACGTCCAGATTTTTGCCTCCGGCGACCTCGACGAGAAGAGGATTTCCACACTCGTGCGCCGCGGCGCCAAAATCGATGCGTTTGGGGTCGGAAGCGCGCTGGTCGCGCCGACCGACGCGCGAAATCTCAGCATGATCTACAAACTGGTCGAGCTTGAACATGCCGGAAAAACTCGCGAAGCAGTGAAGCTGAGCGAAGCCAAAGCGACCTTCCCGGGGCGGAAACAGGTGTTTCGTTTTGCCGACTCACAAGGGAAATGGAAAAGGGATTTGATTGCACTGGATAGCGAAATCCATAAGGACGCGGAAGTCCTATTAGTTCCGGTGATGCGAGCGGGCAGGCGAGTTGCCCCGGCTGAACCCTTGAACTCTGCGCGGCAGCGCTGCGCAGAATCGCTGCAGCGACTTCCGTCGCGGCTGCTTTCGACGGGCCTAGCAAGTCCATACCCCGTGCAACATAGCAAGCCGCTGAGGAAGCTCCTCCAGCAAGTTCGCCGCCGCATTCGTCAACGCACGTGAGTTATTTCCCCGCCGCGCCAACCCGCTACTAGGTAGTGTTTCAGTTTGAAACTGAAGCACTACCCGCTACTATGCAAGTTCGCTTGTCGGCGCCCAAAGGGCTAAAATATAGGCAAACTACGTTTATGGCGGCAGCGGAGCTCAATTCGCGCGTGGTGCTTTGGGAGGTGGACACGCAGGCGGACTTCCTACTGCCTGGAGGCAAGTTGTACGTGCCCGGCGCGGAGAAGCGAATTCCTAACATGCGCCGGCTGGTCGACGCGGCTCGCGCCGGGAAAGCCGTCTTGATTTCGAGTACGGATCAGCACGCACCAGACGACCGTGAGTTTCAGCGCTTCCCGCCGCATTGCGTGCGCGGTACGCCCGGTGCCGAAATCGTTCCGGGGCTGAAAGCCGAAGAATCCGTACACGTCGAAAACGGAGGCTCGGCCAGCGTTCCAGCGAACATTTCCTCCGGCCAGCAAGTGGTTATCGAAAAGCAGACGCTCAACGTTTTCGATAATCCGGCAACCGACAAATTGCTCGCTCAAATCTCGGCAGAAGGCGAATTCATCGTATTCGGCGTGGTCACGGAGTTTTGCGTACGCCTTGCAGTCAGGGGCCTGCTCGACCGTGGACGGCGCGTGGCGCTGGTGACAGATGCCATCGAGGCGCTCGACCCGACGGAAGGCAAAAAAGCTCTGGATGAACTCGCGGGCCGCGGCGCACGGCTCATCACAACCAGGGAGGCGCTTGCCTTGATCGAGCGCTCCTCCGGGCGCGCCGCTTAGAATGTCTTCACGTATGCGATCAGGTCACGGATCTGTTTCTCGCTCAGCGAATCGCGAAAGCCCGGCATGTCCTTTCCGCCCCGTTCAATCACGCGCCGCAAATGCCCATCGTCGGCCACCATCCCATTCTTGAACTTCGCGCGCTTCATCAAACCGGCGAGCCCCGGACCGATTTTCTTCTCGCTGCTCGTGCTGAAGTGGCACACCTCGCATTTCCGTTCGTAAACCACCTTGCCGTCGGCTAAATCCGCCGTGGAGGTTATCGACGCTCGCGCTACGTGCGGCTCGTCTGCGCGGCGCACAGCCATCGACGCCAATAGGGCAAGCGCCAGACACAAAACCTTCGTCGTCCTCATCGCACCCTCAACTCCGCAGAGTTTGACTCCCGCTGACCGCTATGTTACGAAGCAATTGCCGATGGCTCCTGACAAAGTCATGCGCGCCTGGGAACTGTTCGAAGAGGCGTATCGTGCGCAAATGGACGGCGACTACGATCACGCCGCGGAACTCTATCAGAAATCGCTCGCAATTCACCCCACCGCCGAGGCGCACACCTTCCTCGGATGGACGTTACACTTTCAGGGAAAGATCGAGGAGGCAATCGAAGAATGCAAGCGCGCCATCGAAGTGGACCCGGATTTTGGCAATCCCTACAACGACATCGGCGCGTATTTGATCTCGCTCGGCCGGCTTGACGAGGCCAAATCGTGGCTGGAACGCGCCATCGAGGCGCAGCGCTACGAGCCCCGCCATTTTCCGCACTACAACCTCGGCCGCATTTACGTGGCCAAGGGCATGCTGGCGCGCGCACGACAGGAATTTCAGGCCGCCTTGCGCATCGAGCCCGGATACGTCCTCGCCCGTCAAGCTCTCGAGCACCTCCGCCGCATGGTCAATTGACGTCAGAAGGCTTGAGCGTCTTGTCGTAAATCCACAAACACAGCGCGGTCAGCGAGCCAATTCCCGTCATCGCCCACCAAGCACGCTCTGGATGGTGCACGACCTCGCCGAAATGGTGCAGAAAGCTGCCCATAACCGGACCGCCTACCAGCGAGCCCACGCCAATAGGCACAAAAGCGAAGCCCATGTATGTGCCCTGCTGCCCCGGAGGGGCAAGGTTCGAGACGTATTCGTAGTATCGAGGCGAAAGCGTCATTTCGCCCAGAGCAACAACAAACACCGTGACGACGGCCCCGCCAATCGTCGGATGGAACGCCAAGATGAGCCAAGCAAGTGCGCTGATCACCGTTCCAATCGTAATCGCGCGGAACGGGCGTATCTTCTGCGTCAGATAGCTGACCAGAATCTGCAGACAGATCACCGACAACCCATCCATCGTGATGATCAGCTCCACGTCCGCGTGAGGATTGATGTATCCGGTCACAAACAACGACAGGCCGATATAAACCTGCCAATAAACCACCCAATAGCCGGAGAAAATAAGCAGAAACAGCATGAAACGGGGATTCGAAATAACTGTCCCCAAATTTCTCGCCGTCTGCGCAAGTGAAGTGATCTGCACTTCACCGGGCTTTCGTGGCTCCTTGAAAAAAAGCAGGACAGCAAAAAACATCACGAATACGCACAGGGCGGAAATACGGAAAACGCTCTGCACGCCGATATAACGGTGCGCCAGTGATGCCACAAAAGGCCCTGCCGCTCCGCCGACGTTCACCAGCGTGTAGTAAATCGAGTAGCCGATGGAGCGCACGTTCTCTTTGGAGGTTCGCGCCGTCGTGCCCACCACTGCCGGCTTGACCATTGAAATTCCCAGCGCGGGCAGCATCAGAATCACCAGCACAATCCAGAAAAGCGGCACTGCGTTGCGCACTGGCCCCATCCAAGACGAGCCGATTGAGCCCAGCAGAAAGTACGAACATGTGAGAATCAGATATGCCGTGGAAAGCGCGCGTCGGAATCCAAGCCTGTCTGCTACCGCGCCGCCGACTATAGCCAGGAACCAAACCAATCCTCCAAAAATCCCCGAAAGGCTTGCCGTTTGCTCTGTGGGAAAGCCCAAGCTGGAGTGCAGGTAATTCGCAAGCGAGGCAAAGGCCCCATAGTAGGCAAGGCGCTCAAAAAGCTCCGTGACATTCGCGACCCAGAAAGCCGGCTCGAAGCCTTCGCGAATTTCTTTGATCCGCTCGTTGAAGGCCAAAGTGACGCCCTCCGCCGACCACGACTTACGGCAACCGCGCGTGATTGTAACGAAAGTTGCCCAAATCTCACCGTTCTTTTATCAGCGCAGTACCCATACGCTTATCAAGCCTGCTAACAACAGGCAGCCGTGAATCCAACGGGGATAGCTTCGCTCTTGCGCAGAGATCGAGCTTCGTGGAAAGCAGAGCCGCCAAGCGCCAGAAACGGCAAGCAACGCAAATAGCGTCCAAAAGTACCAGCCGCGCCACATAAAACTGGGGACGGAGAGCAAAATGAGGAGGCCTCCAATCATCCGCACGAAAGCTGGCTTGGTCATCCAGTGCGTTGTGCGAGGGGGGAAAAAATGTGGTACAGAGCCGATAGCAGAAGAAAGGTGGCAACGATGTTGACGTAGATCGTCTCTGCCATGCCGCACAGTATATGCGGAAACTGACTCGCCAGCTCGTGGCTTCGTTCCCAGCAATACGCAGCGTGTGCTAGAATCGCTGATTTGGCGAATCCAATTCACTCCGCTGGCAGTGGCTCCCGTCGCCGAAGGCGAACTCGATTATGAAAGCGCTGCGCAAGATGCGTCCGGAACAGGGCGCACAACTCGAATCCGTTTCTGTCCCCACGTTTGGCCCGCCTGATGTTCTGGTCCGCGTTCGCTCGGCTTCGATCTGCGGCACGGACCTGCACATTTATCACTGGGACAAATGGTCGGCCTCGCGCATTCGCCCCCCGATGACCTTTGGCCACGAATTCTGCGGCACCGTGGAAAAAGTCGGCGCAGAAGTGGAATCGCTCAAGCCCGGCGATTTCGTCAGCGCGGAAATGCATGTGAATTGCGGCCATTGTCGCGCCTGCCGCGCGGGCCAGCCCCATCTCTGCCGCTTGGTCAAAATCATCGGCATCGACGCGGATGGCTGCTTCGCCGAATTTGTGCGCATTCCGGCGCGCAACATCTGGAAAATCGATCCCGCGATTCCTGAGCACTACGCGGCCATTCTCGACCCATTGGGTAATGCGGTTCATACCGTCCTCGCCGGCGAAATCGCGGGCCAGACCGTCGCCGTCACCGGCTGTGGGCCGATTGGCCTCATGTCTATCGCGGTCGCGCGCGCCTGCGGCTGCTCGACGATTTTTGCCACGGAACTGAACCCGCACCGGCGCGCCCTAGCCAAGCAGATGGGCGCCGACGAGGTTTTCGACCCGCACACGAACGACCCGGTCGCAAGCGTGTTGGAAGCCACGGACCAGGACGGAGTGGACGTCCTCCTGGAAATGAGCGGCAACTCCGCCGGAATTCGCCAGGGCTTCCAGATGCTGCGCCAGGGCGGCCGCGCTTCGCTGCTGGGAATTCCCAGCGAGCCAGTAAGGCTCGACCTGGTGAGCGACGTAATCTTCAAAGGTGCACTCGTCCAGGGAATTTACGGCCGCAAGATGTTTGAGACATGGGAACAGATGACTTCGCTGCTCAAAGCCGGTCGCCTCAATCTTGAGCCTCTCTTCAGCGAGCGCCTCCCGCTCGACCGCTTCGCCGAAGCATTCAAACTTCTTGAAACCGGCCAGGCCGGCAAGATCCTTTTCTACCCAAACGGCGTCAGGAAGTAGCATAACGCCCGTTTCTCGCTGCTAGCCTTCCTCAATCATCCTTTTCAAATAGTTCGGAGCGTGGTTCCTTCGGCCCGCTCCGTGTCCTATAATGTTGGGTTGCGCTGCTCAGTTCTCTTATCCTCTCAGGAGGAATTATGGCCACACCTTCGCCCATCATGTCCACGCGGCCTCAGACGCAGTATCTGCACGACGCGATGGAAGACCTGAAAACCCAGCATCTCCATTTTCGTTTGCGCATTCTGGAAGGCGAGCAGAAGCCCATCGCCACAGTGGACGGCAAAGAAGTCATCAATCTCAGCTCGAACAATTATCTTGGCCTCACCACCCACCCCAAGCTCCGCCGCGCGGCCATCGACGCCATTCGCAAATACGGAGTCGGCTCTGGCGCCGTCCGCAGCATCGTCGGCACCATGAAAATTCATATGGAGCTCGAAGAGCAGATCGCGCGCTTCAAAGGAACGGAAGCCTGTGTCGTTTTTCAGTCCGGGTTCACCGCCAATTCCGGCACCGTTTCCGCCATCCTTGGCAAGGAAGACTTGATTATCTCCGATGAATTGAATCATGCGTCGATCATCGACGGCTGCCGGCTTTCCAAGGCCACCATCAAGGTTTTCAAGCACAAGGATCTCGGCGACTGCGAACGCATTCTTCTCGAAACGAAAGAATGGACCGGCCACAAGCTGCTCATTACCGACGGCGTGTTTTCGATGGAAGGAGACATCGCCCCGCTCCCGCAATTGTGCGACCTGGCCGAAAAATACAATTGCATCATGATGGTCGACGACGCGCATTCCTCCGGCGTGCTCGGACGAAATGGCCGTGGAACCGTCGATCATCTGGGATGCCACGGCCGCGTCGATATTCAAGTGGGCACCCTCAGTAAGGCTATCGGCTCCATCGGAGGCTACGTCTGCGGTTCGCGCGACCTCATCGATTTCCTCTATCACCGCGGCCGCCCATTCCTGTTTTCCACCTCCCATCCTCCTTCGGTCACTGCGACGTGCCAGGCGGCTTTCGAATTGCTCGATTCCGAAGCGGGCGAAAAACTGATCAAGCGGCTGTGGAGCAACACCAAATTCTTCAAGCGCCGCCTGAAGCGGCTGGGATTCGACACCGGCAAGAGCGAAACTCCGATCACTCCGATTATGGTCGGTGAAGCGGCGAAAGCATTTGAGTTTTCGCGCCAGCTTTTTGATGAAGGGCTGCTGGCGCTGGCCATTGGCTATCCGACCGTTCCCGAAGGAAAAGCTCGTCTACGGACCATCGTGACGGCGACGCATAAGCGCGCTGATCTCGAGCGCGCAATCGAGATTTTCGAGCGAGTGGGGAAGAAACTGGAAGTAATTTAGCGCGCACTTGCGCCGTGCATCCTGCGGGGGGCCCCGGGCCGTTTTACTCTGCGCGTGGATTGTGTCATGATGAGTTTCTCGGCTCGCCCGCTTCCGATTCACAGAATCATAAGGACCGTCATGGATCCCGCAAAGAAGCAAAACTTCGGTGAGCGATCAGCGACCGCGTCCCGTCCGGCCAAGGGAAAGCCCGAAGAACAAAGCAAGCAGGAGGCGAATGACTCGGTCGACGAAGCCTCGCGCGAGTCGTTTCCCGCGAGCGATGCACCCGCGTGGTCAGTTCCCCCAAAGCGCCGGAAACGCCATCAGGAACGTAGATAAGGTCTTCGTTTAGTGGAAAATACGTCTCCCGCTACCGGCGCGCGTCGATTTCTCCGTTACGCCCTCGCGCGACCTCCGCGAATCCGTGGAGTGCGAGTTTCTTACGCGCGTCCGCCACTGCAACCCACTGTTAACTCTTTATCTATGCATACGCGCAGATAGTACTTTCAAGTCCACATAAATAAGCCAAAATGAGTACTAGAACTCCCTGCCTTGAGGGGTTTACTCGGCAGCGAGAAACGGGGTAAGTCCATGAGTGAAAGACGACGTCTGCGTAGCCTTGCGACGGCCATTGCAATTCTTTTTTCCCTGGCCGGTTGCAGCAGTGTTTCCTTTACACAGTCAACTGGCGGCAGCGGCACCGGCACCAGCCCCTTGATTCTGACGCTTCACGATGCAGCTCCTAACCCTCCGGCCGGCGTGACCGTCACTTCATTCGAGGTCACCATTACCGGCGCGGTTCTTGAGCCCGGCGATATCTCTATTCTCTCGACTCCCGAGACCATCGAGCTCACGCAACTGCAGACCAATTCAGTTTTCCTGAGCACCACCCAAGTTCCCGCGGGAACCTACACCGGCCTCACCATCACCTATTCGAATCCCCAATTCACCATCATCAACAACAGCGGAGCAGCCGTAACCACGCCGACGGGACAATGCGCTGCCGGCGCATCTTGTCCGGTCACCAATCCGACCGTCACCACGCTGACGGAAACATTGTCCAGCACGTCTACGGCGCCGTTTCCGTCGCTGACCACTACTACGGCAAATCAAACCTTGCTCGAGTTCGACGTCAATTTGAACGACGTGGTTCAGTCCGACCTTTCCCTTGATTTCAGCCAGTCGGGAGCGGTCACCATCAATCAAACTACCAACGGCACCGGGCAACTGAGCACCATCGACACCCTGAACGTAGCCGGCGAGGTCACCTCGGTCGATGCCAGCGCCGACACATTCATCATTACGCCGACGCAAGGGCAAGCCATCACCGTTACCACCAGCAGCACCGGGACCGCTCCGACGGTTTTTGAATTTGCGCGCGCCAATTGCACAGCCAATAACTTTACGTGCATCGCCACCGGCCAAATCGTGGATGTGGCCCTCGACCTCCAAAGTGACGGCATGACGTTCGACGCCGCGGAAGTGGATTTTGACGACGCCGCCAATACGCAGCAGGTTAGCGGCACCATCGTCGGCCAGGCCGGGACTCCACCTACGAGCGTCCTAATCGTGGTGCACAATACGATCCCTGCGGTCACCAGCCTTCCTCCGGGCTCTGGGGTTATCGTCACCATCGGTAGCGGAGCCTCATACGTCATCAACAGTGGGTCGTTTATTTTACCCACTGGCTTGAGCTTTGCCTCCACCTCGGATGTCATCATCGGCCAGGAAGTGGAAGCTCGCGTGGCATCCACGAGCAGTATCTCGAATGGCGCTTTCACCACCGATCGTCTCGCGCTGGAGCAAACGCAACTCCAAGCCACCGTGAGTCAGATCGATTCGCAAGTCCAGCCGTATCCGTACTTCGTTCTGAGTCCATTGCCGGCGCTGCTCAGTGCGGCTCCCGTGAATGCAGTCACACAACTTGAAGTCGTAGACACCAGCTCAAATCAGCCCGCCGGAACCGTATATCAAGAGTTTTCAACAGACAGTATCAGCGGTCTTACGGTTGGCCAGTCTCTCACTGCCGGCGGGTTCTTGTTCAATACAACTGCCTCAGTGGGCTCGCCATCGATCATTGCCACCATTGTCCGCGGAGAAGTACCGGGGACGTAGGAATCGACTACCAGAAAAAACAAAAGGCCGGGACAAACTTCCCGGCCTTTTTCTTTTGCAAAAGAAGTGCGCGAGAGTCGAGTCTTACGCTGCCACCGGCGAAGCCACAACCGCCGTGCGCCGCAAATGCCCATAGACGGCCATGGCGATAGCTCCTAAGCCCCACCATAGCACGATGACGTGTACGAAAAATCCGACGTGATAAGGCACCATTTCAAGCCCATGCACAATGGCCAAACCCAAAGCCAGACGCCCCACCAGCGCACCCGTTCCCACCGCCGGCCCCAGTAAAATTTCTCCGAGCCAGCTGGCAACAAATATCTGCGCCGCATAGACGGCCACAAGCCATGTGAGAACCGTGGGAATGGCAATGCCGATCCCGACGACGGTGATGCAAACAAGCGCCGCCACAATCGGCGTTGCAACAAAGAGAAGCACGCCAAATCCCAGCGACGGCAGCACGTTCTTGCTCGCGCGCAGCGCATCTCCGAAGAACCTTGGCATAAGAAGCAGCAGGACGAGCCCGAACAGGAATGCTGCGCCCCAAAACTCTGCCCGATGCCAATAAAACTTCCAGTTCGAGTAATCCGGTCCCTCTTTGCGATGTGTGAACGCCACCGGGCTTGCCAATTTTGCCGCAGGATCAACCTCGGCCTCATGGCGTCCGGTGTACGCAACTGCCCCTCGGATGTTCGCATCCGGACCGATGTGCAGGTCATCGGCCCTCACTCGAATCCCGTCGCCAACCGCTCCATCGATCGTTGCATCGCCTAATGCCGCCGTAATATCGCGCCCAATGTTTCCGGAAATGATGGCGTCGTCGCCGGCCAGCGTCAAACTCCCCCCGATCCTGCCCTTTGACCCCATCTCGAAGTCCTGGCATGCTGCCAGCACGTTTTTCTCGACGCTTCCGTTGATGGATTCTGTCTGCGCGTACTCGCGAATGTTCCCATCCACTTGCCCGTTGATTCGTACTTCACGCGCCATCGCAATGACGTCTCCGGTGACGTGCCCGTCCACCTCCACCTCATTGCTCCACACGAACAAATCGCCATTCACGGTGCCTTCGATGCGCGTGAAATTTGCGAACACGAACAGGTCCGTATGGATCGTCTGCCCTGCCGGCAGCGTATAGCTCAGGTGGCTTCCATGAACCACCTCACCGGCGTATGCCGCAGGCGTCATGAACAGCAAGGCGAGGAGCAACGCAACCGGGCCAAAGATCGTTAGCATCATCCCCACCGCCGCGCTGCGCCCCCAGATCCGTCGCAGCAGGACCAAAGCGAGAATGCCAAACACCACTGCTGCGAAGAAACTGAAGAGGCTGAGCACACTGGACCATCCTTTCCAGAATGCGCCGCTGAAAACAAGCATTGTCATCAGATTGCCTCCGCTAAATCCCGCCTGGTTGAGCTGATGCTCGAAAGGTTCAACGACTCCGTTCCACAGGGTAAGCACCCCCGCGATGGCCATGGCCAAAGCAGTCGCCCAGCCCCAGCGGACATTCGCGTGCCTCGCCGGCGCCATGAACCGCGCTGGTACCGGGTCTTTTTCCTGCAAACTCTGCTCGAGCCACAGCGTTTCCTTTTTCAGCGATTCCAGCAGCACCCGGCATTCGCCGCACTCCGTCGTGTGCGCCAGGAGTTCGGAGGCTTGCGCGCGCTCCAGTTGGCCGTCGAGATACAGAAACGCGGTCATCTCGTCGAAGTGATTCATGCGTTGCTCCCAGCCGCCGAGCGCCGCAGGCCCTCGGCTCCTTGCTCAATCGCCCGGCGCAGTTGATGGCGCGCGCGCAGCAGCAGCACGCCCACAAATGCTCGGCGGACGCCGAGCGTCTCGGCGATTTCGTCGTAACTCATGTCCGAATAATATCGCAGCGTCAGCGCCAGGCGCGTCCGGCTCGGCAATTGCTCCAGGGCCTTGCGGACATCTTCGCGTGACTTCTGCGCGATCAACTGCTCCAGTTGTCCGGGGTCGGGATGTTCCAGAGGCATTGTCTCGATGTCGCCGGTCTCCAAATCCTGGCGCACGCGTCGGCGGCGCAGCAAATCCCAGCAATGATTTGCGGCCACGCGATAGAGCCATGCGTTAAAGGGCCGCGACGCATCGTATTGGTCGAGCCTACTGCGCACCTTCAGGAAAACCTCCGAAGTTGCGTCCTCCGCGTCTTCTCGCGAAGGCATCGCGCGGCGGCAGAAGCGGAAAACTCCCGGCGCGAATTGCGTATAGATTTCCGCCCAGGCGTCGTGGCTGCCATCGCGCGCCTGGGCGACCAAGTCCGCCAGGCCTACGCGATTCTCGTCCGGCTTTGGGCTCCCCGCCGTCGTCATATTGTTCTACGCACCGTAATGGCAGTAAGTTACACCAAGGATGGCTCATTTGGCTCGCACGCCCTCGCCGCTCGGCAGCGGCACAAGCCGCCAAGGCGGTTATGCCCTCTCTTAGCAGCCCTGGCGCGCCTCAGCGCGACTTTTCGAGCGCCAGGGCGACGCCGAAGCCCACAAGCACCGTTCCAGTGACGTGATCGATCGTTTTGGCCATGCGCGGACGCCGCAGCCATTGGGAAAAGACGCTGGTCGCGGAGATCAGCAGGATGAACCACAGTATGCCTTCCACGGCGTGGATGGAAGCAAGCAGGAGGCTGAACGAAGTGACGCCCACGCCGGCAGGAATGAATTGTGGCAGAAAGGTCACGTAGAAAACGCCCACTTTGGGATTCAAAATATTGGTCAGAAACCCGCGTGCAAACCAGCGCGACGCGCTGACGTTCGAACTTTCTGCTTTTGGGCCCTCGGACCCTCGAGCAGGTGCGTCAACGATCGCAGCGGACCTGCGAAAAAATATTTTTGCACCGAGGTAAATCAGATAGCAGGCCCCGGCGATGCGCAGCACGTTATAGGCGAAGCGCGAAACTGCCAGCAGCGCACCGAGGCCCACGGAAACCGCCAAGGCCCAGACAAGCAGTCCGCAGCAGATCCCAACGGCAGCGAGCGTAGCGCGACGCGGGCCTTCAACCGCGGCGGTGCGCAGGACCAGCGCCGTATCCAGGCCCGGAGTAATGGTAAGAAGCGCCGCAGCAATCGAAAACGCGAACAGCGCGTGCCCTACGGTCATAGCCAGCCGCCTCCCGAACAAGCAACTCTACCATCTGATGCCCAGGGAAACGCGAAGACGCAGTGGGAAAATGCATCGCGACGCGGAAACATTTTATTCTTTGGGCTTCAGCTTCAGGCGAGACTTGTTCTCTTCCAGAAATTCACGCAACCCGTCGGCGGCGTCCAACAAACGAATCCACTGCTCATAGTAAAGAGTCACCGGAAAGCGGCCCAGCCCGTAAACGCTCACGCCCCCCTTTTCGCCCACGCGAAATTCCAGCGTCCCCTTTTTTCGTGACCCGCCCTGCTTCTCCAGCTCAGCTATGCGCGCCAACAACTCTTCCCTGCTTGGTTCCGTCATCGCTTCACTCCTTGCATTTATTATTTCTTCGGATTCTCCAAAGTCACTGCCGTGCGCCCGGCAAGCAGTCCTTTCTCTTGTTATACTGAGGGTCTTGCCCTGAACTGTCAGGGTAATCTATGACTCCCTCATCCCGCAAAAAACTTTTTCTTGTCGACGCCATGGGCTACATCTTCCGCGCCTACCACGCTCCCATGGACCGCCTGCAAACCCGCGACGGCACGCCCACCAAAGTCCCCTATCTCTTTGCCACCATGATGCGCCGCTTGCTGGAAAGCAAAACGCTCAAGCCCGACTACCTCGCCATCGTTTACGACGTCCTTGCGCCCACCTTTCGCGACAAACTCTTCGCACAGTACAAAGCGCAGCGCCCGCCCATGCCGGACGACCTCGCCGTGCAGCTCCCCTTCGTGCGGCGCTATTGCGAAGCCATGCGCTTCCCCATCGTCGAGCTGGCCGGCTATGAGGCC
>JASHQB010000238.1 GCA_030037775.1 Candidatus Acidiferrales bacterium
TCGTTGACAGAACGCGCGTGACTCCCAGCGCGCCTCCCACCCCCAGCGCCAGCCCCACAAGAATCACGCCCATCCCTCGGCCAATCACCAGCTTGAAAATATTTCCTGGTTGCGCCCCCAAAGCCATGCGCACCCCGATCTCCTGCGTCCGCTGCTTCACCCAGTACGAAATGCTGCCGTAAATTCCCACCGCTGCGAGCAGCAGCGCGATAAACGCGAACCCTCCCAGCAGCCACGCATCGAATTTGCGCTGCGACTCATGCGCGGAGAGGACGTCGCTCACCAGCGCGAATTGATCGACCAGCAGATTCTTATCGACCTCCTTGACCTGGTCCCGGATCCCCGCAAGCAGCGTCTTCGAATTGCCTCCCGCGCGCACCACAATGTCGTCGGGGAAATAACCCGAGTCGGCAAAATAGGCCATGATGCCCGGTGATTTTTCGAGTCCCTCCTGATGAACGTCCCCAACCACGCCGACGATGCTGAACCACGGGCTTGGGAAGTTGGGATCGTTAAACTTGAACTGCTTGCCGATGGGGTCCTCGTTTGGCCAGTAACGATGAGCCATGGTTTCATTGATGATGGCTGCGGGGTGTTCGTTCTTGGCAACCTGAATAGCTGCCTGCTCTGCGTTTTCTGCCGCATCGGCATCCGTGAAAGCGCGGCCCCGCAGAAGGGGAATGCCCATGGCGCGGAAAAAATCGGGTGTCGCTTCTCCATTCGGAAGCGATGTCCGCTGAGCCCCGAACTCCGCTTCGCGGCCTTGAATCACGAATGGGACCTTGTACATTTCATCCGGGAAGAGAACGTTGGAGGTCGAGCCGACCGCCACCACGCCCGGCAACGCGCGTATGCGATTCATGATTTCGATAAACCGGATGTTCGCGTCGGCCGTCGTGCCCTTCGTAGGCGGCCAGTAGATCCGCAGACTGTAGACGTTTTCAGTGTCGAAGCCGGGATTCACCGAAAAAATCTGCCACAGGCTGCGAATCAGCAGGCCCGAACCGGCGAGCAGAATGAACGCGAGCGACACTTCCGCGACGATCAGCAGCTTGCGAATGAACTGCGTCCCAGGAGACGCAGCGCCCCAGCTCGTTTCCTTCAGCGCGCGGTTCAGATTGAAGCGCGAAGCGGAAAACCCCGGAAGAATCGCGCAGATAAGCGCGGTGAATGCCGTAACCGCAATGGTGTAGAGAAGTACGTGCGACTCAAGAGTGCTGCCATCAAGGCGGCCAACGTCCGGATTGAGTCTCGACACAAGCGTGACAGTCCAAAACGCGAAGAAAAATCCGGTTGCCGCTCCAGCGCCCGCGAGCAACAGACTCTCCGCAAGGAATTGCCGCACGATGTGAGAGCGCGTCGCGCCCAGCGAAAAGCGTACGGCAATTTCCTTCTGCCGCCCCACTGCGCGCGCCATCATCAGATTGCCTGCGTTCACGCACGCGATAAGCAGCACGCCAAAGATCGCTCCCCACAAAACCATCAATCCCTGGCTCACTTTCTCCGAAAGCTGCTTCCGCAGTGGCACCACGCGGATGCCGATCCCGCTGTCGTCTTTGGGGTACTGCGCCGCCAGCCGCGCGGCAATCGTATCCATTTCTGTTTGCGCCTGCGGCCACGTCACGCCCGGATTCAGGCGGCCAATGACGCCCATGTTCGGGTACTGGCGCATATCGAATTTCCCAAGCGAAAAAGCGGATTGAACTTGGCGCGGTTTCCACAATTGCGTTCCCGGCGGAAACGCGAAGCCCTGGGGCATTACGCCAATGATCGTGTCGCCCTGGTCATCGCCGAATCCCAGGCGCCGCCCGATCGCGCCAGGGTCACCACCGAAACGCGATTTCCACAGCGCGTAGCTGACGATGACCACGTTGGTTTTGCCGCGAAGCGAGTCGTCGGCAGAAAAAGCGCGGCCGAGCATCGGCTGAACGCCGACAACGGAAAAGAAATTCGTCGAGACGAGCGCCCCGGCAACGCGCTCGGGACCACTCGCGCCATTCAGCATCTCCTTTGTGCCGCCCTCATTCAGAATTTCGCTGGCGAACATGATGAACGCCATGTCCTCGAAGCTTCGCGACTGCGCCCGCCAGTCCGCATAATTCGGATAAGACACCGCTCCTTCGCTCTCGCCGGTGCGTTGATTGTTCTGCCACAGAAACGCCAGTCGTTCCGCATGCGGATAGGGCAGCGCGCGAAAAAACGCCGCGTTCGCCAGCCCAAAGATCGCCGTGTTCGCGCCAATCCCGATCGCCAGCACCGCTACAATCATCAGCGAATACCCGGGATTCAAAACCGCCGAGCGCCACGCGAAACGCAAATCTCGCCAGAACTCTTCCATCGCGCCGCCTCCCACCTAATTCTAGTGAATCCTAACAGACCAGCCACTCCCCGTTTCCTCGAAGTCATCCAGTTTTTCCATACCCAAAACGCTTTTCCCGCCTTGTTTTCCCCTCCTGTCGACAACCGAGAGGAATGGCCTGGTTCTATAACCAGCTTTTACTCTGTTTTTTCAGAATTGGCCTGGTCGTTCCCTTGCAGCGCCGACACAGTCCGGCAGCAACCATGGTCCACAAATTTGCGTTTTTTCCAAGGAATTCGCAAATTTCAAAATTTTCCGCTCTCGCAAATCGTCAAAAAACCGGTTTTTCAATGGCCTGCTTCACCAGTCCAATTTTCGTCGTTTTGCCTCTCGAAAGGAGCCAATTTGTCCGCGAGTCAGTACTGGTACTACACTCGCCTCGCATCCATTCGTCCAATCAAGTTGTCGCCCTCCATCTCCTTTTCTATACTCGGCTTCTAACTCCTTATGCCTCCGCGCAAGATCGCCGGCATGCGCAACCGTGAAGCAGCGCGCTACGCGCGCTGGTCCGCCGGCGTCGCGGTTGGGATTTGCGTGCTGGTCGTCGGCGTCTACTTGCAGCGGCGGGCGCGCGAAAGAGCGCGTGGCAAGACCTTCGCGCCGGTTCCCGCAGCCGTCGCGCAGCAATCCGCCAGCTTCGGGTTTTCGCGCGTGGTCGGCACGAGAACGCTCTTCACCGTGCACGCGTCGCAGGCCACACAATTCAAAGACGAAAATCGCAGCCTGCTGGAAAATGTGGAGATCACAATCTTCGGGCCGCGAGGCGATCGCAACGACTCCGTGCGTGCGGGCGAATGCAACTACGAGCCGGACACGGGGAGCATTCGCTGCCAGGGCGCGGTGCAAATCGACTTGCGCGACGCAAAGTCGGCCGCGCAAAAAAGCGAATTGCATCTGGAGACCAGCGACATTTTGTTCGAGCACGACAGCGGAAAAGTGTCGACGGATAAACCGGTCACGCTGAAATTTTCCGGCGGCGTGGGAAAAGGTGTCGGGTTGATTTACGCACCGCAGAGCGAAGACGCCACGCTGGAAAAAAATGTGCAGCTCCAAATTACGCCGCCCAACAAATCCGGCGCCGTTCCGGTGCAGGTAACCAGCAGCGCGTTGGAATTCAACCGCAGCAAGAGTCTGCTGCGGTTCTCCGGGCCGGTTCACGTGCAACAGGAAATGCAGAGTCTGACAGCCGGCACCTTGGATCTGCAACTGAATGCCGCGATGCAGCCAGTGCGCGCAGTGGCCACGGGAAATCCGGAAGTCGCCGCGAATGGCGCACGCGGCAAAGCCCTGCTGGCAGCGGATCAAATGACCGCGGATCTATTACCTGGCGGAGCGATCCAGAAAATCAGCGCGGATGAAAATGTGCGCGGCGAATCGAGCGGGCGTGACGGCGAGAATCGTTTGTCGGCGCAACACGCGCAAGTGCTGATGGGCCCGAGCCGTGCGGGAAGCAAGCCGCAAGAGATCCTTGCGCAGGGAGAGGTGAAAGCGGAAACGAATCAAGGCGCGAAGCGAGGAAATCTGGCGACGGAGAATTTGCGCGTAGAGCTGGCGGCGAACGAGCGCGGCGACGGCGAGAGGATCACGAGCGCGGAAACGTTGGCGTCTGGAAAAATGGTGATGACCGAGCCGAACGAAACCGCGGAATTGGAGGGAGGAAAGCTGAGCGCAACATTCGGCGCGCAAAGCCAATTGAGCGAACTGCACGGAAATTCCGGAGTTCGCGTGGAGCGCAAGCTCGGTTCCGCTCCGGCGCAAACGACCACGGCGCAGAATTTGCGCGTGAGGTTTGGCTCGGACGGGAATTGGGACACGATCGATGAAAGCGGAAACGTGCAATTCCGTCAAGGCGACAATAGCGGCGAGGCAAAAACGGCACAGCTGCGGCGCGCAACGAACGAGATGATTCTCGCGGGCTCCGCCTCGGTGGAGGATTCCGCATCGCACCTAACGGCCGCGAAAATCGAGATGAATCAGGCGACGAATGAAATGCACGCGAGCGGCAAGGTGGCGGCGACGTTCACGGAGCAGACGGAAAATGGCGCTGCGGATGCGGCGGGCGGAGTGCAAATCTCCGCGGATGAGATGAATGGAACATCACCCGGGAAATCCTCAAGCCCAAATTTGGCAAGCGATCCATTGGGCAACTCAGCGACGAACCTTTCCGCCAATTTAGCTATGAATTCATCCAAGGACGGCCACGCGATTTTCTCCGGCCACGCGCGATTGTGGGAAGGCTCCGACGTGCTGCAGGCACAGACCATAGAGTTCTGGCAGGACGAGAACCGAGTGGAGGGGCGGGGCGACGCGCTCGGAGCTTTTGTGGAAGCGCCGCACAACACTGCACCAAACGACGGATCAAGGGGAGAAACGAATGGCGGGACGGCGGAGAAGAAACCCGAGCCGGTCCTTTGGCAGGTGCGTGCGCCGAAGGTGGATTACTGGAGCGATTCGGAAAAGATGGAATGGAGCGAGGGAGCGGAGGCACAGTCGTCAGAAGGGAAGATGGATAGTCAAAGTTTGCAGATGTTTTTCTCACACGACGAGAGTAATCAGCAGACGCTGGAGCGAGCCATCGCTGTCGGCAGGGTGCACATCGAGGAGAACGGACGGAGCGGCACGGCGGAGCGCGGAGAATACGTCGCGCGCGAGGGGAAATTCATTTTGTCGGGGGGGAAGCCCACGATTGTGGACGCTTCCGGAAACACAACGACCGGGCGCCAGTTGACGTTTTTCTTGGCGAACGATTCGATCCTCGTCGATTCGCAGAACGAGAAAAGCACGAACAAATGATGAGTGACGGGTGAGATGAAGAAAGTCGATTCTGTTTTATTCACTGCGTGTTTCCTCGCAGCCGTGTCTAGCTTTGCCAGACAAGCACCGGCCCCTCGCATTGTTGATTTGACCGCCGGGGACGGAATAAAACTCAAAGCATCGTACTTTCCAGCGAGCAAACCAGGACCCGGAGTCCTGTTGCTGCACCAATGCGACCGCGATCGCAAGATCTGGGACGGACTGGCGCAACAGCTCGTCTCCGCAGGCATTAACGTGCTGACGATGGACCTTCGCGGTTTTGGCGACAGCGGCGACACACCGCACAACGGCAAAACAGGGCCTCTTGAACCTGCCGAGGAAATACAAAAGTGGCCTGCAGATATCGATGTGGCCTACCAATACTTGAAATCACAATCCGACGTGAAGCCCAGCCTCATCGGGATAGGCGGAGCGAGCTGTGGAGTAAGCAACGCTATCAAGACGGCCATTCGCCATCCCGAGGTGAAATCACTTGTTCTGCTCTCCGGCCCATCCGATGTGAAAGATCGCATGTTCCTGCGGCAATCCAAAATACCTACATTCTCCGCCGTGTCCGATGACGATCCATATCCTTTGATGGTTCCTGATACGGAGTGGCTTTATCTTGCGAGCGCTAGTCCCG
>JASHQB010000021.1 GCA_030037775.1 Candidatus Acidiferrales bacterium
ATCGTTGGCGAGCGGCTCAAGAAGAAGGCCGGCAAGGCCGGCGCGGCGAAGACCGCGGCTTAGAATTTTCAGGATCGAAGGAGAGCAACGATGGCTGTTGTGCCGGCACGGAAGCTTTCGCGCGATGCGCATCGGCGGCGGATTCACCGCCGCATGCGCCAGTCGATGGCGGGCTCGGAGCAGCGTCCGCGACTGTGTGTGTTCCGTTCCATCAAGCACATTCGCGTGCAGGTGATTGACGATCTCAAGGGACACACCATCGCGGCGGCCAGCTCGCTCGATGCGGACGTGAAGAAACAGATCAAGGGCGGAGGAAATATCGCCTCGGCAAAGGTGGTGGGCAAAATGATCGCCGAGCGCGCCAAGGCCGCGGGGGTCGAGTACGTCGTGTTTGACCGTGGCGGCTACCAATATCACGGCCGTGTTCAGGCGCTTGCCGAAGCGGCTCGAGAGGCGGGATTGAAGTTCTAACAACTTATGCCGAAACAAGAGCTCAAAGACACGCTTGCGGTTCGCCGGCAGATTGACACCAATCTCGCGAACGTGAAGGATCAGGTGGTTTCCATCAATCGCGTAACGAAAGTCGTCAAGGGCGGCAAGAATCTGAGCTTCTCCGCTTTGGTGGTAGTGGGCGATCAGCGAGGGCACGCCGGATTCGGAATGGGCAAAGCGCGTGAAGTGCCCATGGCCATTCGCAAGGCTATCGAGCAAGCGAAGAAGAACATGGTCCGCTTGAATCTGAAGGGTTCGACCATTCCGCACCAGGTGCTCGGGCGTTACGGTTCGGGCCAGGTGCTGCTCAAGCCCGCGCCGGATGGCACGGGGATCATTGCCGGTGGACCGGTGCGTGCGGTGATGGAGGTTGCCGGGATCCAGAATGTGCTGACGAAGTCGATCGGCACGTCAAATCCGCACAACGTGATTAAGGCGACCTTTGATGCGCTGCTGCACTTGCGAGACGCCGCGAAAGTGAACGAAGAACGCGGCAGAGCGGCGGAAGTGGCGACAGCGTAAGAGATGGAAACGAGATCCGGGGAATAGGCGGTTGCGAATGGCAACGAAGAAAAGCTCAGGGACATTGAAAATTCGATGGGTGCGCAGCTTCATCGGCTGCCCGCGCAATATGCGGCAGACGATTCGCGGCATGGGTTTTCGCCGCATGAATCAGCTGATCGAGCGCCCGGACACGCCATCGATTCGTGGGATGATCGCGCGCGTGCACCATTTGGTTCAGATCGAGGAGTAAGACGGGGCAGCTATGAGCGTGAATCTATCGAATTTGAAGCCGCCGAAGGGCTCGCGTCACCGCAAGGTGCGCGTGGGGCGCGGCATCGGCTCCAAGATGGGCAAAACAGCCGGCGCCGGAAACAAAGGACAGCAATCGCGGCGCGGCTATTCGCGGCGTCCGGGATTCGAAGGCGGCCAAATGCCGCTGCACCGGCGGATACCGAAACGCGGATTTCGCAGCCCGTTTTCGAAGCGCTACGCCATCGTCAACGTGGAAATGCTCAATGCGTTTCAGGCTGGAGAGGTGGTGACGCCGGATGCGCTCGAAGGCCGCGGAATCATCCACGTGCGTCATGACGGCGTGAAAATCCTCGGCGACGGCAATTTGAAAGTCGCGCTCACGGTGCACGCCCACAAATTCAGCAAATCCGCGCAGGACAAAATCGCCGCGGCCGGAGGCAAGGTCGAAGTTTTGCAATGAAGAAGCTGGTCGAAGCATTTCGGAATATCATCACCACGCCGGACCTGCGCAACCGGTGTCTCTTCACGCTGATGATTCTGGCCGTGTATCGCCTCGGCGCGTTCATCACGACGCCCGGGATCAATGGCGAGCTGCTGCTGTCGCTGTTCCAGCAGAACCGCAATTCGGTGCTCGGCATCGTGGACCTGTTCAGCGGCGGGAATTTGCGCCGGCTGTCGATTTTCGCACTGGGCATCATGCCGTACATCACAGCGGCGATTATTTTGGAGTTGATGGTCGTGGTCTGGCCTTATTTGGAGCGCCTGCAAAAAGAGGGCGAACTCGGCCGGAAGAAGATCACGCAATACACGCGCTACCTGACCATCATTCTGAGCATTTTCCAGTCGCTGGCCATTGCCGTCACGCTGCAGCACACGAATTACTCCGGCCAGATGCTGGTCTATCACCCGGGCATTCGCTTCATCCTGATGACGGTCTTGACCCTGACCACGGGCTCGGCCTTCATCATGTGGCTGGGTGAACAGATCAGCGACCGCGGCATCGGCAACGGAATGTCGCTGATTATTTTCGCGGGCATCGTGGTGGGCCTGCCGCACGCGGTGGAAGACCTCTGGCAGATGACCACCAGCGGGCAATGGGGAGCGTATGCGCCGATCGCCATCGTCACCTTGCTTGTCCTGATGATTGCGGTCGTCGCGTTCATCGTGTTTGTGGAGCGCGGCCAGCGACGCATTCCCGTGCAGTACGCCAAGCGCGTGATGGGACGCAAAGTGATGGGCGGGCAGATGACCTATCTGCCGCTGCGCGTCAATTCCGGCGGCGTAATTCCGCCGATTTTTGCCAGCTCTTTGCTGACGTTTCCGCAAACTGTGGCGCTCGTGTTGCAGAAGAAGTCGCCGTTTTTCGATGCTTTCGCACGAACGCTGGCATGGGGCGAGCCGCTGTACACGCTGATTTACGTTTTGCTGATTATTTTCTTCGCGTTTTTCTACGTGGGAATCATTTTCAATCCCACAGAGCTCGCCGACAACATGCGCAAGTACGGCGGGTTCATCCCCGGCATCCGGCCCGGGCGCAACACGTCGGAGCACATCAATCGCGTGTTGACGCGGCTGACGTTTGTCGGCGGACTGTATCTGGCGCTGGTCTGCGTCCTGCCGGAGTGGATGATCTCCGGCATTCACTTGCAGCATTTGCCGCTGATCGGAAGCTGGATCAACGACCACTTCTGGCGCTTTGTGCTGGAAGGTCTGAACGTGAATTTTTATTTCGGCGGGACGTCGCTCCTCATCGTGGTGGGAGTGGCGATGGATACGGTGCAGCAACTCGAAGCGCAGCTGGTCATGCGCAACTACGAAGGCTTCACGCGCCGCGGCCGTTTGCGGGGCCGAGGTGCGTGAGCGTGTCGCAGGCCGACGCGAAGAATCTGCTGGCGCGCCCAGTGATTTTTTTGGGGCCGCCGGGAGCGGGGAAGGGCACGCAGGCGAAGCTCGTCGCCAAGCACTACGGCGTACCGCACCTTTCCACCGGCGACATGCTGCGTGAAAACGTGGCGGTTGGCACGCCGCTCGGAGCCTTGGCCAAGCCGATCATGGAGCGCGGCGACCTGGTTTCGGATGATTTGATTCTGCGGATGGTGGAAGAACGGATCGCGCGCGCCGATTGCGCACCAGGTTTTGTGTTTGACGGATTTCCCAGGACGCTGGCGCAGGCCGAGGCGCTCGACGGCATCCTGAAAGCGCAGAAGTCGGGGCCGGCGGCGGTGATTTACTTCAAAGTGCCGGAAGAAATATTGATGCGGCGTTTGACCGGGCGGCGGACGTGCAACGTTGGCGGCGAGATTTACAACATCTATGACCGCCCGCCGAAAGTGGAAGGACGCTGCGACGTGGACGGCGGTGAGTTGATTCAACGTCCGGATGACCGGCCGGAGGCGATTCGCGAGCGGCTGCGGGCATACCACGCACAGACGAAGCCGCTGGTGGACTACTACCGGGCGCAAGGGACGCTGGGGGAGATTGACGCAGACGCGAGCGTGCCGGCCGTTACAGGTGCGGTTTTCGCCGCTCTGCAGCGTCTGGAGAAGCGGCTGTGATTATTTGCCGTTCCGCGGCGGAGCTGGAAACGATGCACCGCGCAGGCATGATTGTGTGGGGCGCGCTGACGGAACTGCGAAAAAGGGTTCAGCCCGGCGTAACGACCTTGGAACTGGATGAGCAGGCTGAGGAATACGCGCGCAAGCACAAGGCGCGGCCGGCGTTCAAGAATTATCATGGGTACCCGAAGTCGCTGTGCACCTCGATCAACAGTGAAGTGGTGCACGGGATTCCTTCGGCCAAGCGCACGTTGAAGGAAGGCGACATTCTTTCGATGGATTTCGGCGTCGAGTTTGAGGGCTACTACGGCGACGCCGCGCTGACCGTGCCCGTGGGCAAGATCGACCCGAAGCGCGAGAAGCTGTTGCGCGTCACCAGGGAAGCGCTCGAGCGAGGCATCGAGCAGGTGCGCGCCGGCAACCGCTTGACGGATATTTCGGCGGCGGTGCAGGAGTGGGTGGAGCGCAACGGGCTTTCGGTGGTCCGCGAGTTTGTGGGCCACAGCATCGGCACAAAAATGCACGAAGATTTGCAGTTGCCGAACTACGGCGAGCCGGGGCGCGGGCCGCGATTGCAAGCGGGAATGGTGCTGGCGATCGAGCCCATGGTGAACGTGGGGAGTCCGGCGGTGAAGGTGCTGGATGATAAGTGGACGGCCATCACCGAAGATGGAAGCGATTCGGCGCACTTCGAGCACACCGTTGCGGTGACGGAAAACGGGCCGTGGATTCTGACGCGCCCGCGCGAGGCTGCCGGCCCTGTTTGGTGAAGATATTTCGACGTCGATTGTGACGGCATAGGAGCACATGGCCAAAAGACTGCAGGACGATAAGCAGAAGGCGGATTCCGGGAATCCGAAAGAGGACGCCATTGAAGTGATGGCGACCGTGATTGAGCCGCTGCCCAATGCCATGTTTCGCGTGCAGCTCGAGAACAAGCATCAAGTGCTGGCGCATATTTCCGGCAAGATGCGCAAGAACTTCATCCGGATTTTGCCGGGGGACAAAGTGGCCGTGGAGCTTTCGCCGTACGATTTGACGCGCGGTCGAATTGTCTACCGCTACAAATAGCGCGGCGGCGGGAACGGGAGCAGGAGCGAAAAATGAAGGTTCGAGCATCGGTTAAGAAAATTTGCATGAAGTGCAAGATTGTTCATCGGCGCGGCGTGGTCCGTGTAGTGTGCAGCAATCCGAAGCACCGCCAGCGCCAGGGCTAGGGGGAAGAATATGGCACGTATCGCAGGCGTGGAATTGCCGGCCAATAAGAGGCTGTGGGTCGGCATGACGGCCATCTACGGCATCGGCCAGGCGCGCGCGAAGGAGCTTTGCGCCAAGGCCAACGTGGATCACACCAAGAAGGTGAAGGACCTGACCGAAGAGGATGTGAACCGGGTCCGTCAGGCCATTGAATCCGAGGGCCGCGTGGAAGGGGATCTGCGCAAAGAGGTGCAGATGAACATCCGGCGGCTGATCGAAATCCAATGCTATCGCGGGCTGCGTCACCGCCGGAATCTGCCGGTGCGCGGGCAGCGCACGCATACCAACGCGCGCACGCGCAAGGGTCCGCGCAAGGGCGCCGTGGCCGCAAAGAAGAAAGTGGCCGTTCGGAAGTAAGCAGGACTAAGGAAAGGAAGACTCGTGGCAAAGGAACCGCAACAGGAAGGCGGAGCGCCGGCAGCGGGAGCGAAACCGGCTGCCGCAGGCAAATCATCGAAGCGGAAGAAGGAATTCCGCAAGAAGAAGGAAAAGCGCGTGGTGCCGCAGGGCGTCGCCTACATACAGGCCACCTTCAACAACACCATCATCACGCTCAGCGATCCCGATGGGCGCGTGTTGAGCTGGGCTTCGGCGGGTTCGGTGGGCTTCAAGGGCTCGCGCAAGGGCACTCCCTACGCCGCGCAGCAGGCGGCGATGAACGCAGCCGGGGTGGCGCGTGACCAGTACGGCGTGAAATCGATTGAAGTGCGCGTGAAAGGCCCGGGAGCGGGGCGCGAATCGGCGGTGCGGGCGCTGGCTTCGGCGGGCTTGCACATTCGGGTGATTAAGGACGTCACGCCGGTGCCGCACAACGGCTGCCGGCCGCCCAAGCGCCGGCGCGTGTAAGCAGGTTTTTTGAGCAGCACACAAAGGAGAAGCAGAATTGGCAAGACATCGTGAAGCGGTTTGCCGGCTGTGCCGCAGGGAAGGGATGAAACTCTTCCTCAAGGGCCTCCGGTGTTTTACGGAAAAATGCGCCATTGAAAAACGCAATTTCGTTCCTGGCCAGCATGGGCAGGCGCGCCGGCCCAAGATGGTGGGATACGGTGTACAGTTGCGCGAAAAGCAGAAGATGAAACGCACCTACGGCCTGTTGGAGCGCCAGTTCCGCCACTATTACCAGAAGGCTGCCCGCGCGCAGGGGCCCACAGGTTCGAATCTGATGGTCATGCTCGAGCGGCGCCTCGACAACGTGGTTTATCGCGCGGGCCTCGGGAGCTCTCGCGCCCAAGCGCGCCAGCTGGTCTTGCACGGGCACGTGCGCGTGAGCGGTAACAAAGTGAATATCCCGAATTACCTGGTCAAAGTGGGCGACGAGATTGCCGTGAAGGACAAGATGCACCAGAACGCCATGGTTCTCGAGGCCCGCAATCTGGCGCAAAACCAGAATGCCGCGCCGTGGCTGGAGATCGATCGCGAGAATTTCAAGGCGCGTGTGCTGGCTCTGCCGCGCCGCGATGACGTGCAGACGCCGGCCATGAACGAACAGCTCATCGTTGAGCTGTACTCCAAGTAGGGCGAGTTCACGAAGGCAACAAGTTTTTTGCATGGCCCGCGTGCTGCGGGGGGAGGAAAGGAAAATGTGGAAGGGCTTTCAGAAACCGAAGCGGTTGGCAGCGGAACTCGAATCGCTGACCGATAAGTACGGCAAATTCTCAGCACAGCCGTTTGAGCGCGGCTGGGGAACCACGGTAGGGAACGCGCTGCGGCGCGCGCTGCTCAGCTCCATCGAGGGCGCGGCCATTACGGCGGTGAAAATCGAAGGCGTGCTGCATGAATTCTCGCCGATTCCCGGCGTGGTGGAAGATGCCACGGACATCATTTTGAATCTGAAGCAGGTGCCGTTGAAATTGAATTCCGACCAGCCGAAGACCATCACGCTCGTTGTGGATACGCCCGGCCCGGTCACGTCCGGAAAGATCGAAGAGGACGCCGACATCGCGGTGCTGGACAAGAACGTCTATCTGGCCACCGTGAGCGAAGGCGGAAAGCTGGAGATGGAGATTCGTGTCAAGAACGGCCGCGGATATGTGGCCGCGGACCGCAACTTCGACGAGGACCTGCCGATCGGCTACATTCCCATCGACTCCGTGCATTCACCGGTGCGCAAAGTGAATTACTCGGTGGAAGCGGCTCGCTTGGGCCAGATGACCGACTACGAAAAACTGAACCTGGAGATTTGGACCAACGGCGCGATCACGCCGCAGGATTCGATCGGCCTGGCTTCGAAGCTCATCAAGGATCATATGAGCATCTTCATCAATTTCGAAGAGCAGCCGGAGTTGCCGGAGGAGGTCGTCGAGAACTTCAGCGACCCGCGCCTCGAGCATTTGGACCGCTCCGTGGAAGAGCTGGAGCTTTCGGTGCGCTCCTACAACTGCTTGAAGAACGCGAATATCCAGAGCCTCCGCGAGCTGGTGCAAAAAACGGAACCGGAGATGCTCAAGACCAAGAATTTCGGACGCAAGTCTCTCAACGAGATTAAGGACATCCTGCAGAAGATGGGCCTTTCTCTCGGCATGAAGTTCGACGAGCACGGGCGCATCATCTGGCCGCCGCTGCCCAGCCAGACCGCGCCACCGACACCCGAAGAGACTACCGCTTTCTAAGGAAATGAACCCATGCGACATCTGGTAGCAGGAAGCAAACTCGGGAAACAACCGGCGCACCGCCGCGCGGTATTGCGCAATCTGGTGACCAACGTCATCGAGCGCGAGCGAATCCAGACGACCATCGCGCGCGCTCGTGCCGCTCGTCCGCTCGTTGAGCAGATGATCACGCTCGGCAAGCTCGATACGCTGCACGCCCGGCGGCAGGCCGCCGCCTTTCTTCAAACCAAGGACGCGACGAAAAAACTGTTTGGCGAGATTGCGCCGCGTTTTTCTGACCGTCCCGGCGGCTACACGCGCATTGTTCGCGTGGGCTGGCGCATCGGCGATGGCGCCGAACTCGCCATTCTGGAGCTGATCGGGTCGGAGCTGAAGAAGAAAGAAAAGAAGGGCAAGAAAGAAAAGCCGCAGGAAACAGCGCCGGAGGCAGAAGAGAAGGAAACAGCCGGCGCTGCAAGATAACCCCAGCTGCCTTCAAATAACGAAGCCCGTCGCGGGGCGCTCATCCGCGGCGGGCTTTTTTGTTTGCCTATTCGGTTATTCCAGGCGGTAGTTGGGCGCTTCGCGGGTGATGATCACGTCATGAACGTGGCTCTCGCGAAGGCCCGCCGAAGTGATACGAACGAATTTGGCGCGCTCCTGCAGCTCGCGGATGTTGGCCACGCCGCAGTAGCCCATGCCACTCTTCAGGCCGCCGACGAGCTGGTCGACGAGACCTGAAACCGGGCCCTTGTAGGGAACTTGGCCTTCGATGCCCTCAGGAACCGATTTCCCGCGCTCGCTATTTTCCTGTGCGTAACGGTCAGCCGAGCCTGATTCCATCGCGCCCAGCGAGCCCATGCCGCGGTACGATTTGTAGGTTCTGCCCTGATACAGAATCGTTTCACCCGGCGATTCTTCCGTTCCCGCAAAGAGGCCGCCGATCATCACCGCCGAAGCCCCCGCGGCGAGCGCTTTCGTGATATCGCCTGAGAATTTCACGCCGCCATCGGCGATGATCGGCACGCCGGTGCCGACCGCTGCTTTCGAAGCTTCCATGATCGCCGTGATTTGCGGCACACCCGCACCGGTCACCACCCGCGTGGTGCAAATCGAGCCCGGCCCGATGCCGACTTTCAATCCGTCAATGCCGAGCGCGATCAGTTCGCGCGCACCTTCTTCCGTGGCCACGTTGCCGGCCAAGAGCTGAACGTCCGGCAACCGATGCTTGACCTGCTTGATGGCCTCCATGACCCGCGTGGAGTGGCCGTGTGAAGTGTCGATGGCCAAGGCGTCGGCATTGCCTTGGAACATTTCCACGGCGCGTTCGAGGAAATCGCCGGTCGCGCCGATTGCCGCGCCCACGCGCAGGCGTCCGTGCTCGTCCTTGGCGGCGCGAGGATATTCAAGTTTCTTCTGGATGTCCTTGACGGTGATCAGGCCCTTCAAATTGAAATCCTTGTCGACTACCAGAAGTTTCTCGATGCGGTGGCGCTGCAGCAGCTTCTCCGCCTCATCGAGCGTGGTGCCCACCGGCACGGTGACCAGATGCTCCTTGGTCATCACGTCGCCAACGCGCTGGTCCAGATTGCGCTCGAAGCGCAGGTCGCGGTTGGTCAAGATACCCACCAGGCGCGTGCCACGCGTGACCGGCAGGCCGGAGACCTTGTATTTGTTCATGATTTCGAGCGCATCGTGCAGGGAGAGTTCGGGCGCGATGGTCACGGGGTCGACGATCATCCCGCTCTCCGAGCGCTTCACCCGATCGACCTCCTCGGCTTGCCGGTCGATGCTCATGTTGCGATGCACAAAACCGCAGCCGCCCTGCCGCGCGATGGCGATCGCGAGACGCGACTCGGTCACCGTGTCCATCGCTGCCGCCACGATGGGAATATTCAGGGCGAGCTTGCGCGAAAGGCAGGTGCGCGTGTCGGTCTCCGTCGGAAGCACCGACGATTTGCCGGGCAGAAGCAGAACGTCGTCGAAGGTCAAGGCTTCGGGAATACGTCCATCAGGGTTCATTCCACCATCCTTGTGAAAAACATGCGTTTCAGCGGTTCTTTCGCCCCTAAAAACGCCAAAAGCCCAGCGGGGTTCGCTGGGCTCGAAATGCAATTATCCTGTGACAAAAAACCTTCATCAGTGAAGGAACCATTCTATGCGCTGAAGGGATGCGGGTCAAGCGATTCAAGATGCCGCGCAAAGTTGCGCGCGTGGCCGGCGTAACGTAAATTAGAGCAGATGCAGGAATTCAAGCCGCCGCTTCTCCTCCGCAATCCGCATTTGATGACCATCGCCTCGGCTTTCTGGCATCGCCGCTACGCCCATCTAAGTCCTTCTGCGCCACGCTTATTTGAAACCGAGCCTGGCACGCGAGTGCGCGCCGATTGTCACTGGCAGCAGAGCCCTGCGGAACACGCGACGCTGCTCCTTTTGCACGGGCTGGAAGGCTCGAGCGACTCCGGCTACATCCTCGGCACCGCGGACAAAGCATTTCATGCGGGCTTCAACGTTCTGCGCCTGAATCAGCGCAATTGCGGCGGCACCGAAGAGCTCACGCCCACGCTTTACAATTCGGGATTGAGCTGCGACGCACGCGCGGTGGTGCACGAACTGATCGAGCAGGATCGTTTGCCGGAGATTTTCGCGGCCGGCTTCTCCATGGGCGGGAATCTGGTGCTGAAAATGGCCGCGGAATTCGGCGGCTCCGCGCCACGCGAACTGCGCGCCGTCGCGGGCATTTGCCCGTCATGCGATTTGGGCACCTGCGCGGACGCCATCGGCGAGCCACAAAATCGCATTTACGAACGGCGCTTTGTGAAACTGCTCAAGGCGCGCATCGTTCGCAAGGCCGCTCTGTTCCCGGAGCGATACATCTTGAACGGGCTCGACAGCGTGCGCAGCGTCAGGCAATTCGACGACGCTGTCACGGCGAAGTTCTGCGGTTTTCGCGATGCCGACGATTACTACGCGCGGTCGAGCGCGCTGCCCCTGCTGGGTGAGATTCGCGTGCCGACGCTGCTTTTGACCGCGCAGGATGACCCCATGATCCCATTTCCTTCCTTCGCTGCGGCAAAGCTGAACGCGAATCCGCACATCACGCTGGA
>JASHQB010000239.1 GCA_030037775.1 Candidatus Acidiferrales bacterium
ACCGATGGGAGTGTAGCGCAACTCCCCTCGGTAAGCAAGGGGAGTTTTCGGCCGGAGTTGATCTGAAACAGCAGCGGGTTATTAGGAGGATTTGCGGGCGGCCATGCGTTCCTTGGCCGCGGCGACGCGCTTCGCGACGAATTGCAGGCGGTCGCGGCCGAATTTGGTGCTCTTGATCACTTTCTCGATGTTGGCGAAAACGTGAGGATCGTCGAGCTTCTGCCGAAGCTCCGCGAGGAACGGATGGATCTTGGCGAACATGAAAAACATTTCGCCGCTGACGGAAGGTTCCAGAAAAAGGCCCTGATTCACGGCGCCGCTCAGCACAAAGGAAGCAGCCATGCCCCAGTAGCCGCCGACCTGGCGCAGCCAGTTGTTTTCCTGCGTGCCCATGGCCATGGCGATTTTCATGAAATCGTCGGCGTTATTGGGCCAGAACTCGGTGAGCCACCAGCTGCGGGCCTTGCGCATTTCGGGTTCGCGGCGCAGATCATACAACTGCATGATGACTTGAGCGTCGGCTGACGAAGCTTTCTTTCCGGGCATTCGAATTCCTCCTGCGGCACACTTTATCATTGCGGGCGGACTGTTCCCAAGGGGTGCGACACACGGGGGCAAAACGGACAGAGCCGATTTCTGCGGCAGACGGGCCTGCCTGGGGCAGGCGGGCCTCACCCGGCCGTTCAAAAATGCGGGCGGCCGAGTTCGAGTGACAACATACGGCCAGTGGGGTGACACGCTTACTGATTCTTAGCGGTGCTTGATGAAGGTGCCGTTGTGCAGTTCGCCGATGGCCTGGCGGAGCTGCTCCTGCGTGTTCATCACGATAGGCCCGTACCAGGCGACCGGCTCTTCGATGGGCTTGCCGGAGACAAGCAGGAAGCGAATGCCCTGATCGCCGGCTTGCACGACGATTTCGTCGCCACGGTCGAAGAGCACAAGCGAATGATTGGTCGCGTCGTAGACGGGCGCGGCCTCGGGCTGCTCGACATTGTCGGTGAGCACGGCGCGCGGCTGCGAGGCGTCCCGGAACGTGCCCGAACCGGCAAAGACGTAAGCGAACGCGTTGCGCGCAGTATCGATTTTCAGGTGCTTGCGCGTGCCTGCGGGAACGAAAACGTCGAGATAGTTGGGATCTGCGGCGACGCCTTCCACGGGGCCTTTCTTGCCCCAGAACTGGCCGCAGATGACGCGCACGCGCGTTCCGTCGTCGTCGGTGACTTCCGGAATCGCGCTGGACGGAATGTCCTGATAGCGCGGGTCGGTCATCTTGAGCGACGCGGGCAAGTTGGCCCACAACTGAAAGCCGTGCATACGGCCTAGCGGATCGCCTTTGGGCATCTCCTGATGAAGAATGCCGCTGCCGGCGGTCATCCACTGGACGTCGCCGGCGGTCATTTTGCCTTTGTTGCCGAGGCTGTCGCCGTGTTCGACGGAGCCCGCGAGAACATAGGTGATCGTCTCGATGCCGCGATGAGGATGCCAAGGAAAGCCAGCGAGATAGTCCTCGGGGCGGTCGTTGCGAAAGTCATCGAGCAAGAGAAAAGGGTCGAAATTCTTGGTCTGACCGAAGCCAAAGGCGCGCTGGAGCTTCACGCCGGCGCCTTCGATGGTCGGCTTGGTTTGAATTATTTCTTTTACTGGTCGGAGCGACATAAAACCTCCTTTGCGCCGCGAGCGCAGTCTACGATATTCGATGCAAGGGGCGGGAAGAAGCTCACGCCTTGATGAACTCGGCCTCAAGGCTAATTGCCACTTCGTCGCCGACCACAAATCCTCCGGTTTCCAGAGCGGCGTTCCAACCCAGGCCGAAGTCCTTGCGATTCACTTTCGCGGTCGCGGCGACGCCCACTCGGACGTTGCCCCACGGATCCTTCGTAGGAGCCGACGGTCCTTCGACGTTGAAGACCACGCTGCGGGTGACGCCGTGGATGGTCAGATCGCCGGTCACGGCCAGTTCGCCGTCGCCCGCTCGGGCGACGCGTGTGGACCTGAATGACAAGGCCGGGAATTTGTCGACTTCAAAAAACTCGGCGCTCTTGAGATGGGCATCACGCTGGGGTTCGTGAGTGTTGACCGAGGCCGCGTCGAGAGATACTTCGACCCGAGACTTGGTCGGGTCGGCGTCGTCGAGGATCAGCAGACCCTGGCGGACGGCAAAACGCCCCTTGACGTTGGAAATCATCATGTGCCTCACCTTGAACTCCGCCACCGAGTGGGCAGCGTCTATATTCCAGGTGCTGGTTTGCGACTGAACGGCTACGCTCATAGGAACCTCCCTTTCGTTACCATTAGATGCGTGGACACGATATTCGTTGCAACGACTATTTCCGACGTAAAAATGTCACTGTGGCGTGGCTTGGCGCGCTATCCGCAGCAGTTCCACGAACTTGCGAAGCCGCGCGGGGCCCAGATGGCCCAGCTGGCGGCGATGCACGCGCTGGACGGGGCCATCGAGCCGGCCGAGGAGACGGAGCCCGACAGGCGTGATGCGCGTGAGAACCGTGCGGCGATCAGCGGCTTCCCGGGCACGAGCAATCAGGCGGCGCTTCTCGAGGCGGTCGAGGAGGCGTGTAATGTCCGGATCGCGGGTAATCATGCGATTGGCGATTTCGCCGCAGGCAAGGCCTTCGTGGGCACCACGCAGGATACGCAGGACGTTGTACTGAGTTGCGGAGAGGCCGGAAATCTTCCAGATAGGGACAAAGCCCCGGGAAAGGACGTCGGCGGTGCGGACTACCTCAAGGAGGGCAGATTCCTCGGGCGAGCCAATGCGGTGCTTCCCTGCCCTGCCGGAATTTCTCGGATTCTTCACAGCTGAATAATAGTCGTTGTAACGACTAATGTCAAGAGGAGCATTTTCGGAGTGCCGGGATCTCCGGGCCACGCGTCCCGAGGGGGCGAGTCGGAAAGAATTGGCGGAAACGGAGCGGGCAGGCGTCGCGTCGCACGTTGTTACTATGGCGCGAGCATTGTGAGAGAGGATGACAATGAAAACAAAAACCGGAGGGTTTGGGAGGCGCTCTTTCGCGGGCGCCCTGGCACTGGTCGCGGCTGCGGCGCTGGCGATGTTGCTTGGCGCGGGCGCAACGATGGCACAGGATCCAGCAGAGCCACCGGGCGGCGCGCCAACGCCGCAGATGCTTCCCCGCCCCAGCGGAAAGATCGACCGGGCGTCGGTGGATGAAAATTCGCTGCGCGAAACGATCGACGAGCTGGTGGCATGCGGGACGCGCGATTCGTTTTCGTCGTGGACGGACCCAAAGCGTGGCATCGGTTGCGGGCGCGACCGCGTGGTGGCGCGTTTCGAGGAGATCGCCAAAGAGTCCGGCGGGCGGATGCAGGTGGTCGTGGACAAATTCGAGACGCAGTTGCCGCGGACGGGCGAGAAACTGCACCTGGAAAACGTGTACGCGATTTTGCCGGGTAGCGATCCGGCGCTGCAGAAGACCGTGTTCATGACCAGCGGGCATTTCGACTCGCGGCCTTCGGATACAAATGATGCGAACGCAGACGCGCCGGGGGCGGACGATGACGGCTCGGGCGCGGCGGTGTCGATTGAGTCGGCGCGGCTACTGGCCAAGGGCACGTATCGTGCGACGCTGCTTTTCGCGGCGGTGTCTGGCGAAGAGCAGGGGCTGCTGGGCGCGCAGGAGATGCTGAAGTATTTGCAGACGCACGACTACACGATTGGCGGTTTTTTGAACAATGACATTGTGGGCGCAGACTCAGCCCCGGGCGGGCCGCATCGCGTGCGGCTGTTTTCGGGCGGCGGCCCGGATGGGGTGGATTCGCCTTCACGGGAGCTGGCGTGCGCGACGGAAGAAATCGACGGGCGTGACAACGTTCGGATGATTTTCCGCGAGGATCGATTGGGGCGCGGCGGCGACCACATGCCGTTTGTCGCGGCGGGATTGCCCGCGACACGATTCACCGAGCCGCAGGAGGATTACGATCATCAGCATCAGACTCCGCGGACGGAGAATGGCGTGGAGTACGGCGACTTCGCGAAATTCTTGGACTACAAATTCATGGGCAACGTCGCGTGGGACAACGCGGAGCCATTGCGCGAGCTGGCAATTGCGCCGGCGCCACCGAGCGAAGTGACGGTCACGCACGTGCCGCAATCCGCGATGGGATATGCGTGGATGAGATGGTCGGCGCCAGACGATCCGGAGCGCGCGGGATTCGAGATTTTGTGGCGCGAGACGACGGAGCCGCGATGGTCGGTGTATGAGTTCGTGCCCTCGGGGAAAGAGGCGACGCTCGATGGCGTGTCGCCGGACAATCATCTTTTTGCGATACGCACGGTGGGAAAAAACGGGGCGCGTTCGCTGGCGGTTCCGGCGATTGCGCCGATGAGAAGGCCGCCAACCGGCACGCAGAGCGCGCCGCCGGGAGGAAAGTAAAAAAGGTTGGCAGGCCGTTCCGGAAATCTCAAACGTGGCGTCACTCGCCCGCAAACAACCAAAAGCAGGCTCGGCCATTCCAACGGGCATTCCAGGGACAAGCAAGAAACTCCAGCAACAAAAAAGGCCAGGAATGCTCAAGCGTGGAATCTGGCAAGCCATGCTCCTTCTCTCTCTCGTGAGTTTGTCTTCCGTCCAAGCGTGTGCACAAAGTGACACGCGCGAGGATTGCGCTGACGCGACTTCGCTGATTTCAGGATCAGCAATTGATCCTGGACTGGCGAAGTGTGGCACCGATGAGGGCGCAGGAAACTATAAACCGTGGCTGCCGATCTTTCGGGATGCCGACGAGACAGCGTGGATTTTCGGCGTCGATTACTACACGCCGCAGGACCGGCTCAACCGCGACATCGATATGGAGACGTTGCGCATCATGCGTGCGTGGCATTTCGGCGGCGGGTGGGAGTTTCAATTCGGCGGCGCGTTGCTGCGCGCTCAGGGAACAAGGACGACGAACACTTCCCCGCCGGCATTAGAACAGAGCGATGCCGTTGGCTTCACGGTTGGGCCCGTGGTTCGCTGGAATTTTCTGCAAGTGGGGAGAGTGCGGCTTTTTGGAAACATCGGAATCGGTTTCAATTACACGAACAATGCCTTCCCGGCCGGAGGGACGCCATGGGATTTTTTCCCGCGCGGCGGCGGTGGAGCCAGTTTTCGCGTGAGCAAGACTAACTGGGTGGAAGCGAGTTTTTGGTGGACGCACCTCTCCAACGATACCGGCGCCCTCGTGCCCGGAAACCCGGGTTGGAATGGACAAGGAGTATCGGTGAGCTTGCGACATGCACTGCAAGTGGAATCGCCGGAACATAATGGTGGGAGCTTCCCTCCCTTCAGCGACGCGGATGAAAAAGCGTGGGTGAGCGAGGCGGAATACTTTTGGCCAGTCGTGAATCGGAATTCAATAAACGCTGATCTGAATGTGCGAGCGTATCGAGTGGCGCGGGCGTGGCATTTTGCGAACGGACTCGAGCTTCAATTAGGAGGCACCGCGTTTCCCAGCCCAATGGCTACAGCACTGGGTCCGTTGGGGCGGTGGAATTTTCTGCAGAGGGAGCGCTGGCGCGTGTTTGTTGACGGAGAAGCGAACGCTCTCATCGATGGATTCTTTTTCGTTTCGGTTCTGAGCAAGACGCAATCATGGAATGGTTTTTTTCGAAGCGGCGGCGGATTCAGTTATCGCGTAGGCAAATCGTACTGGCTGGAAACAGCGTATCGATGGGGGCATACGCTGGCGGGGACGAATGCTGAATCTTATTCTTCTTGGAGTGGGCAAGGAGTTTCGATTAGCCTGCGGCACACGGGCTAAGAACCTGTGCCACCCCGTCGCGCGAAAAAGTTTCCCACGCTGAAAAAGTAGGCGCGGGCCACCCGCCGAGGCCGCCCGGAGAATGACGGTGCAATTACAAAGGATTTCAATTCATACTCGAGTCTGGATCGCCGTTTGCGCGAGTATTGCGTCAGACCTTTGCAGATGTCAGGCGCGGGCCGCGGCAGACGGCACAGGTTCCCGCATGAGAGAATTGTCCGGCGCGGCGCGGTGATATTGCGCGGGCCAGGAAGCGGGCTGGCCGAGTTCGCGGGCCGCGCGCAAAGGCCAATACGGATCGCGGAGCATTTCGCGCGCGAGAAGAACGACGTCAGCCTGGCCGGTGCGAATGATGTGGTCGGCCTGCGCGGGCTCAGTGATCATGCCGACGGAACCGGTGAGAATTCCTGCTTCACGGCGAATTTTTTCGGCGAACTTCGTTTGGTAGCCGGGGCCCACGGGAATTTCGACATTGGGAATTACGCCTCCTGAAGAGCAATCCATCAAATCGACGCCGAGCCTCTTAACTTGTCGTGCCAGTTCGACAGATTGATCAGGGTCCCAGCCGCCGTCTTTCCAGTCCGTGGCGGAGATGCGCATGAAGAGCGGCTGCGACTCGGGCCAGACGGCGCGAATGGCGGACGCGACTTCGCGGGCGAGGCGCGTGCGATTTTCGAGCGAGCCGCCATAGTCGTCGGTGCGACGATTGCTGAAAGGCGACAAGAATTCGTGAATCAGGTAGCCGTGGGCGGCGTGGATTTCGACGATGTCGAAGCCGGCGGCGCGTGCGCGGCGAGCAGCGGCGGCGAAAGCTTCTGTGACGGCGCGAATTTCTTCGCGCGAGATTTCACGCGGCTGCGGATAATTCTCCTGAAACTTAATGGCGCTGGGAGCGACGACATTGGTCCAGCCGCCGTCGCTTGGCGAAACGGCACCCTGCTTGGGTGACCACGTACGATAAATGCTAGCTTTGCGTCCGGCGTGGGCGAGCTGGATGCCGGCGAGGCTGCCCTGCTGGTGAATGAACTGGACGATGCGGGCGAGCGCTTCGGCGTGGCGGTCGCTCCAAATGCCCAGGTCCTGCGGGCTGATGCGCGCATCGCGCAGAACCGCGGTCGCTTCGCAGAAGACAACAGCGGCTCCGCCGACGGCGCGGCTGCCGAGATGGACGAAGTGCCAGTCGTTGGCGAGGCCGTCTTCGCAGGAGTATTGGCACATGGGCGAGACGGCGATGCGGTTGCGCAGGGTGACGGAGCGAATGGTGAGCGGCTCGAAGAGATGGGCCATGACGGAATCATCGTACTAATAGATAGGCAGAGGCAAAAGAGATTTGTAGCGACCCTCGAGAATGAGGAGGGCGGGCCTGCGAGCCCCGCGCGCGCAGAGTCGGCGCTTGGGAACCCGGATGAAACCCGCCCTTTCGGAGAGCATGTGAGGGCAAACCTTTCACCCAAACGCGCGAGACTCGCGTTTGGTTCTGACGAAGGCCACCCTTACAACCTCGTTTGCGCCGGAGTGTGCACGGGAAGCGGCGAAGGTAGAAGGAGATTCGTCAAGTTGCTTGGGATACCAAGCAGCAGAACCTACTGCGAACGCGCCGCTATGGGCCTTGGACGCATGAGGAAAGAGATGGCCCCCACGCGGAATATGACTTTGCCGGGACCGGCGGGCGCCGACGCAATTTTGCCCGCTCGGACCCGAGCGAACGCGGCGACAAGTTTGGGCAAAACCTGCGGAGCCGCGATGGGTTCGTTGTGCGCGCAAAGAAGCATCCGCAAATGCGGAGCGAGCGCCGCGAGACGTTGAATGGAGCGGGCATAGGCATCGAGATCGGTTTCGGGCCGATAGAGCCAAATCGTTCCGGGGTAGAAACTGTCTCCGGTGAAAAGCAAGCCATTGGCTCGATCCAGAAGGCAAATGGAGTCGGGGGTGTGACCGGGAGTCGAAATGACTTCGAGCGTGCGGCCGCCGAGATCAATTTTATCGCCGTCATGAATCCAGCGTGTGATATGCCATGGGCGCGTTGAGTATGTCTTGGGATCGAAACCGGCCGGCAACGCACCGCAAACATTGCCGGGCGTAAGTTCGGC
>JASHQB010000240.1 GCA_030037775.1 Candidatus Acidiferrales bacterium
CCTGATGTGCGACGCCGACACAATCGAGCTGCGCGACCTGCCCAACGAGATTGTTTCGGCGCTAGACCGAAATGGGCGAGGGCGCCTTCGCATTCCGGCCTCGGGAATCAAGCTCGACGAGGAGCTGCAATCCTATGAGCGAAGACTGGTGGAGCAGGCGCTGCAGCAAGCGCCCCACGATGCCGTCGCTGCCGCGAAACTCCTGGGAGTCGACCGCAACCGAATCAATTACCTTCGCCGCAAATTCAGCCTGTGAGAATGGGAAGTTCGCGAGCGGCCCAATGAAAAATTCAACAGATGTTGAGAATCTCAACAGTCAGAGCGCGTGCCTCGCCGAAAGAGGCAGTACTGGTGCTGCGCTAAACCTTGTGAATTGAGTGCCTGTTTCGGAATGACGCAACGAAATGCTTTGGCCACTTGATTGCACTCATGTGAATGTCCGCCCACGGGGGCAATCTCAACGACAGGGAGATCGAAAATGGCGACGAAAAAGACTCTTAGCAAGCCAAAGGCTTTGGGAAAAACGAAGACCCTTAAGCCGGTGAAGACTCTGGAACGCAGAGCGCTGCTGCGGCGTACTGTCTAATTGTGGCCGGAACCGGCGGTCGTTGCAAAGCTTTCGACGGTATCGGGGACGAAGCCGGCCCAGACGCGATGGTACAAGGGCCGCTGCGGGGACGCAGCGGCCCTCGCCATTTTTACGGGTCTTTCTTGGATTAAACCATGAAGATTGGGACGTTCGACCCTTCACCAAAACTGGGACCTGAGCCAGCGCCAAATCTCGCGACCCGCCTGCCACGCGACTGGGCGGGAGGCACCATAAATTTTGGCTGTTCCGGTCATTCCTTCACGGAGGGATCCATCCGGATTTGGCAAATCTGCGACCACCGCCACGTAGTTGGTGAGCTCCTGACCATAGCGCGTGAGCGCCGTGGGATTGTCGATCGGGCGGTCAGAAGCCATGGCCGGCATGATGCGTTCCACACGTCCAGAATAGGTGCGCAGAGGATAGGCAGAGACTTTCAGTAGCATCTGCGCGCCCGGCTGGACATCCCGCAGGGCCCAATCGCGCACCAGCATGCGCACATGTATTTCCCCGCGCGAAGAAAGATGACAGAAGGTCTGCCCCTTGGACAGGTGTTCTCCCACCGCTTCGGGAAGCTCAGGCGTAGCAATGATCCCGCTAATCGGGGCCTGGATTTGGAGCTGCGCGTACTCCCGCCTGGCAAGATCCAAGTCTCTTTCGAGCTCAACAACTTCGCGATTGGCTGCAGCCGCTGCGTCCGTATCCCTGGCTGCCTCTGCCGAGCGGAGGCGGCTCTGTTCCAGAGCAAGTCGCTCGGTGTATATGGCCACGTCTGTGGCAACCGAAGGGTTCTCCAGAACGGCGAGCACTTGCCCTTGTCGCACGTCGTCGCCTTGCCGCACGAGCACTTGCTGCACAACGCCGGAGACGGTGGCGCGCACATCGGCTTGGCGGTGCGGTTCGAGAATGCATGGTGCAGCAATTTTCGACGGGATGGGTGGCACAGCAATGAGAAAGGCGAACGCTGCCAAGCCGACGGTCTGCACCCGCGTCAGTCTCCAGGTCATGTAACTCTCCTTCCCTGTTTCCCACCATCCGCGAAGAATGGCTGCCAGTTTGCGGATTCCCTTGCGCGCAAAGAAATAGATCAATCCGGCGAAAACGATATAGCCCCAGGCGCCGAATTTGTTGACGCACACGTTTTTCGCCCACAGAAGCACCACGAGGATCAGCGTCACGCTGTAAACCAGCGCGGTTGTCGAATAGGTCAGAAAAATCCTTCTTTGCCGCCGGCTGGCAGCGGGAAGATCCATATCGCGGCGGAGAACATTTCTGAGAAGCCAGGCTTTCAGGAATTCGAAAGAGTCCTCGCGCAGATTGTCGATTTGCAGGTACTGGCAGAGAGCGTAATAGCCGTCCGCTTTGATCAAAGGATTCAAATTCAGCAGGGTTCCTTGAATGCCACAGAGCAACATCATCATGTACGCTAGGCCGTTGACGGCGGAGCCGGGAAGCGTGAAATGCCAAACGACGGCGGAAATACTACAGAGCACCAATTCGACCCAAATCCCCGCGAAGATGGTCCACTGGCGCGGCGCGACGTTGTCCATCATCAAGATGTCGGTGGTGTCGGTGAAGAATGCCGGCGTGAGATAAATCAGCATGAATCCCATCTCGTGGACTTCGCCGCCATAATGCTTGCAGGTGAGCCCATGGCCGAATTCATGAATGCCTCCGAGAACGAGCATGAGCAGCCAAAAAAGCCACAGGTCATACGCGGACTTATCGGAGAAATTCCAGAGATCCTTGGTATCGTGAGCGATGCGGCCCCAGTCCCCGGAAAGAAGCCAAAGCATGACCAGGAACAATCCCCCGGAGAAATAAACGAAGCCCCGCGTGTACAGCCAGCTGAGCCACGGGTCGATGCGCGAGAGGACTTTGTCTGGATCCCAGGCTTGAAAGGTGATGTACAGGAGGCTCGACTGATCGAGCCGGCTCTTGCGCTCATCGCGAAGACGCTCCAGAATGGCTAGATTCTTTTCGCCGACGGTTCGCTCCCACATTTCGGGCTCGACGGTTTCCATAAAATCCAGGATCGCAGCCTCATCGATGGGTTCCTCGGGGTAGCGTTCATTCATATACGCGGCGACTTCCGCCGGCACACGCGTGCCATCGAAGGCTTGCAGCAATTCAAATTCGTAGCTGCCGAACCGACGATAACTCCCTGTTTCTTTGATTTTGACCACGTAACTGATCTCGCCAGCCACATTCTGCCGACTGATGCGAATGTCGGAGCTCATCTTCGGACGGTGCAGCCCCCTTGCCAGCACTCGCGACGCTCGTAAGCCAGATGGGCCAAAGCGCATGGGGCTACCTGGACGATGGAGGGACCGCAGGCCACAGAACCTCGACGGACATGCCCGGCCGCAGGCTGCCTATATTCGAGCCGGTCAAGCGACCAACGACGTCATAGCTATCGCTGGCCGGGTCTACGGTGGGACTCACGCGAAGCACTCTGGCCGCATAGGGTTGCTCGGTGCCAGCCGCCAATCGAAGAGAAAAGACCAAGCCAGGGCGGGGGAGCACGCCGCTGGTTTCGGGCACTTGAAATTCGACTTGCAGCGGTGCCAACTGGCTTACCCGGAAGCACTTGTCGTTCTTCTCGACCTGCTCACCCTGGCGGATGTAACGGTGGACGACCACACCAGAAAAAGGCGCGCTGATGTGCGTCTTGGCAATTTCGATTTCGAGTTCGTGAATTTGCGCCTGGCTGCTTTTCACCGCCTGCCGCCAACTGTCCAGATCATAGGAAGCACCCTTGGCTTCGAACTCGGCCTGTTCCAGGTCCGCTTCGCTGCTTAGGCCGCTGGCACGCAGCAGTTGCTGGCGGCGCAATTGTGCATTCTTCGCTTGTTCTTCGGCCTGCTTGTATTTCACATTGTTCCCGGAGACGAGCAAATCCGATTCGGCCTTCTGCAACTCCGCCTGTAGGGTGCTGTCATCCAGGCGTGCCAACTCTTCGCCGGCGCGAACCGCGCTGCCTTCGTACTTTTCCGTCGCGACCACTATGCCATCGCGCTGCGCGGAGACGTCGACCGCCTTTTCGACGGAAAGGACGCTTAAGAGGCTCAGTGTGTTTGGCCGGCTCGCTGCGGCTGCCGAAGCATCCGGAACCGCTGCCGGGGCTGACGAATCGGCGGGGGGATTCGAGGCCGCCATCGGATTCGAGCACCCTACCGTAGCGGCGAGCGTGACCGCCAAGCCACAAGTCAAAACAGTGCGTTTCACAATGTCTCCTTCCGGCGACCTCAGGGTAGCCACGACCAAACTGACTCCCACGCCCAGCGGAAAGGCGTCCGGAAAATCACATATCCCAGGGGATGCCACCCCGAGGAAAACCACCCACCCGCGGCGAGGATCTTGGCGCTGCCAACCATGCCATCACGCGCGGCGAAGCCGGCATTGGCGAAATCAGCTCGCACCAGAAAAAATTGCTCGCCGCCTTCCTCATGGGTGATAGCGCCGATGCGATCTACCTTGCCGTGAAGCGTTCGCGTGGGAAGCGCGTTCAATTTGATCCGTACGGGCATAGTTTCCCGGAGCAGCGGCAGGTCTGTTTCGCGGACGCTCATTTCGACGGCCATGTCGCTTTGATCCACCAATTCGCAGAAGGTGTCTCCCGCGTTCAGCATCGTACCTACCTTCTGCTCGACCTTGGGCGTGACCACCACCCCAGATAGGGGCGCGGTCAGCACCGCTTCGTTCACACGCGTCCGCTCGAACTGTACTTCCGCCTGATGGAGTTGCATTTCGATGCGCGCTTGGCCAGCCGCGGAAGGATCGCTGCGAAATTCCGCATCCGCGAGAGCGCGCTGGGCGTTCGCGAGCGACGTTTGTGCCTGCACCAGCTTGAGCTGATCGGCGCTCGAATCGAGGACCGCCAGCAAGTCTCCGGCCTTGACCATGCTGCCTTCATGGACCGCCACGCGTTCCACAATTCCGCCAGCTTCGGCGGTGACCACACGCCTCGCCGCAGGCACGACGGTCACATTTGCGCCGATGTGCATCGGCATCGGAATGATAAAAAGCAACGCAGCGGCTGCCGCAGCTCGCCAAGCCCAGGTGATCCAGCGCGCCTTGGGCATGGCGGCGAACAGTTTTTCCTTGCGTTCGGCCCAAGGCTTTAGGAATCCGGCAAGCGGCACTTGTTGATAGAGCTGTGCGTTTCGAATGGCCACCGCAGTCTGGTTGCCGAGAATCCCCAACGTCTCGCGCTCGTCATCACTGAGAAACTCAGCCTGCCCGCTCAGCAGCCCAATGGCTCCGATGGCTCCCTGATCGTCCCGCAGTGGCAGCGCATAAAAACCCGCGTATCCGTAATTTTCCAAGAAATCCGCCACATGCTCTTTGGCTTCCCGCGGGTCCGCTCGCCAGCCATCATTGCTCCGGTCGACGGACACCGGGCTTTCTTGGCGCGCCGCCCATTCCAAAACGTTCTTCAACTGCTCGGCTTCGCGCGTCTTGGGCACCTCTGTCTCGCCGGAAACTGCCCCCAGGAGAAAACGGTCGCGGTCGAAGAGGCCAATCGCGCCGCGATCGAAAGATATGATGGTGGAGGCCTGGTGCACCACGGTACGCAGCACATGATCCAGATCCAGCGTGGAGGTAATTTCGCGGCTAATGCGCAATAACGCGTCGAGCACGCTCACCTGGCGCTCGGCATCGAGCAACTTGGCGTTGTTTATGGCAATCGCGGCTTGCTCGCTGACACTCGAAAGAAAATAGAGGTCTTCTTCGGTGAACGCGCCGCCGTCGAGCCGGTTGACCACTTCGATCGCGCCAATAACTTCTGTGCCTTTCAGAAGCGGCGCGCACATGAGCGATTCCAATTGGAAGTCCTCGGTCTGGTTCCCGCGCCGTTCAGCCAGTAGATCTTCCTCGGCGGCCGTTTCGACGAGAATCGGTTGACCTGATTGCGCGGCTTTGCCGACCACGGCTTCCCCCACAGCGCACTGCGCCCCCTCGCCGAGAGTCGGATCCTCGCCGGCCTGCTGCATGGCGTGAAGCCTTTTCGTTTCTGCTTCCACGAGCCAGAGATTGCAGGCGGTGGCGCTCATCGTGTCCCGAATCTTTTCGACGATCACCGGCAACAGCTCTTCCATTTCGAGAGTGGAATTAAAGATGCGGCTGATGTCGTATAGCGCCGTCAGGCGCTCGACCGTGGTGAGGTGCTCGTGCAGTTCCCGCTCGCGGTCCAAGCAATTTGCCAGCGCGAGCGCCGCGAGACGGCTGACTTCTCGCACATACCCCATCTCGTCGGTCGTGAACCGGCCGCTCCGCGGATTAAGAATCTCGACGACTCCCGCGGGGCGCTGCGGTCCGGGCAACAAGCCGTAAAGCGCAGTCTTCACGCGAGCGCGGGAAGCCTCCGCGAGATGCGCGAGCCTCTCAGAATCCTGAGATTCCGAAGAGAACTGCAACATCTCACCATTCTCGAGCACCTCCATGGGCAGGCCTTCCAGCACCGCCTCTGCCGCGGCCTCAAAGCGCTCCTCGGAAGAAAACCAAGCCGTTTGAAGTTTGGCGACCGTTGCTTGGCCCTCGGATTCCTCCTGGTCCGCAGCGGCCAGCCAGACGAGGACCGCGCGCGCTTCCAGTGAACCTCCGACACGACCGGCGAAAGTTTTCAGCAATGTCTCTGTGTCTCGGCAGGCGTAAAAAATAGTTGCCAGATCAAGCAAGCGAGAAGAATGTTCCACAGCCCTCTCCTAGAGAGGCGCGCCTCTGAGCATTGTCGATCGCGGGGAAGACGATTCGGAATTCGGTGCAAAGCTAGCAAATGACTACCTAGGGAGTCAAGCAAACCGGTCGCCCCCACGTTGACTTGCTTCACCATGAAACTTAAGATCGCGCAAGTCCCAACCCATGATTGGCCAAATTATCTCGCATTACCGCGTCCTCGAAAAACTCGGCGGGGGCATGGGTGTGGTTTATAAAGGCCGATGCGTGCTCGGACGAAATCAATACTCGCGATATGCTGTCCCGCTCCTGGCTCGGAAGCGTGGCTGAACATGAAACCGAGTGAGGCTTTTAACATTGCTTCGTAGGCTTGCTGGAGACAGGCTTCCCGATCGAAGCCGACCTTGCTATGCAATCAAATGACACCACTACCGGTGGCCCTTGCCCGAAGGCGCGAGTTCAGGTAGCTTCTCACGCAGGGAGGCTTCTTTGGCCGTCTCGGTTCGCAAAGCAGGGCCGATCACGATTCTCGATCTGACCGGTGCGCTCAAACTCGGCGAAAGCGAGCAAGCGTTCCGCCAGCAGGCGCAACAGTTGATCGACGAAGGAGTTCGCCACCTGGCCGTCAATCTTG
>JASHQB010000241.1 GCA_030037775.1 Candidatus Acidiferrales bacterium
AAAAGATTTCTATCGAAGTCTTGAACGTTTTTCGACGACTCATCAACCTCACGAAGCTTCTCCTACCCCAAAAACCGAATCACCTCGTTCAAACGCAGACACGGTTCGGAAAACGGAGGGCGTCTCAACTCTTCAAACACCTTTCTTCTCCTGTGCTCCGACGCGATGATGAACAGAGGACGCTCCGTGGGTTCGCGATAGGCAGGAACAGCTTGAGGCTGGCTTGGAACGCGCATGGAGCCGCGATCCCTTGGTGCTTCTCGAAACGAAGGGTACGCGGCGAAGGGCCGCTCCCTAACTGACTGCAAATACAACAAAAAAGTTGGTACCCGGGGTGGGAGTTGAACCCACACGGCCTTGCGGCCTGAGGATTTTAAGTCCTCTGCGTATGCCATTCCGCCACCCGGGCGCGTGTGTTGCAAGCCTATCTCAGCGAATCGCTCGCCGCAATATCGGCTCGTGCGGAGCGCGGCGCATCACTCGCAATTCCCAGGCACAACTTCCAGCGCAACACTTATTCGGCTCAGGAAATAGATCCGGGGCGCCGTCGCGCCCCAGCCCCACAGCAAAGAACCGCCGTTGCTTTCTAGGTCAGCGCTGCGCAGACGGATTTTACTTCCGTGTAATGCTCCAGCACCTCGTGTCCCATTTCGCGGCCCCAGCCGGACTGCTTATATCCGCCAAACGGAAGCGCCGGATCGAAAACGTTGTAGCAGTTGATCCACACCGTGCCGGCACGAAGTTTGGCGGCCACCGAAAGCGCTCTCTTGATATCTCGCGACCACACTCCAGCAGCCAGTCCGTAAATCGTGTCATTCGCTCGCGCCACGATTTCGTTCGGGTCGCGGAACGGGATCGCCGTCACGACCGGCCCGAAAATCTCTTCCTGCACAACCTTCATTTTGTCGGTGGTATTCACCAGCACCGTCGGCTTCACGAAATAGCCCTGATTCCCCAAGCGTGCTCCTCCGGTCACTGCCTTCGCCCCTTCGCGGAAGCCGGATTCCAGATATCCGCACACTCGATTCATCTGTTCTTCGGAGACCATCGGACCCATGTCGCAGTCCGGTTCGAACCCAGGCTTCACTTGCATCTTTTCCGCGATTTGCGTGACCCCCTCGACAACCTTATCGAACACCTTCTCTTCCACAAACAGCCGCGAACCAGCGCAGCAACACTGGCCATGATTGAAGAAAATCGCGCCGGCTGCTCCAGGGATCGTTGAATTCAGATCCGCATCCTCCAGCACGATGTTAGGCGATTTCCCTCCGAGTTCGAGCGATACCTTCTTCAAGTTACCCGCCGCCGCGTGAAGAATGAGTTTCCCCACCTCGGTCGAGCCGGTGAACGCGACCTTATCCACCTCCGGATGTGCCGCCAGAGCTGCGCCCGCCGTTTCGCCGTAGCCAGGGACGATGTTAACCACCCCGTCCGGGAATCCGGCCTCCTGAATTAACTCTCCCAGGCGCAGGGCCGATAGCGGAGTTTGCTCCGCAGGCTTCAGAACGATGGTGCAACCCGTCGCAAGAGCCGGGCCCAGCTTCCATGCCGCCATCAACAACGGGAAATTCCATGGGATGATTTGCCCAACCACGCCGACGGGTTCGCGCAGGGTGTAGGCAAGATATTTTGTAGGGCCCGCGAGCGTCAGTGGAATGGTATTGCCTTCGATTTTCGTCGCCCAGCCGGCGTAGTAACGCATGTGCTCGAACGTCAGCGGAACGTCCGCAATCCGCGAAATCTTCAGCGGCTTGCCGTTATCGAGCGACTCGAGTTGCGCGAATTCTTCCTGGTGCTTTTCGATCAGGTCGGCTAGCTTCCAGATCAGCTTACCGCGCTGTGCGGGCGACATTTTTTTCGCCCACGGTCCTGTCTCAAAGGCGGCGCGTGCGGCTTTCACTGCGCGATCGATGTCTTCGCGATCTCCCTCGGCCACATTCGCGAGCACCTCGCCGGTGGCTGGGTTATAAGTTGGGAAGGTCTTGCCGGAAGCGGCCTCGACCCATTTTCCGTTGATGAATAATTTTCGCGTCGTACCGACGAAAGTAGAAACATTCGGGTCTATCGATGGTGCGGAAGCTGCGGTTGCCATTGTCATGCTCCTTTTCTTAACGATCGCTTTCTGAGGTCTCTGGTGAACATTCCCGGATATTGAAGGTCGCTCCGAAGGGGGCACGACGTGGGCAATACGTCATGCGAGACAGTCAGGCGGTAGCAGGCTTGCCCGCATCCGCCGTGTCTCCTTTTTGGAAGCGGACGCGATTCCCTTCTGATTCTCCGATCACGCAAAACGTACACCCTAACGCAACCGGAATGCAACTCCTCGGTGACTCGCCTCCGATTAGATCCTGCCAATGATAAAGACTTTTCGTCGCGAGCTCCGGATAATGCAACGGCAAGCAGCCCAAAACAATGAGCCGCGCAACCCGTTTTTCACAAGATGCGTGTAAGCTCGCGCAAAAACCGTTTCATCTGCGCCAGCGTTCCGGCCGTGATTCTCGTGAAACCCGGTCGCCCGATTGTCGCGGTTTGATCGCGGATCAAAATCCCGCGCCGCGCCAGCGCACCTATCACTTTCGGGCCGCGCGGGCCAAAATCCGCCAGTACAAAATTTGCTTCGCTGGGAAACACTCTCACCCCCAGCTTGCGCAATCCGTTTTCAAGCACCGTCCTACCGCGCGTGATCTCCGCCGCCGCGCGCCGCGTGAAGGCCGCATCCTTCAGCGCTGCTTCTGCCGCCGCCAGCGCCGCAATGCCAATCGGAAACGGCCCCTGCGCTCGCTTCAGAAACCTGGCCGTCTCGCGGTGCGCGAAAACGCAGCCGATTCGGAGCCCCGCCAGGCCCGCCGCCTTAGAGAATGTCCGAGTCACCACGAGATTCTCTCGCCGCTGAATCCACGGCAGCACGGTCACACCGGAAAACTCGAAATACGCTTCATCCACCACCACCAGCGTCCGCTCGGCAGCATCGAGAATCTTCGCCAACGTCCTCCTGTCCAGCAAAGCCCCCGTCGGATTATTCGGATTTGCCAAGAAGAAAACTGCCGGCGGGCGTTTCAGCGCATGCAGCACACCGTCGAGCGGAAACTGCATATCCGCACCGCAAGAAACCGTATGAATCCGGGCATCGCGCTGCTCCGCGTGGAAACGATACATTGAAAAAGTAGGCTCAACCAGGAGCACGCCGCGGCCTCGCTCGATGAAAACATCGGCCACCAGCCGCAGCCCTTCGTCGATCCCATTGGTCAGCACCAACTCCTGCGGAGTCACGCCGAAGAAAGGCGCAAGGCGCGCCGTGACATTTTCCTTCTCCGGATACATCGCTACGGCTTCCGCCTCGAGCCGCCGCAAAGCTGCGCGCACCCTTGGCGAGCATCCCACCGTACTTTCATTCATGTCCAACCGAAGCTTGCCCCGGCGATTTTCGAGCATCGGCGGCAGGTCGCGAAATTTTTCCAGCGCTCTTCGCGGTTTGATTCTGCTTTTCATGCGTCTTCGTCTAACGTGATACAGGCAGAAAACTTCAAGAAGGGATTATGCACCCGCGAGGGAAGAGAATTCTATTTCTTGCAGCGCTGATGAGGAGGGTGGCGACCGTTATTCGCCAGAACTCGAACTGGGCGTGAAATGTTCCCGTGATTCGTCGCTCGACGATTCACTCGCCGAAACTGAGTTCGTCGAAGTCGACGCCGAGGAGTCGGCGGCCTCCGTGGTCGCATCGCCAGGCGTGGAGTCCGCCCGGCTCGCGCCCACCCCAGGGGCTGGCACGGTCGGTTCACTCGGCACCGCCGCAGCCGCCGCTGCTTCTGCTGCTTTCGATTGCGCTTCCAGCCGCGCACCCAGCGTCGCTGCGATCAAATCCACAATGGTTTTCGCGTCCCGCCCGTCCGTATCGCGCTCCGGATTGTACGCGGCAACCTCTAGCGCCACCAGACGCGGCTGCTTCGCAAGAACGGTCAGCGCCTCACGCACCTCTTCCAATCGCAGACCGCTGCTGCCCGGCAAATCCGTGGCCGAAAAATCCTCACTGGAAATCACGTCCACGTCCACGTGCAACACTAGTTCGTTTTTGCCGCCGTGAATTCGCTCGATGGCCATTTCCGCCGCGGCCGCAGGACCCATCCGCCGCACGTCTCCCGCGCGAAAGCACCGAATTGCCGTCTGCGCCAGCACCCCTTCCTCCGGAGAATCCAACCGCGACACGCCAAACAGCGCCACGTCCGGGTCGCGCACCAGCGGCGGCTCGCTCCAGAAGCGAATCATTTCCGCCGCGCCACGTCCCGTCAGGTGCGCCACCACCATTCCGTCCACGCATCCCGAGGGCGATGTGGCCGGCACGTTCAAATCCGCGTCGCTGTCCATGTACACGACGCTCGCGCCGCGATAATACCGGCGCACGCCTGCGACCGTGGCCAGCGCCGAGGAACAATCGCCGGTCAAAATCAACGCCAGCCCGCCGGTTTTCACTGCGGCTTCCACGCGGGGTTTCAGCGCCTCGAGCGACGCAACCACGC
>JASHQB010000242.1 GCA_030037775.1 Candidatus Acidiferrales bacterium
TGCGCCGATGGAACACGGAACGCAATCGCAACGAAAGTTTCGTTAGCCAGCGCATCGGCTCACTCGTAGCGCAGCGCCACCATAGGGTCGACGCGCATCGCGCGCCGCGCCGGGACGTAGCACGCCAGCAGCGCAATCAAGCCAAGAATCAGTGTGACGATTGCGTAAGTTGCCGGGTCCGCGGGGTTGACGCCGACCAGCAAGTTGCCAATCAGACGCGCGCCCGCAAAAGCACTTGTGCATCCAAGAACCAGTCCCGCAACCACGATGACAAGCCCTTGTCCCAGTATCATCTTGAGAATTTCCGCGCGCTGCGCGCCGAGCGCCATTCGAATTCCGATCTCGTGCGTTCGCTGGCTCACCGAATAGGAGATCACTCCGTATACGCCGACAATCGCCAAAATCAATCCGAGTAAACCTAAAGCGGCTGCGAGCCCCGCGCCCAGCCGAAAAAGAAGGAACCCATTGAGCGTGTCGAGGTGCTCGGTCATAGTGCCGATGTCGAAGAGCGGCAAATTGGGAGCGAGGCTCCTCACGACGTCCTGCGTTTCGGGAATTATCGCATCGGGAGGCGCGGTGCTGTGGATTTGCAGGATTTGCAGCGAACTGAGGGCATAGTCCTGCCTGATAGGCAAGTAGAAGTATGGCTCAATCGGGCTCGTCAAGTCATTGAAATGGCTGTTCTCTGCCACGCCAACGACTTCATAGACGGGGTTGGTGGCCCCGCTGACTTTTTGAAAGCGTTTGCCGATGGGGTTTTGATTCGGCCAAAAGCGTTTCGCGAACGTCCTATTGACGACGGCGACGTACGGCGAGCCGGTCACATCCGCATCCGTAAACGCGCGGCCCTGTAAAATCGGAAGGTGCACGGTTCCGAAGTAGTCTGGTGAAATCGTGCTGTAGGAAACGAGCGGCAAACCTTGGCCCGGCGGACTCTGATAATCGCTGATTTTAAGGTAGTCATTGTTCCCGTAATTGCTCATCGGCGTGCTCGAAGTCAGCGCGACGGACTGCACGCCCGGCAGTGCGCGCACGCGTTCGAGAAGCGATTTGTAAAACGCCAGACCCTGCGGCTCGTTATAGCCGATTTCCGAGGGGTCCATAGTCAAGTCGACCACGTTCTGCGGATCGAATCCGAGATTAGTGTGTTGCACTGCAGCGAGGCTTCTGGTGAAGAGTCCGGCAATCACCAGCAGCATCAGCGAGCCAGCAACCTGCAGCACAACCAAACCGGTGCGCAGACGATTTTTACCCGCCGCGATGCCGCGGCCCGACTCGTGGAGAGCGCCGCTGATTTCCAGATGCGAAACGCGCAGGGCGGGGACCAGGCCCACAAGGATGCCGGTGAGCAAAGCCGCTCCGAACGAATAAGCGAAAATACGCCAATCGAATCCGGCAATCAGTTGAACCGGAACAGGAGCGTGCAGGTCAATCGAGCCTATCGCGCGGCTGCCCCACATCCCAAAGAACAGTCCCGCCAACCCGCCGATCAATGCCAGCAAGATGCTTTCGGTAAGCAGTTGCCGGATGAGACGGTCGCGCGCCGCGCCCAACGCCGCGCGTACGGCCATTTCACGCTCGCGGGTCGTCGCGCGTACCAGCAAAAGATTTGCAATATTGGCGCACGCCAGCAGCAGAACCAAACCGACAAGCGCGAGGAAAAGCGCGGCGATCGTCACCAGCGTGCTGGCAGTTCCGGGATCGGGACGCGCAAAGCGTTCCGGATAGGCGCTCAACACCAACCCCTTTTCGCTCTCGGGATATTGGGCGGAGAGGTGCTGTGCCACAACGTCGAGCGCGGCACTCGCTTGCGCCAGACTCACTCCGGGGCGCAACCGCGCGAGAATGTAGAGATTCTGAAGAAGCCGGTTCACCATAATGTCGCTTGGCCAGCCCGACTCGTAGTAGCGAAGCATGCCGAACGGCAAATACGCCTCTGCGGCAGGCGCGGGGTACAGCCCGTGGAATTCCGGGGGTGCAATGCCGATTACCGTGCAGGGGCGTCCGTTCACCGAGATTCTTTCACCGACAATGCTGATATCGCCCCCGAAATGCATTCTCCAATACGAATAGGACAAGACTGCGATCGGATCCGCGCCGGGCGTTTCGCCCTCGGAAGGAAGAATGAAGCGCCCTGCATACGGTTTCAGCGCGAGCATCGAGAAAAAATTCCCCGTGACGTATTCGGTAAACGCGCGGTCCGCTTTGCCGTTCACACTTATCCCGTCAAACGCGATCATATGGCCGATCATGTCGGAAAATTTGCTCGCCGTTTGCGCGCGAATGTCGCGTAGGTCCGGCATGGAAAACTGCGTCAACAAAGGGCCATGACCCTGGCGGAAGGCGAGGACGGCAAGCTGCCCAGGATCCTTCACAGGCAGCGGACGAAGCAGCAACGAATCAACAATGCTGAAAATGGCGGTGTTAGCGCCGATGCCGAGGGCTAGCGTGAGAATGGCGATGGCGGTGAAGCCGGGCGATTTGCGCAACATGCGCAGGCCGTAGCGCAAATCTTGCGCGAGATCGTGAACGTAGTTCGTTTGGCGGGTGTCGCGGCACTCTTCTTTCAGCTTTTCGACGCCGCCGAATTCACTGAGTGCGGCGCGGCGCGCTTCTGCGGGAGGCATTCCCGCGGAAATATTCGCGGCGATTTGCCGTTCCACATGAAAGCGCAGTTCGCTGTCGAGTTCGCCATCGGCGGCGCGCCGGTGGAACAGAGAACGCAATCGCAACGAGAGTTTGGTCAGCCAGCGCATCAGAGCCTCCCTAGCTTTGCGCCGCGTCTAGAACGAGGCCGATAGCTGACGACAGGCGCTCCCAGTTGGCCTGCTCTTTTTCCAGGTACTTGCGGCCCGCGCGCGTCAGCGAATAGAACTTCGCCCGGCGATTGTTGTCCGAGTCGCCCCATTCGGCGCGAATCCAGCCTTGCTGCTCTAGGCGATGCAGCGCCGGATAGAGCGCACCCTGGCGCACTTGCAGCGCGTTTTTTGAAACGAATTGGATGCGCTGAGCGATGCCCCATCCATGCATGGCTTCAAGCGCGATGGTTCTCAGAATCAGCAGGTCCAGCGTGCCCTGCACCAAATCAGTCGGTTTTCCCACGAGTCCTCCCCTCAATCATCGACAAGAATGCACACGCCTCCTGTCAATAGTCAAGGGGAAACAACATTGGCCTCTTGCGTGCCCGCGTCCTACGGGATTGGCACGGCAGCGCTTTTGTCCGGGAAATGCTTCTCGTACCACGCGATGGAGCGATTCATGTCATCGATCTGATGGTTCACTTCGCGGATGCCGTGTCCCTCGCGTGGATACATCACAAATTCAGTTTCGACCCCAACGTCTTTCAGCGCAATGTAAAACTGCTCGGCATCCGGAATGGGCACATCCGGATCGTTCGCGCCGTGCATGATCAGCGTCGGCGTGGCCACTTGCGCCACGTAACGCAGCGCCGAGCGCTTCCACATGATGTCCATCAAATCGTCTTGATGTGGCAACTCGCCGAACTCCATCTGCTCGTATTGATTGTAGTAAGTCAGGTAGTTGTAGCTGATGAGGTTGGTGATTCCGGCGGTGGGTATCGCGGCTTTGAACTCTCGCGTCTGCGTGATCAGCCAATACGTGAGCTGGCCGCCGTAGCTGACGCCTTCGATTCCCATTCGTTCGGGATCGATCCACGGATACCGTCGAATCGCCGCGCTCACGCCGTAAAGCACGTCCTGCGCTTCGTCCCCGTCCTGGTCGCCGAAGACTGCGTCCGCAAACGCCTGCCCGTAGCCAGTTGAGCCGCGATAATTCACGTGCAGCACGGCCCAGCCGCGCGCCGCAAACACTTGATCGCGGAAACTGAACGCCGGGCCGTTCTGACCGTGCGGACCGCCATGGATGTTGACGATGAGCGGATGCTTCGATCCCGGCACCAAACCAGCGGGCTTCACTAGAAACGCTTCCACGTGATACTTGTTGTCATTGCTGACGAAATCGAAAGACTCAACTTCGCCAAGCGTCTTGCCCTGCAAAACGTCGGCGTTCAGATCCGTCAGTTGTTTCGAGGATTCACCCTTCTTGACGAAAAGCTCGCCCATGTCATGCGGACTCGTGAAGGTATAAGCGATTGTGCCGGACTTGCCGACGGAAAACGATCCTACCGACCCGCGCTCGCCCAGAATCACTTCCGGTTCGCCGCCTCTGGCGGCCAGTTTTTCTAAGCGATTGCTGCCGCGGTCCTGCACGGTGAAAAGGACCGACTGGCTGTCCCCGGACCACACCGGCGCACCTTGTCGATCATCGATCATGGACGCAAGCTCGTGGCGATGGCTGCCGTCCGCGTCCATCATCCAGACGTGCGTGTCTTCCATGGTCGTTTCGCGATCCGTCAATCCGCGCGTCGTTGAAAGAAAAGCGATCTTCTTCCCGTCAGGCGACCATACCGGATGATATTGTGTTGTCTCAACGGTCGTAAGCTGCCGAATCGAACCGTCCGAAGGTTTCACCGCGTAAACGTTGTAATGAAAAAACTGATCCGCGTAAGGAGAGCGATCCGAACAAAACAGAATCTGCGAGCCATCCGGCGACCAATCAATGGAATGCTCGTAGTAATCTCCGCTAGTGAGCTGGCGCACCTGCTTGCTCGCCACGTCTACAATAAAGATATGCAGCCGCCGATTGTCATTCCACGGCTTGATGCCTTCGCCCGCCGTGGGCCGCCACAAGTAGCGTGTGAAAACCATGGGATCGCCGCTCGCGTCAGTTGTTTCCGGCCCGGGCATCGCGGAAACGAAGGCGATCTGCTTGCCGTCGGGTGACCACGAAACGTCGTTTCCCTGGCCGGGAATCGGCGCGTTCGTTCCTTCCGTCTCCGCTAGGAAAGTTGCATCCGAGCCATCTGGATGCACGATGCACAATCCGTCCTTGCCCTGCGCTTGTCCCGTGTAAGCGATCCATTGGCCATCAGGAGACCACACCGGATTGCCGTTCGCCGAATCCGCGTCCCCAACGCGCCTCGACTGCCCACTGGCCACGTCCATCACCCAGAGTTGCGGATATGGCCGCCCCGGCTTGTCGTAGTTGAGCACCGTGTACGCGATTCTCGAGCCGTCCGGCGAAATGGCCGCCTCTGCGACGTCGCGGAAACGAGAAAGGTCGCCGCTCTGCAGGCGACCCTGCGCCCTCACCGGAGCGACGGCACACAGGAACGCGAAAGGGAGAAAGAGAATTGCAGTCTTCGCGATGCGAGACCATCCAACGATTTGTAGCCGTGTTCGCGTCAAGTTCAGCCTCCTGGAAATCGCGCAGCCGGTGTGGTGCGCTCGCGCGATTCGCCCTCCTCTTGGAATATTCCCTACCGGAATCAACCGCGCGCGATTCTATCCAACTCCGAGCGCCTTGCGGACGATTTTCTCGCGCGCGCAGGCGCTAGCCCGGTCCCGCGCATACTGCGCAATTTGCTCTGAAATTCATTCTCTAATTCGAGTAGAATTCGCGTCGGCGGCTCGCCGGAAATTCCGGCGCTGTTTGTCGATTGGTTTTCTCATCCTGCGTGCAAGGTGTGTGCGCTATGGTGGATAGGTCGCGTTGCGTTTTTCTCTCTCTTTCGATGGCGGTTTTCTTCGCTGCGTGTCCGTGTGCTTTTTCGCAGCAAGCGTCCGCGCCAAACGGGCGATTGCCATTGCGAACCGGCTGGGAATTGCAGTCCTCCTGCCAGATGCAAGTCACCGGAGAGCAAGTCTCAATGCCCGGTTTTCACGCTGCTGGTTGGCATGCGACCACGGTCCCTTCCACAGTTGTCGCCGCGCTCGTTGCTGACGGCACTTACCCCGATCCCGATTACGGCATGAACTTGCGGAGAATTCCCGGCACAACCTATCCGATTGGCAAGAACTTCGCGAAATTGCCGATGCCGAAGGATAGTCCATTCGCCTGTTCTTGGTGGTACCGCACGGAACGGGTTCTTCCCGAGGATTTTCAGGGCCGCACTGCTTGGCTGCACTTCGAAGGCATCAATTACCGCGCCAATATCTGGATCAACGGAAGAAAATTCGCTGACGCCGCAGACGTCGCCGGGTCGTATCGCACGTACGATTTTGATGTCACCCGATTCGTGAAGCCCGGCGCGGCAAATGCAATCGCCGTAGAGACCTTTGCGCCCACGGAAAAAGATTTGGCCATGAACTGGGTGGACTGGAATCCGGCTCCGCCGGATAAGGACATGGGATTGTGGGGCGATGTGTACCTCAGTACGAGCGGACCAGTTGCGGTCCGCTATCCGGCGGTCGCCACGCACTTTCGCGATGCTTCGCTCGACGAAGCCGATTTAACCGTCACGGCGCAAGTGCGCAACGCGACCGATGCGACAGTGAATGCTGTTATCGAGGGAACAATCGATGACGTGCACTTCGAGCAGCCCATTCACCTCGGCGCCGGTGAAACGCGAAGCGTCACCTTCACGCCGCAGCAATTTCCTCAGCTGCGCATCACCCGTCCTAAGGTCTGGTGGCCGTACGGTTTGGGCGCTCAAAATCTGGAAATGCTCACTATCCGAGCCCGCGTCTCCGGCGCCGTTTCCGACCAGCAGAAAGTTCACTTCGGAATCCGCGAAATCACCTCCGAAATGCAGCCGCACAATTACATTTTGTTCCGCATCAACGGAAAGCGAATATTGATTCGCGGCGGCGGCTGGGCTCCCGACATGCTCATGCGTGAATCGCCGCAGAAGCTCCAGGCGCAATTCGATTACGTGCGCGAAATGGGCTTGAACACCATTCGCCTGGAGGGCAAGCTCGAGCCAGAGCATTTCTTTGATCTCGCGGATTCGCGCGGCGTGCTGGTCATGGCCGGCTGGTGCTGCTGCAGTATGTGGGAGGAGTGGCGTAAGTGGGACCCGGCGGATTTACAGAACGCCACGGAACAGCTTCGTTCGCAGATTCTGCGCCTGCGTAGCCACCCGAGCCTGCTTGTCTGGCTAAACGGCAGCGACATGCCGCCGTCCGCGAACGTCGAACGCGCCTATTTGCAGGTCGAGAAGCAGTTGCAATGGCCGAACCCAATCATCTCGTCGGCGTCCGAGACGCCCACTTCGGTCTCAGGCCCATCCGGAGTGAAAATGACCGGACCTTACGATTACGTTTCTCCCTCGTATTGGCTTGAGGACAAGAAGAACGGCGGCGCATATGGTCTGATTACCGAGACGAGCGCCGGCGCTGCCCCCGTCGTAATTGGCAGCCTGAAAAAAATGATTCCTGTCGACCAGATTTGGCCGCCGAACGAATACTGGAATTTTCATTCCGGTTCCGGCGATTTTCAGCAGCTTTCCGCATTCGACGAAGCCATGAAGCAAATCTACGGCCCCGCTAAAGACTTGCAGGATTATGAACGCAAAGCGCAGGCCATGGCTTATGAAAACGAACGCGCCATGTTCGAGGCCTATGCCCGCAATAAGTACGCTTCCACGGGCGTGATTCAGTGGATGCTGAACAACGCTTGGCCGTCTCTTTATTGGCACCTCTACGATTATTACTTGCAGCCGGCCGGCGGCTATTTCGGCGCGAAAAAAGCCAATGAAATGGTGCACATTCAGTATTCCTACGACGACCGCAGCGTCGTCGTGGTCAATAGCTACTACCATTCTTTCCCGGGTCTTACAGTTTCCGCCGATCTCTACGACTTCAATCTCAAGCCGATCTTTTCGCGGCAGTCGCCGCTGGATCTGGCAGCAGACACCAGCCAGCGAGTCCTGACGATTCCCCCATTTCCCCAAACGCCTTCTCCGCAGACCTATTTCCTGAGATTGGAGCTTCACGACAGCGCCGGCAAGGTGCTCAGCTCGAACTTTTATTGGCTGTCCAGCAAGTCTCCTGTGTTCGAATGGAATAAGACCACCTATGTCCGAACCCAGGAGTCTTCGTACCAAGACCTGACCTTGCTCGACCGGCTGCCGAGCGTGAAGCTGGAGATCACTGCGAATCGCGAAGATGCAACGGGCGACGAGGTCACCCTGCATCTGCGCAACCCGAGCCAGCATCTGGCGTTTCAGGTGAAGCTGGCAATCAACGGCGCCGGTGGGGATGAAGTGCTGCCCGTCTTCTGGAGCGACAATTACACCGAGCTGATGCCCGGTGAATCCACCACCCTTACCGCGCGCTATCCTTCGTGGGTGAAGCTCGACAGCGGTGCCAAGCTCGAAGTCGGCGGCTGGAACATCGAGCCCGCGACCATGAACCTCTCGTCCGTTCGAAGTGAAGCAGAAAAGCGCGCGTCGACTCCGCTAAAGGCCCGCCGCTGATGTCGTCCAACAGTTTCTTTCCGCCGCCAGGGGGGAACTAATGCCCGGCGAGCCTTCGCAGCCCGCCCTGCCCGGCATCGGCCTGCGCCGCACCCTCGGCCTATGGGACCTGATTCTCTACGGCATCATTATTATCCAGCCCGTCGCGCCCATGCCATCCTTCGGAGTCGTCAGCACTGCGGCGCGCGGCCACGTGGTCACCGCCATCCTCATTGCCATGGTCGCCATGCTGTTCACAGCCATC
>JASHQB010000243.1 GCA_030037775.1 Candidatus Acidiferrales bacterium
TTACACCGCTTTGGCTCGTTCTTAAAACCCTTGTCGGCGAAGAACATCTGCTCGCCGGAGGTGAACACAAACTCCGAGCCGCATTCGGCGCATTTCAGTACCTTATCGTGGAATTCCATGGATCGCTCCGGGCCATAGCCTGGACGGCGCCAAAGAAACGCCGCCCTGAATCGGATGATGCCGAGAATGATGGGAACTCCCTGCTTTTCCCGACAGAATATCGGAACGAAGCTGGATCGAAGTACCCAAGGATTTCCGCCTAGTTAGTCCTGCTCTCTGCGCTGCTTCTTACGGAGACGCTTGCGTGATAACGCTTCTTTGGCCCGGCGTTTCTCTCCAGGTTTCATGTAGTAACTGTGACGCTTGATTTCCTTGATGATGTCTTCGCCCTGGACTTTTCTTTTGAATCGCCGGAGAGCATTCTCCAAAGACTCGCCCTCTTGGATTACAACTTCAGCCACGCAAATTCACCTCCCCCGTTCGAGACGCAGTTATGTCAATGTGTTGCTGAGTGGGCCTACTCGATTCCCACAGGACAACATCTATTCTGCGTTTCTAACGAACCCCACCTTGCAAGTCAAGCACTATATTTGTAAGACCGCGCCGCGCAGCGTCATCGTCTGCCCGCGTTGGGCTGCCGCCGATTTTCCCTTTTAGTACATAGGTTCTCTTGCTCCAGGGCCTTGCGCGAGCCCGCATCCATCCGAATCTTGGCCCTTTCGCCGCATACCCCGCTCTCGTGCGGATACTGCTAGAATGGTTGCGGCACCCAGCGGCGGCTCCTTATGTCCCTGATGAAAAATGCGATCGGCGTGCTAATGGCTGGCGGCCAGGGCGAGCGCCTCTGGCCTCTCACGCGCGACCGCGCCAAGCCCGCTGTGCCCTTTGGCGCCATATATCGCATTATTGACCTCACCCTTTCGAACTGCCTCAATAGCGACCTGCGCCGCATTTTCGTTCTCACCCAGTACAAAGCCCTCAGCCTCAATCGCCACATCCGCCAGGGCTGGTCTTCCATGATGGGCGTCGGCGACTTCATCGAAATTCTTCCGCCGCAAATGCGCGTCTCCGCCCATTGGTATCAGGGCACCGCCGACGCGGTCTATCAGAACATTTATTCCATCGGCAGCGAGCCATCCAGTTACGTCATCGTCCTGTCCGGCGACCACATCTACAAAATGAATTATCAAAAGATGCTCGAGCAGCACGTGCTGTCCGGCGCGGACGTCACTGTCGGCACCGTGGAAATGACCCCGCAGGACGCTGCCAGCAAGTTCGGCGTCATCGAAACCGATAAAGAAGGCCGCATCCTCGCCTTCTACGAAAAGCCCGCCGATCCCAAACTTTCGCCGCGCCATCCCGGCAAAGTCGACGCCTCTATGGGCATCTACATTTTCAACACTCAGTTCCTATTGCCCACGCTCATCTCCGATTCCGAAGACCCCAACTCCTCGCACGACTTCGGCCACGACATCCTTCCCAAAATCATCGGCAAATTCCGCGTCTTCGCCTACAACTTCTACGACGAAAACAAAAAGGAAAATCTCTACTGGCGCGACGTCGGCACCATTGACGCCTACTACGACGCCAACATGGACCTGGTCTCCGTCTCTCCCGTCTTCAACCTATACGACAAGAGCTGGCCGCTGAAAACCTGGGAGCAGCAGTACCCGCCTGCGAAATTCGTTTTCGCCGATCCTGAGCGCACCGGCACGGCCGTCGATTCCATCGTCGCCGCGGGCTCCATCATCTCCGGAAGCCGCGTCAGCCACTCGGTAGTCGGCTACGACGTCCGCGTCAACAGCTTTTGCCACGTCGACGATTCCATCATCTACAATCACGTGAGTATTGGCCGCTACTCGCGCATCCGCCGCGCCATTATCGACCGCCACGTCAAGCTGCCTGAGCACACCGAGATCGGCTACAACGTCGACGAAGACCGCAAGCGCTATCACGTCAGTGAAAACGGCGTGGTCGTCGTCGTCCGCGAAGAATCCATGCTCGAGGAGCCCGAGTAATCGAACCTTGCCCTCTGGTTTTCAACCTCGTTTTGGCCACGCCGCCGCTGAATTCGAGCGTTACCGCCCGGAATATCCGCCCGAACTCTTCGAACTCATTCTCGCCGCCATTCCCTCCGGCCGCCGCGAACGCGCCATCGACCTCGGCGCCGGCACCGGCAAAGCCACGCGCGCGCTCCTCCCGCATTTTCGCGAAGTCATCGCCGTCGAGCCCGATCCCGGCATGGCCGTCAAACTCAAAGAAGACCTCCCCGCCGCCATCGTCCACAACATGACCGCCGAGGATTTCTCCCATCCGCGTTCAACTGTCGATCTTGTCACAGTGGCGAATGCGCTCCATTGGATGGACGCTCCGCGCGTTTTCTCGAATGTCCATTCCTGGCTGCTCCCCAGCGGAATTCTTGCCGTCTTCGACCGGCCGCTGCCGAAAACCATTCCTTGCATCGACGCCATCACCCTCGCTGAAATGCGCGGGCCCTGGAGACCCTATCGCGACGCCCGCCTGGGAAAAAAGTACGTCTGGGAAGATCAAGTTCGCAACGCCATCGGCTTCGAGCTTGTCGACGAAACGAAATTTCCCTACGTGCTTCCCATGTCTCCCGCCGACTTCGTCGGCTTCTGGCGCTCCACCTCCTACGGTAGCGCCTACGCGCTCACTCTTTCCGACCCGGAATCTTACTGGCGCGATTTGGAGTCCCGCCTCGCCGCGGCCGCCGGCGGCGCCGCGATTCCCGTCGACCTGAGCCCCACTCTCATCCTTGCGCGCAAAATCTGACGCCGCTATGAGCGCGCTGCTTGCAATTCTGCAGTGCAGAAGAGTGTGCCCACGGCGCTATAATTCCCGGCGATGAAAAAAAGAGGCTGGAGGGGGCTGATCGAGATCAGCTTCATTGTCTTCCTGTTCTACTCGAACCTGTTGATGGGAGAATTTGAACGCGCTGGCATGGGACACAAGAAAGGCTTGATGTGGGCCCTCTCGGATATTTTCACCGCCTCCAATTTCGAGATCGCCCTCATCGCTGCAGTGATCGGCTATATTGTTGTTGAATTTCTGCGCGCGAAATTCTAGCCAAAGCGCTATCCTCGCGAAGGAGAACGCGAATGCCTCCCACGAAAAAAGATCCCCCAAGAACCGTCGCCGCCCGCCTTTCCAGTCACCACTCATTTCTCGACGCAAGGGGAAAACGAGTCGCGGCCAAGATCGCTCACGTCATCGGTCGCGAAATTCTCGATTCGCGCGGCAATCCGACCGTCGAAGCCGACGTCATCCTCTCCAACGGCCTGCGCGGCCGCGCCGCTGTTCCCTCCGGCGCATCCACCGGCGAATACGAAGCCATCGAGCTCCGTGACGGCGACAAATCCCGCTACCTCGGCAAAGGCGTGCGCAAGGCCGCCGAAAATATCGGCGGCCCTCTCGCCAAAATCGCTAAGGGCATGAATCCCGCTGATCAGCAAGCCCTCGATCACAAAATGCTCGACGCCGACGGCACGGAAAACAAATCCAAATTCGGCGCCAACGCCATCCTTGCCGTCTCCATGGCCGCCGCGCGCGCCGCCGCGAACGATGCCGGCCTTCCGCTCTACAAGTATCTCGCGCGCTTTTCCTCGCACAAATCCGCGAACACCCTGCCCGTCCCCATGATGAACATCCTCAACGGCGGCGTGCACGCCGATAATTCCGTGGACGCACAGGAATTCCTGGTCATGCCTGTCGGCGCTCCGAATTTTCGCGAAGCCCTGCGCTGGGGCGTGGAAGTCTTCCACAACTTGAAGGCTGTGCTGAAGAAAAACGGTTATTCCACCGCCGTCGGCGACGAAGGCGGCTTCGCTCCCAACCTGAAATCCAACGAAGAAGCCATCGAGCGCATCCTCGAGGCCATCACCTCCGCCGGCTACAAACCCGGCGAGCAGGTCGCCATCGCTCTCGACCCCGCCGCCAGCGAGTTTTACGACGTCGTCGCGAAAAAATACGTCTTCAAAAAATCCGACAAGTCCCAGCGCTCCTCCGAGCAAATGGTTGAATTCTGGTCCAACTGGGCGCGCCAATATCCGATTGTTTCTCTCGAAGACGCCATGGCCGAACAGGACTGGGAGGGCTGGCAGCTGCTGACGAGAACCCTCGGTAAGAAACTTCAGCTCGTCGGCGACGACATCTTCGTCACCAACCCCGAGATTTTCTCCCGCGGCATCCAGAAAAAAATCGCCAACGCGATTCTCATCAAGCTCAACCAGATCGGCACCGTCACCGAAACCGTCGAGACCATCGAAATGGCCCGCAAAGCCGGTTACGCCTGTGTCGTTTCTCACCGCTCCGGCGAAACCGAAGACACTTTCATCGCCGATTTCACCGTCGCTATGGGCACCGGCCAGATCAAAACCGGCTCCGCTTCCCGCACCGATCGCATCGCCAAATACAATCAGCTTCTCCGTATCGAAGAGGAGCTCGGCCGCGAAGCCAAGTTCCCCGGCCGCGCGGCCCTGTCCATTCACGATTAGCCGCCGGAAACCCGTGCCTGGGGCACAGCACGCCGCGCGCGTATTTATTGATTGGGCTCTACCTCGCGTGTACTTACTACCCTCGTGCTAGTCTAAATAGATAGCGTTTTCAGGCGACAAATGAGACTGTCAAAATCAACTTGGGTGATTGTTGTCGCTTGGGTCGTCTTTGTCGGCGGATTCGCCCTCCTTTCGGTGGTTGTGCCGTCGAGCTCCACGCGCGCCACAGTCGC
>JASHQB010000244.1 GCA_030037775.1 Candidatus Acidiferrales bacterium
GACGGGGGTGTCCATTGGGCCGAAGAGTTCCGTTCGGGGAATTGCTCTGCTTTGGCCGTGCCTGTCGATATTTGCTTCTGCTTCGTCCTGCCGTCAATTCGTCTGCTGGAGAGAATCGATGAGAAAAGGATTCATGTGGCGTTTTTCTGTGTCGTGCGGAGCGGCATTCGGTCTGGCGGTGGTTCTGGCGATCTTGCTGTCGCCAGGGGTGGCGCGCGCGCAGGTGAGCAACAGCGGCCAAATCTCTGGCACGGTGTTTGATCCTTCGGGGAAAGTCATTCCCCATGCGCAAATAACGGTGACGAGTCCAACAACGAAATTCACGCAAACGGTTACCGCGAGCGGAACGGGCGGCTACGTGTTTCCTGCCATTTCGTCCGGCTCCTACACCGTGACCGCAACGGCGGCCGGTTTCGCCACGATCGTCTTCGATAACGTGATCGTGCAAGTGGCCCAGACCACCGACCTCAACATCAAGATGGCCGTCGGCACTGTATCGCAGACCGTCACTGTGTCCGCGGCGCCAGTCTTGCAAACCACCCAAAACACCCTCGCCACCACGATCAGCCCGGCGCTGATGGAAGACCTGCCGCTGAACGGCCGCGACGTGCTGGAGTTCGCCACGCTGGCGCCCGGGGCTGCGGATCCCGGCATCCATGGCAACAATTACAACACCTACAATGATATGCCCAACGCCGCGGTGAACATTTCGATCAGCGGCACCACCGACCAATTTCAGCGGTACAAGACGTTCTCCTCGAGCTTCTGGGACGTAGCTCCGGCCCGCGAGGGCGCGTTTGAGGAAGCGACGGTTTCGACCGCCGGCCTGGATTCCGCGAACGGAATGGCCGGGTCGCAGGTGCAGTTCGCCGTCAAGCGCGGCACCGACAAATATCATGGCCGCGCTTTCTGGCAAGCATGGAACAGCTTTTTCGACGCCAACACATGGTCGAACAACGCGCATGGATTCGCGATGCCAAAGTCGCGGGACAACTGGTACGGCGGGAATGTTGGCGGTCCGCTTCTGCCGAAAAGCCTGGTCGGTAACCACAACACTTACTTTTTCGTCAATCTAGAATACAACAAAGTCCCCAATTCCTTCGTCCTTCAGAACAACACTCTGACGGGCACCACGGGCGGGCCCACTGCCGACAATTGCGCCACTGCCGGCGAGGGCGCGGCCAATGGTTGCTACACGTATGAGGTCTCGTCCGTCCCGACCACAACCCCCGCTTGGGTCTCTGGCTGTAGCGCCAGCACGCTGACTTGCACGGCGAACCTGTACGCGCTCGCCTCTTCGTATGGCTTCCCCACGGCGGAAAACTCATCGGTCGGAAATATTCTGAGTGGCATCGCCGGTTTCTACAAGAATGGCTCGCTCCAACCTTTGAGTTCGACGGCGGCAGGCCTGCAGGCCGATAACGCTTTTTACCTCCAGGCGCTGTATTACAACATCACGCAGCCCACAACCGTGTGGTATCCCACCACGCGCTTGGACGTGGACCTTACGTCCAAGATCCACTGGATGGACTCGTGGGACCTCGAGGACAGCAAGATACCGAGCTACGGGGACTGGCCGGGCTCACCTTACGTCGGCAACTACACCGGTTTCAATAACACCTACTACAACTGGACGAACAGCATCGCCTGGACGGTCTCGCCCACGGTCCTCAATACCTCTACGTTTGGGATCCTCGGCGTTGAAGAGGTGTACACACCTGGAGCGCAGCCTACGGGATTCACGCAGACTCCCGTTGACGGCGTCCCCTCCCAGATCGAAATGCCCTTCCTTATTCCTGACCTCGTTCCCGATGTGGCCGAAGAAACCCCCCGGGACAATCCGGTCTACAACGCCTCCGATACGCTGCGCTGGACGAACGGGAACCACAACTTCTACTTCGGAGGCTCCCTGTACTATTCAAAGATGCGCGAGCAGGAATGGGACTTCCCCGGCGTGCCGGACTATACGACGGGTATCTTCACTGGGGATCCCGCCGCGGCGATGTTCAGCACCTCGAATTTCCCCAATATGAACAACGCGGAGAGCACGGTCACCAGTATCACCGCCCAAACAGCGGCGGAGGATCTCTATGCCCTCCTCGTGGGCCGTCTCAGTAGCGTCGGAGGCGGCACGGACGTGAACCCTGCCACTGGTGAGTTCCAGCCAGGATATGGTTACATCGCCAGGGAGGCTAAGACGGCAGGCGCGCTTTACTTCCAGGACTCCTGGCATCTAAAGCCGCGCTTCACCCTCAACTACGGCTTGCGCTGGCAGCTCACCGGTGCCATCCACAACACCAACGGTGAATACTTCAGCGCGACGACGCAGAACCTGCTGGGACCCTCCTCAACCGAGTTTGAGCCGGGCACGCTAACTGGCATCCAGACCCCCTATATCTCCGTGAACGAGCATCCCTACAATGGCGATTTCATCCAGCCGTCGCCGAATCTGGGCTTTGCCTGGAATCCCGATTACAGCGAAGGTTTCCTGGGCAAGCTATTGGGCGGCAGCCAGACGGTGATTCGCGGCAGCTACTCCATCAACCAGTACGATGAGGGCTGGGAGACCTTCGAGAACAACACCGTGTACAACGGCGCGGGTTACATTCAGTACCTCAACTATTCGTCGGCGGCCGGCGAGTTTGCCCCGGGCTCAGTATCGCTCGACACTCCCGGGCTTTACAACTCGGTGGAGGCAACGGCCACGCCGCCGTCGTACCAAACAGCGCTGCCCGAGTCGACCTATTCCTTCTTCCCGTGCGGCCCGGTCTGCTTGGGCGGCATCAACCCCAACCTCACCGAGCCGTACATCCAGCAATGGAACTTCGGCATCCAGCGGCAGATTCCGGGCCAGACGGTCGTGGAGGTCAATTACGTCGGCAACCATGTCGTACACGAATGGCAGAACTACAACATCAATGAAACCAACACCCTGAACAATGGCTTCGCCAGTGAGTTCAAGACGGCGCAAGCAAATTTCCTCGCGAATGGCGGCACGAACGCCGCAACTCCAACCTTCGCGGACAACACTGGCGCTCCAGGAGTCATGCCAACCCCGATCTTCGACGCGGCCTTCAATGGCAACGGCATCACCACCGGCGCCACCGATCCGGGCGGCTACGCCAACTCGAACTTCATTACGCTGTTGCAACAAGGCCAGGCGGGATTGATGGCCACCGAGTTCGCCCATACCTTCTCTACGGCGTGCAACTTGTACGGTTCCGGTTTCAGCCCGTGTGGAAACACGGGCGGCACGTACCCCATCAACTTCTTGCAAGTCAACCCGTACCTGACGGGCGGGGCGGAGTATCTCTCCGACCCCGGCGACTCGACCTACAACGGGCTGCAAGTTTCCGTGCGGCATCCAAGCGGGCATGGACTTACTCTCGGCGGCAATTACACATTGTCCAAGGGTCTCACCAGCCGGTTCCTGAGTTACTGGACGGACACCGCCGGCGAGGACTTCATCTCGTTGCGCGATCCCGGCCTGAACAAGGGCCCGTCGGATTATGACATCCGCAACATCTTCCACACCTACTTCAGCTACGCCCTGCCCGTGGGACGAGGGCGGGAATTGAACGTCAACAACCCCTTCCTCAACGGCGTCGTTGGGGGATGGAACGTCGGCTCGATCATATCGTGGCAGTCCGGCTTGCCATTCTGGGTCGAGGGCGGCTACAGCCCATTCAACAACGAAGATGGCGGCGTGACGTTGAATGGCGTCAATGCCAGCCAGATTCAAAAGAACATCGGCGTCTACAACACTCCCAGCAGTCCGTATTCGCCGGTATGGATCAATCCGAACTTCAATGCTGCAAACGCCATTCAGCCGAACACGAATCCCGGCACCATTGGCCAGATGCTCTTCCTGCACGGTCCGGGCTTCTTCAACACCGACATTTCACTCAACAAGATCTTCCCGATCTATGAGAAAGTGTCGCTCAAGATTCAAGGATCGTTCTTGAACGCGTTCAACCATCCGAACTGGAGCGTCGGCAATAACGGCGCGCCGGGATACATCGTCTACGCGGCGTACAGTTTGTTTGAACCAACGACCACCTATCAGGGCAGCCCGCGCATCATTCAGTTCCGTTCGGAGATCGACTTCTGATCGAAGAACCGGTTTAACAAAAAGCGCCGGGCGTCACCCCGGCCGGCGCAACCCGCGAAAGTCGGAGTCGTCGCGAAGGGCGATGGCTCCGACGATCGCTTTGCAGCAACCCTCCTCGAATGCCGGCGGTAGACTCTGCGTTTGGCAAAGCGCGCTTGCGGGGAATCCAGCGCGCGGTGGCGCGATTCTGCGCGAGGTATCAGGGCCCCCAAGTACGAGGGATCCATAACGGAGGGATCTTTCGCGATTTGACGAAGCGCGCGCGGCGGGTAATATAGGCGCATGGCGCACTTGACGCAGTTCGTGCAGTATCCGTGGCTTGCGCTGGTGATCTATTGGCTCATCAGCGCGCGAATGGTGAAACGGACGAAGGAGCGCGAAGGCCAGTTCTCGTTTTGGCTCCGCATCGTGGTGGTTGTGGCGGTTTTCGAATTTCTCTTCTCCGACT
>JASHQB010000022.1 GCA_030037775.1 Candidatus Acidiferrales bacterium
TTGTTCACATTCACGTTGAAATGATTCGTCCAGAAATTGCTCATCACTTCATAGAGTTGCCGGTTGCTGTAAATCGCGCGATCCATCGTCGCCAGGTCCAGCTCTGCTTGAATCCGTTGCGGCCCTGGCATCGTCTCAAATTGAATTTGCGCCGGATCTTCGCCCTGCTGCCGAAGCTCCTGCCGCTTCTCCTCGACCTGCTGTCGCAATTGCTCGCGATAATCGTCAGGCGTCATGCCCTGTCGCTTCGCAATCTGATTCGGCGGCGGATATTTTTCCAGCAGCGCTTCTGGCGACATTCTCAGCGTTTTGAACGCATTGAGTTTTTCGTCCAGCTCCGGATCATCGCCTGAATTGAAATTCAGCTGCTCGTTAATCCACTTCTCCAGCCCCATCTTCCGGATGCGCTCCACGTCTCCGGGCCGCGGCCCGTAGGCGAGCCGGTCCAGCGCGTGCAAAATCGCTTCGTCTTCCGTCAATTGTGTGATGGGCAGACTGCCGAAGGATTTTGGCAGCTTTTTCCCTGACGTTACCACGCCGCTCCCGTTCGGTTTTCCCGCATCGGCGCGCGGCGTCAAGGTGAGGAATACCGCAACCACAATAAAAATCAGTATCGTGCTAAGCAGCGCCGCGCCGCCTGCGTCGAGGCGGTTTCGCGATTTGACTACCCGAAAAGTTTGCAACTTCCCAGCACGGCGCGGGCGAGGAACGGGTATTCTCTGCACGGTTTGCTCCCTTTCCTCATATCTTAAACCCCAGCTCCCACGGAAAGTTGTAATCACCCGCGCGCCTCATCCTATCCGTCAATAAGCACACGAAAATCAGTGTTTTCCGCCAGCCAAAGCGTCCCCACGCGCGCGAAAAGCCTCCATCGTCCATTCATCCTTCGCTTCATCATGCCGCAGCACATACATGTTCCCGTCATCCGCGGTCACGCGAAAATACGTCGCGGCCGGCGAATACCATTTGTCATCCACCCTTCTCACCTCGTACGAATTCCCTTCTGCTGAAAAACGCAGCGGCCGCTCGTCCGCACGCTGCCCCGAATGGCACTCCACTCGAATTGCATTCATCAAGCCACGCCCATCCGTTTCGTCTCACCCCGCTCTATCATCCGCGCTCAAAATATGCTAGCGTCTTAAGAGCAGTTCCGGTCGTATTCGTAGCACAAGGACATTCGGGTGGCCAGCCCGGCAAATCAGACGGCTCGTCGCAAGGGCCATAATCAGGTCTTCCAGCAAAAGCCGGCTCTTCTGAACCAAATTCCTAATCGCCAACCCTCGAAATTAGAAATCCAGTTAACTCTAACAAAACAAAGGCCAAGCCAATTTCTAATCGCCAATTTCGGCGCCATCTTCTCGTTCTACACGACGCTGTTTTTGCCTCTAAATCCGTCCTTGGGAGTTGCCCATGACTAGCCCCACCACTAGCCTTTCCGAATCCGCCCGCGGCGACGAAATCGTTCGCAAGCACAAGGAATTCCTCTGGCCCTCTGTCACGAACTACTATCAGCGGCCCCTCGTCGCCCACCATGCCTCCATGCAATACCTCTGGGACATCGAAGGCCGGAAATATCTCGACTTTTTTGGCGGCATCGTCACCATTGGCGTCGGCCACTGCAACCCGAAAGTCACTTCGAAGATCAAAGCCCAAGTCGACAAACTCCAGCACACCTCTACGCTTTTTCCCAACGAGGCCATCGTCAACCTCGCCGAAAAACTCGCGCAGATCACGCCGGGCAAATTGCAAAAGACTTTTTTCACCAACTCCGGCACGGAAGCCAACGAAGCGGCGATCCTCCTGGCGCGCATGGTCAGCGACAGTTATGACGTCGTCGCGCTGCGCCACGCGTACGCCGGTGGCTCGCAGCTTGCCAAGGGAGTTACCGCGCAAGCCGCTTGGCGCAAAGGAGGCGTGATCACCGTCGGCGTCGCTCATGCGATGAGCGCGTATTGTTATCGCTGCCCGCTGCATCTCACCTACCCCGATTGCGGCGTTGCCTGCGCCGGTGACGTCGAAAACGTAATCCAAACCGCCACCAGCGGCCGCATCGCTGCCTTCATTGCCGAGCCCATCCAGGGCGTCGGCGGTTTCATCACTCCTCCGCCCGAATACTTCAAAATCGTTTACCGCATCGTCAAAAACTACGGCGGCCTGTTCATCTCCGATGAAGTGCAAACCGGCTTTGGCCGCACCGGCAAAAAATGGTTCGGCATCGAGCAATGGGAAATCACGCCCGACATGATCACCTGCGCGAAAAGCATGGGCAACGGCGTCCCCATCGGAGCCACGATCACCACTGCCGAACTCGCTGACAAATTCCAGGGCCTGAACATTTCCACGTTCGGCGGAAATCCAGTCACTTCCGTCGCCGCTCGTGCCGTCATCGAAGTCATCGAAGAGGAGAATCTCCGTGAAAACACTTACGTCGTCGGTAGCTATTTCCGCCAGCGCCTGGAAGAACTGAAAGACAAGCACGCGCTCATCGGCGACGTTCGCGGAATGGGCATGATGCAGGCGCTCGAACTCGTGAAAGATCGCAAAACCAAAGAGCCCGCGCCGGAAGCAACCAACCAGCTTCTAGAACGCGCCCGCGACAACGGCCTGCTCATCGGCAAAGGCGGCCTCTACGGCAACGTCATTCGCATGGCCCCACCCATGAACATCTCCAAATCCGACGTCGACGAAGCCGTCCGCCTCCTAGACAAATCCCTCACCGAGGTCCATCTCTAAAGACGATCATGGCGACGGCGGTAAGAGACACGGCGGCGTGCCGGAACTTCATCGGCGGAAAATGGGTCGAGTCCACGGCGACTCAATTTCTTGAACGCCGCAATCCCGCGAACACCAACGAAATCGTGGCGCGCGTTCCGCTTTCCACGCGCGGAGAAATGCGCGCCGCCATCGCTGCGGCGAAAGCAGCGTTCTCCTCATGGCGCGAAATGCCCGCTCCCGAACGCGGCAAAATCCTTTTCCGCGCCGTTCGCATCATGGAGGACGAAAAGGAAGCCCTGGCACGATTGCTGACGCGCGAGGAAGGCAAGGCACTCACGGACTCCCTCGGCGAAGTTCAGCGCGGCATCAACATTTTGGAATTCATGGCCGGCGAAGCGCGCCGCCTGAACG
>JASHQB010000245.1 GCA_030037775.1 Candidatus Acidiferrales bacterium
GTCTTGAGTACAAGCATGTTCTGCGCGGGACGGATTTCGACCAGAAATTCGCGCAACGCCCGGCCCAGTTGTGGTGCTGTCGTGGAGTCTTCCGTGGCTACGCCGAGCGGCCGATAGCCCTCGGCTGTTTTCACCAGCTTCAACTCGCGCAGGTCGCGCGAAAGCGTCGCTTGCGTCACTCGGACGCCGATTTGCACGAGCCGCCGCCGTAGGTCGTCCTGGTTCGCCACCGGCTCGTTCCCCACGAGCTTCAGGATTTGTCCCTGCCGCATGCGCTTGTGAGATCCCATCCACATTCCCGCTGTTTGAATATTCATTTCTATGTATATTTATACGGAGAGGAGTATGCCTCTGTCAAGCAAGAAAAAAACGTTCAAAGAAAAAATCGGATTAAGAGATAGCGCGCATTAGATCCGTGGGCCCACGTTGGGTGGAACAAAGGTAAAGGCCACGGGGATGACCGAAGCGATTCCGTGTCCGTCCAGTTTCGCAGCGCCAAATCTCCATTTTTTTACTGCGGTGATCGCTGGCCCCGTAAGCGAGGGAATATCGTGAAGCACTTCTACCGAATCGATGGATCCGCTCTTGTCGAGATGCACTTCCAGCACCACCGTGCCGGATGCCACGCTATTGATCGGGTACAACGCCTCTGCGGTCGAAATAACCGTCGGCGGTTCGTATCGCAGAGGCGTCTGAGCCCGGGCAATCCCGGCGCAAATTGACGCGGCCATCGCAAAACTTGCCAGAACCAAAGGTATGCGGCGCAAAGCCGAAGTTTTCATCGCGGCTCTCCTGGTCCTTGGATGTGCGGCGGCCCGCTGTCGTCGCTCTGCCGCTTGACACTTCCTGGTTGAATAGGCTTTCCTTCCATGAAGCATTTTGGAAAGGACGGATATTCCGCATGGCTTTGCAGGTGGTCCAGCGCCGTTCGCGCGGCTTCATTTGCCTGAACGCCCATCCTGAGGGATGCCGGCGAAACGTCGAGCGCCAGATTGAAACCATTCTGGGCCGCGAGAGTTCCGTTCGCGGCGGCCCGTCGAAAGTGCTCGTTATCGGCGCATCAACGGGCTATGGTCTGGCCTCGCGCATCGCCGCGGCCTGGGGCTTCGGCGCGAAGACCGTCGGCGTATTCCTGGAGCGTCCTCCCGAGGGAAATAAAACCGCCAGTGCCGGCTTTTACAATACTGTCGCGTTTCACGAGTTCGCCCGCCAGCGCAGGTTGTTCGCAGCGAGCATCAACGGAGACGCGTTCGCTGACGAAACGAAAAGCGCCACTGCCGATCTGCTTCGCAAGGAACTGAGCAAGGTCGAGCTGATTATCTACAGCTTGGCGGCTCCCAAGCGCATTGATCCCGTTTCCGGCGTGGTTCATCATTCCGCTCTGAAACCCATCGGCAATTCGTACACCAACAAGACCGTCGAGCTCGATTCCGAAAAAGTCACCGAAGTGACCATCCCTCCCGCAACCGACCAGCAAATCGCGGACACCGTCGCCGTGATGGGCGGAGCCGATTGGAAGCTCTGGATCGACATGCTGGAAGAGCAAGGCCTGCTTGCCGAAAACGCTCGCACCATCGCGTACTCTTACATTGGACCCGAGATGACCTGGCCCATTTACCGCGACGGTACGATCGGCCGCGCGAAGAATCATCTTGAAGAAACCGCGCGCGCTTTGCATTCGCGTCTGCGCGATAAATTTGGCGGAGGGGCGCGCATCGCCGTCAACAAAGCCATCGTAACGCAAGCTTCTGCGGCAATCCCGGTCGTTCCGCTATATATGAGTCTGCTTTTTCGTGTGATGAAGCAGAAAGGCCTGGATGAAGGCGCCATCGACCAGATGCGCCGTTTGTTCTTCGAGTTCCTCGCCGATGATGCGGCTCCGAAATTCGACGCCGAAGGCCGCATCCGCCTCGACGATCGCGAGATGCTCCCCGCCGTGCAAGCGGACGTTATGGCGGCGTGGCCGCGAGTCGACAGCGAAAATCTGCGCGAATGGACTGACTTCGTGGGTTTTCAGCACGAGTTCCGCGCTCTTTTTGGATTTGAAATCGAAGGCGTGGATTACGCGGAGCCCGTCGAAACCGAATTATCCTGGTAGCGGAAGAGTTAGAGTAAGACTTCGCCGGCGCCGCGCGCAATCACTTCGCGGGTTTCATCGCGCAAACGTACGATCTCGCGCCATCCGTCCGCTCCGTCCTGAGGCTCAATCAAAGGCCCTAGGGTTAATGTCACTCTTCCCGGCTTGGGCAAATAAGTCTTGTCGCGGAGCAATTCCCGGGCGCCCCGCACGGCGACCGGGCAAATCGCACGCCTCGTGTCCACCGCGGCTTTGAACGCGCCGAGCTGGAATGGCCTTACGCCAGCCTCCAAAGTAAACGTGCCCTCCGGATAAATCACCACGGATTCCCCTCGGTGAAGCGCCTCCTCGAGCTCCTCTGACTGCGCCACGCGCGCGTTCGCGTCCTTTCGGTCGAATGCAAAATGCCCCGAGCGGCTCGCCAGCGTGCCCACCAGCGGCATCGAGTGAATCTCACCTTTGGCGACATAGCGAGCCTCTGCGGGCAAACAGGCCAGCAGGATCAAAATGTCCAAATAGCTCGAGTGATTCGGCGCGAAGATCCACGGCCCTTCCAATCGCCAACGCTCCAGCAACTCCTGCCCTCGAATCTCGATTCGAATCGCCGCGAGAAACAGCAGCATTCGCGACGCTCGGTGAACAAGCCTCGCGGAAAAAGCGCGGCTCCTCGCCGGGTATACCATTAACCACACAACTGCCGTCGCCCCGCCAAAGAGCGCCAGCGCGTACACGCCATAAGCAATTTCAGCGCCCCGCAACAGGATCGTTTTTGCCACAGAACCAAGGCGTGGCAGCGCTCCCCGCGCGGCCAGTTTGCCAACCTGAACCCACGCCGGTGCTTGCCGCTTGCCCAACTTTCCGTCCAGGTAGAGCCGCCGCGTTTCGCCGCGGCGAAGTTTCCCGCTCGAAGTCTTGGGAATTGCCTGCGCGGGCAGGATTTCCACGATGTCCGGAGGCAGGCCAAGCGCCTCGCTCACTTGGTGCGCAATTCCCTGCGCGATTCGATCGGATTGCCTTACATCTCGCGTCTCCGCCACCACCGCGAGCCGCTCCGTGCCGCTCGTCTTATCGGGAACACCAAAAGCAACCACGCAGCCTGGACGGACCCCTTCCACGCGCCCGGCAATCTCTTCAATCTCATGCGGATATAAATTTCGGCCGCCTTTAATGACCAGATCTTTAGCGCGGCCAGTGATGTAGAGCTCCCCGTCCGCAACGTACCCCAGGTCGCCGGAATCGAGCCATCCATCGCCGCGCATGAGTTCGCGCGTCGCATCGGGATTTTTGTAGTAGCCTGCGGTCGCTGAAGGTCCGCGGAAGTGCACTTTGCCCTCTCTGCGTTCCCGTGCCGGTTTGCCTTGCTCGTCCACAATGCGAATCTCCATCCGCGGCAGCGGCCGCCCCACCGAAACGAATTGCAATGTGGCGTCGTTTTCCGTGCTTGTAGGCAAGGCTCTGCCCTCATCTTGAAACGGCTCGCGCTCGATTCGGTCCACGCGCGCCCCGGCGCTCATCTCCGGAGCCGCCACGCCGAGGCTTGCCTCCGCAAGCCCATACACCGGCAGCAGCGCCTCGCGGCGAAAGCCGCAGCGCGCGAATTTGTCGGCAAATCGCTCGATTGTCTCCGGGCGGACCGGCTCAGCGCCGTTGAGAGCCGCTCGCCAACAGCTCAAATCGAGGCCTTCCATATCGCGCTCGTCAACCTTCCGCA
>JASHQB010000246.1 GCA_030037775.1 Candidatus Acidiferrales bacterium
GGCGTGATGCTTTACGTCTACCGCCAGCACATTCCATTTCCTCTTCCGGAGCACGATCCCGACCGCCTCTTCCCTGAATTCATCGTGACGCAGATGCCTGTGGGACTGGTCGGAATCGTGTTAGCGGCGATCTTTGCCGTGGCTATGTCGAATGCCAGCGGCTCGCTCAACTCTCTGGCGTCTTCGAGCATGATCGATTTTTCGCGCGCGCGCGGCGGCACGGGCGCATCCGAAACCGATGCCGATGGCAAGAAGCAGGTGCGCCGTTCGCGTCAATGGACCATTTTTTGGGGCATCCTCCTCGGAACCTTTGGCATGATTCACTGGGGGCCAGTCTTGGTGGCAGGATTGACCATCGCTTCGATTACCTACGGGAGCTTGCTCGGCACTTTTCTCTTGGTCATCTGGAACCCGCGCGCCACCGCACGCGGAGCAATTGCGGGTATGATCGCAGGACTGATCGGCATGACCGCGATACACTTTTTCACGCCGCTCGCGTGGACCTGGTACGTCCTTGCGGGCACCATCATCACATTTGCCGTGGGCTCGCTGGTCAGCGCCACGGAAAAACCTGACGCAAATCCCGCAGGTGCCGCTTGATGAGCGCAGTCAACCAAACGCCGAACAAAAAGCCGCTCGACCTCGTCCGCGATTTGAGTTTGCTCGCCGCCATTGCCATCGTCATTGGCCAAACCATCGGCACCGGAGTCTTTATTAAACCGGCAGAGATGGCGCGCGCGGCGGGCTCGGCCGGGCTGGTCACGCTGGTGTGGATCATCGGCGGCGCGCTCACGCTTTTTGGCGCGCTCAGCGCCGCGGAACTCGGCGCGGCCATGCCGGAAGCCGGCGGCACATACGCTTATCTCGACCGCGCCTATGGCCGCGTGTGGGGCTTTCTTTACGGCTGGATGAATTCCGTGCTTGGCGGTCCAGTCGCCATTGCCACGATTGCAGCAGGCCTGCTTCGCTTCGCCGGCTTTCTTTTTCCGGCCTTGGCGTCGCCAGTTTTCGTTTGGCACATGCCTGTAATCCATTCGTACGCACTGACGGTCACGTGGGCGCAAGTGGTGTCGGTGGCCATCATTTTCGTGGTGACGCTGGTCAACTGCGTGAGCGTCAAGCTCGGCGGCGAAATTCAAATCGCGCTGACGATTATCAAAATCGTAGCCATCATTGCAGTCATCGCGCTGGGATTCGCATTCGCGCACCATGCGAATTCGCACCCCGCTCCTGGCCCCGGATGGAGCGCCGGCGGGCTCTCCGGCTTTCTGACGGCCTTGGCCGCCGCGCTGTGGGCCTATGATGGCTGGGCCAATCTCACCATGATCGGCTCCGAAGTCGAGAATCCGGGCCGCAATATCCCGCGTTCGCTTTTCCTGGGAGTTCTGGTCGTCTGCGCCCTTTACCTGGGGATGAGCACCGTGTGCTTCTACGTTTTGCCCTTTGCCAAGGTCGCCTCGTCGCCCTTCGTCGCCGGGGACGTGGTCGCCGCAGCCATCGGCCATAGCGTCGCCAGTTGGATTGCCATTGCCACGATGATCTGCGCGCTCGGCTCCATCAATTCCTCCATCATCACCAATGCTCGCGTCGACTATGCCATGGCCCGCGACGGGCTGTTTTTCCGCGTCGTTCGCGGCGTGCATCCCAAATTCCTCACGCCCGTGCGCGCGCTTTTCTTTCAGGCGATCGTCGCTTCTTTGCTCGCGCTCAGCGGTACGTTCGAGCAGCTATCAGATCTGTACGTGTTCGCGCAGTGGATTTTTTACGGGCTGCAAACTGCGGGCGTCATCTGGCTGCGCCACAAAGAGCCCAACATGCCGCGGCCATACAGGACGTGGGGCTATCCTGTCGTGCCCGCACTCTTCGTGATTGGCGCCGTCGCGCTTACAGTGAACTCATTGATCGCGATGCCCGTCCGTTCCGGTATCGGCCTCGCGCTCATTCTCGCGGGCTTGATTTTTTACGTCCCGTGGCGCAAACGCATCCCTGCCGCACAAACTTCTCAATAAGCGTCACGTAATTTCAACGATGCTGAACGCCTGCTCAGGAACTTCTGGGATGGGGATTTCCGGATGAAACAAATGTGCCAGAATCGCGACTCCGTCCCCCAGGCGCGGACCGGAACGCGAGAAGTAGCTGTTCGCGTCAACCGCGTATACGCGCCCCGAGCGAATCGCAGGCAAATCGTTCCACCCCGTTGGAAACTTCGTGCGACGATATTCTTCGCGATTGCGCGCCACGCCGTAGCCGCACTGCATCACCACGATGATTTCCGGCTGCACGTCGATGACCTGCTGCGGCGTGATGCGAAACGACGCCGAGCCGGCGCGGCCAAACAAATCCACTCCGCCACCGCATGCCACCATCTCCGGCACCCAATGCCCGCCAACGTAAAACGGATCGAGCCATTCCAGGCAAGCCACGCGCGGCCGCGCCGCGGCACCCGCCACGAGCAACTCGATCTTCGCGACGCGCCGCGCAAGCTCCGTCGCCAGGCGGTCTGCTTCCGTCAATCGCCGCGTGGCTTTGCCGATTTCGCGAATGTTGTCCCATACTCCGGCGAGCGTTTGCGGATGCAGAGACAAGACATCCGGCGGGCTTTGCATGCGCGCGAGCGCCGTGCCCAAATCATCAGGCGACGCAGCACACACGTGGCACAGATCCTGCGTGATGATCAGGTCGGGCGCGAGCGAACGCAGCAGCCGGTCATCCACCGCGTAAATGCTTTCCCCGCGCGACATCAATTCGCGCACCTGCCGGTCTAGTTCGGCCGGCGCAGCGGAAGGATCCACGCGCGGGTGAATCAGCGGCGGCTTCGTCGCGGCCTCCGCCGGGAAATCGCATTCGTGCGTGATGCCAACCACGGAATCGCCGAGGCCGAGCGCATAAAGGATTTCCGTAGCCGAGGGCAGCAGCGAGACGATACGCACGATGCGAGTTTGCCTGCGCGAGAATTCGAACGCAAGCCTAGCGCGGCACGGCCTGGGCCGTTCGCGGCAGAAAATCGGCGAACACAAATCCGTCGCGCGTGACAATTCCGCCCGCTTCCACGGCGATCGGCGACGCGAACATCGGCCCAGCAACCACGCAAGTATGGAATTCCCCGTTTTCGCCGCACGGATCGACAGACGGGGGCAATTCCGCGAGCAGTTGCGCGTCGAACGCGCGGCCCGCAAATCGGCCATCGAGCTTTCTGGGGT
>JASHQB010000247.1 GCA_030037775.1 Candidatus Acidiferrales bacterium
ATTGGGCTTTGGCTGCGTCTCCAACGAGAGCCAAAGCGAAAGCAGCCATGAATTGAACGTCGCGGTTGGTCGAGAGCTGGAGCGCGGTTGATGCATACTGACGCGCCACTGTGTCATTGCCAACGGGAGCTTCCTGTAGCGCGACATCCACGTTGTAGAAGGCTATAACTTCGTTGCCATCACTTGCCTGAGTCGCAGCGCTTATCGCTTGCTGCATCAGATCGATGGCTTTGCGTTCCTGACCTGAGTAAGCAGCGGTGTCCGACTCGTTTGCGAGGAAGAGGGGCTCGGCCCGCTTGCCTTTTGACCACGCGACCTCGCGAGCCATGCCTGCCGGATCGTTCTGCAGAAAGGCGATGTAATAGCTTACAAGGCGAAGCAGCGCAGAATCGCGGTTTTTCGATTGCGCCTGTTGAATGACGGCCTGGGCCTCCTGAAAACGGTTCAACCTCAGGAAAGTGTAGGCGAGATCCACGTAGGCATTGCCGTTTGGGTTGATTCGGAAGGCTGCTTGTTCTTCCTCTAAGGATTTCTGCGGCTGGCCTAACTCGCCATAGAGGACAGCCAGATTTGTGAGAGGGCCATCGTCCTGGGGATATTCGGATTCCCAGAGCTGATAGACCTGCTGGGCTTTTTGGAGATCGCCGAGGACGAACTCGTCGTAATGCGAGTCTATGTATAGCTTCTCCTTTTCGGTGACGCGATCGCGGAGCGCATAAGCCTTTGTCGTGCTTTGCGCAGCGAGGTTTGGCTCGCCGAAATTGGAATAGACCGTTCCAAGAGCGGCGTAAGCCATGGCGAAGTTGGAATCGAGCTGGATGGCGTGTTGGAAAAACGGAATAGCGCCAGGATTGTCGCCGGCCTGCAACGCTTCCCGGCCGCGGCTGAAGGATTGCAGGGCTTCGAGGGACGAGGTGGAAGCCTGCTCGATGGGAGTGTCGTATTTTTGGATGGTGCTGAGGGATTCGCCGAGCTGCTTGCGGATGTTCGCGGAAATTTTGCCGAGAGCGGCGAGGACGTCGTTTTTATCGCTGGCTTGAGCTTCGGTGCTAGCGAGAAGCTGGCCATTGGCACAACCGAGCGCCTTGAGAGTGAGGAGATACTGGCTGCCGATTTGAGCAATGGAGCCGTCGAGGACAGCGGCGCTGGAGGTGCGCACGCAGATGTCGCGCGCGGTATCGGGAGTGAGACGCGCATCGGCGGGCTGGCCCATCATTTTTAGAGTTTGCTGGATGCGGTCCTCGGAGAGGAGATTGAGAAATGGCGATTGGTCGAGCTGCACGGCGAGACCCTGGCGGAGAGAGCCGTCGAAGACGGAATCGCCGGTGGTGTTGGTGAAATCGGCAAGGACGATGGTGTCTTTGGAAGTGAGCGCAGGAGCGCGGTGGAGGAAAGCGTAAACGCCGTAGGACGCGGCGGCGATGAGAGCGAGGGCGACAACGATTGTGGCGGCGGTTCCGAACTTGTGCTGGCGGGCGACGGCAACGACGGCGGAAGAGCCGGAAGGATGCTCAGCGTCGGGCGTAAAAGGCGCGACGGGCGATGAAGCGCGCGGCGAGCTTGCTGATGCGCGGGACATTTGGGCTTCCGTTGGCGCATCTCGGCGAGAGGCGGAGACAGCTGAATCGTCGGCAGCGACGACACGACGGCTGGAATCGGTGTCGCGCTTGAGGCGGCGGAGATCGGCGCGCAAATCGGCGGCGTGCTGATAGCGCAGAGAGGCATCTTTCTCTAGGGCCTTCTGGATGATTTCTTCAAGTTGCGGCGGCAAATCGGGATTGATGCGAACGGGAGAGACGGGAGCGCGATTGAGGATGGCTTCGGTGATGAGTCCGGAGCTTTCGCCGCGAAAGGGGAGGACGCCGGTGGCCATTTCGTAGAGAACGATGCCGAAAGAAAAAATGTCGGTGCGGGCATCGAGAGCCTTGGCGCGGACTTGCTCGGGCGACATGTAAGCGACTGTGCCGACGGCCGTGCCAGGGCTGGTGAGATGAGCTTCGGGGATTTCGCCCTTGGTGGTGGAGTCGGCATCGCTGCCGCCGGATTGAAATTTTGCGAGGCCAAAATCGAGGACCTTGGCGTGGCCGCGCTTGGTGACGAAGATGTTGGCGGGCTTGATGTCGCGATGGACAATGCCCTGCGAGTGCGCGGCGTCGAGGGCGTCGGTGACTTCGATGGCGACGTCAAGAAGCTGCTCGGGCTCCATTGGACGGCCGAGGATGACGTGCTTGAGGGTAACGCCCTCGAGATATTCCATAACGATGAAAGGCTGACCGCCTTTCCCGCCCGGTTCCGATGCGGCGCGGCCGATTTCGTGAATGGTGCAAATGTTGGGATGGTTCAGCGCGGAAGCGGCGCGGGCTTCGCGGCGGAAGCGTTCGAGGGTCTGGGGGTCCTGCGAGACGTCGTCGGGAAGAAACTTGAGGGCCACGAAGCGGCCGAGTTCGATGTCTTCGGCCTTGTAAACGACGCCCATCCCGCCGCCGCCGAGTCTTTCGAGAACGCGATAGTGCGAGACGGTTTGGCCAGTGAACGAGGGTTGCTGGGGCATTGGCGCGCCATTGTAGAGGCGTGGAGCAAACGAAGTCAACGAATGCGGACGATACGCTCGCTTGCTGAAGCCAGCGCGCGTCAGTGCGGGGCTAAGTCCAAAGAGTAGATTTCATGCCAGCCGACGTCGTCGACGATAATTGGAGAGCCGTCAGGTGCGAGGCCGCTATAGGCGCCGACGAAGCCGAACGGGCGCCTATAACCCTTCATGCTTAAAAGGCGCTCGACCTTCAAATCCGGCACGTGTACGCGGTAAAACGCCGGGTCGGAGCCGAGGGAGTCGAAGTAAAAATACTGGCTGTCACTTGTCCACACTCCAAAATTGATTTCGATCGAGGCAAACTTCTTCCAGTTTCGGGTGCGACTGTCGTACATCAGCAAATTGAGCCCGTCCGCGGTGAGGGCCAGCAAGTGTCGACCGTCCGGCGACCACATTGCACCGTAGAGATTGCGCGAGCCAGGAACGTGGGTGATTTGATGAGTGCGCAGATCCTCTGTTTCGATGTCAAGCACCTGCCCGACCTTGGGATGGACGTAGGGCAGCGGATGATCGAAAGTCACGTGCTCTCCGTCGGGCAGCCAACTGGGGTCCATCTGCATTAACTCTTCCGGTTGAATCTGCTGGAGCCCGCTGCCGTCGGCGTTTATCACAGAGATGTTCCACGGTTTCCCGGGCGTGCGTGCGGAGAAAAGTAGTTTAGTTCCATCCGGCGACCAATACACCATGGTCGCCTGCATAGGAGGAAACGTCAGTTGCAGCTTGTCGCTTCCGTCCACGCGCTCGCGCCAGAGCAATCCATTAGGAAGCGTGGTGTATGCGAGCCATTTGCCATCGTGACTGAAGCCCACCCAGTCGGGAGAAATGCCCTCGAGGAACGGCGCGAACTGCTTTGCTTTGGCGTCATATTTCATCAATTGCCCGCGCTGCTCCTCGCCTACGACGAAGATTCTTTTGCCGTCCGGACTCACCGCCAGCGTGCGGAAGCTGAGCGGTCCGCCGGTGAGCAGCACGGGTTTGTCGCTGCCCTCCGCGAGAGCCCAAATGCTGGAAAGCCCGTCGAACGTTCCTTGAAAATAAAACTCGTTCCCATCGGGCGACCAATCGCCACAACAGGCTTCCGACACGCCGGACGCCAGTTCGCGTTGGCCCTTTCCGTCGGCATCCACTTCCCACAATTTGCTGCCGCCCGTGTAAAATCCGCTGCTGAAACGGATGGTTTTCCCGTCAGGTGATATGCGTGGCCAGAAAACCGTCTCAGTTGCCGTGGCTAGTTTGCGCGCACCGCTGCCATCGCCTGCCGCCAGATACAGATCTTGTCCGTTTCCATACACTAACTGCTTTCGATCCCGGGACCAGGCCGCGTCCTGCGCCTGGAAATCGTCCAGCCGGCGCGGCGTGCCTCCCAGCAGATCGACGGCATAGAACGGCATGGGGCCACCGAATGCCTGCGAGCCGCCGAGAAGCAAAGAAGAGCCGTCGGACGAGATGGACGTCGGATAGGTCTGAGGAAACGGCGCGGGGGAAGCGACCGTCTCGCCGCCGCTGGCGGAAACTTGCGCGAGCAAGGGCGACACGCCGACCAACTCGGTAAAGTAAATTCTTTCGCCGTCGGTTACAAGCGGCGTGGGCCCAAAGCCATTGCCTTTGACCCTGCCGTCTCGGGTCAGGGGCTCGATGCGCACAACGCGCGGCGGGGCGCTGGCACGCTCGACCAGCAGCGTACCCAGGGCTCCCGCCGCAGCAAATACAACGGCAATCGTGGCGGCGACGGCCCATCGAAAACTCTTCGAGGAATCGGAAATCCGCACCCACGAACTGGAGAGGTCGCGATCCGCAGCCAGCGCAGATTCGCCGGCTTCTCGGAAAGCTCTTATCGTCGAGGACGAAGAATCTGCTTTCTCGTGCCGCGCGCGCTCCAAATCGCGCCGCAGGCGCTTCAAATCTCCGCGAAGTTCTGCCGCCGATTGGCAGCGCAATTCGCGGTCCTTCTCCAGCGTCTTCTCGATGATCTCGCCCAAGCGCGGGGGCAGGGCGGGGTTCAAATCGTTGACCCGAGGCGGCATGCGATTCAAGATGGCCTCGAAAATCACCGCGGTGCTCTGACCGTCGAAAGCGCGATGGCCAGCAGCCATTTCGAAGAGCACAAGGCCGAGCGAAAAAACGTCAGTGCGCGCGTCGAGCTGCTCGCCGCGTGCCTGCTCGGGAGACATATACGCGACGGTGCCAAGACTCGAGCCTGGGCTGGTGAGCAGGTCGTCCGGGATTTCTTCCGTGAGACCCGCAGTAACGATCACACTTGCACCAACGTGATGCGCTTCTTCTATTTTGGCGAGGCCGAAATCGAGAATCTTCGCCTGGCCCGAGCGCGTAACGAACAGATTCTCGGGCTTGATATCGCGGTGTACGATGCCGCGGGCGTGGGCCGCCGCGAGCGCGTCGGCCAGTTGAGCGCCCCACTCGAGCAGCAAATCGATGCGCACGGGCTTGCGGCCGATTTTCTGCCGCAGCGTCTCGCCCTCGAGAAGCTCCATGGCGAGGAAAACGCGCGCGCCTTCCTCGCCGATTTCGTAAATCGTACAGATGCCCGGGTGATTCAGCGCCGAAGCCGCCTGGGCCTCGCGGCGAAAACGCTCGAGAGCACGCTCGTCGCTGGCAATCTCCGGCGGAAGGAATTTCAGCGCGACAAAACGCCGAAGGCGCGCGTCTTCGGCTTTGTAAACCAAGCCCATTCCGCCGCCGCCGAGTTTTTCGAGGACGCGATAGTGGGAAACTGTTTGGCCTGTAAAAGACGGCTGCTGAGGCATTGGCGCGCGCAATTGTAGAGGTGCGGTAAAGCGAAGTCAACGAAGCGCGCATGCACCCAAAGACGGCGCGGCGCATCCTATACGCTTTCGGCCCGCGTGGGGTATAAGCTCGCGCAAACTACACAGGAAGGAGAAAGAACGATGGCGATCAAGGATGGGATTTTGCCGGAGTTTGACCGGGAGATAGAAGTGACGCGGAGGGTGCTGGAACGCGTGCCGGAGGGCAAGCCGGACTTCAAGCCACACGAAAGGTCCATGCCGATGGACCGGCTGGCGGGACACGTGGCGGAAGTACCCGGATGGGCGAGGGAGACGATCTTGCAGGATTCGATTGTGATGGGCAGGGGCGCGGACCTCGAGGAATCGACGGGCGGCCCGCTGAAGATGACTTCGCGAAAACAACTGCTCGAGGAGTTCGACAAGCGAGCCGCGGCGGCACGCGCGGCGATTGCCAGCGCAAGCGATGAGGTGTTCATGAAGCCGTGGTCGCTGATTGCGGGAGACAAAACCGTCTTTACTCTGCCGAAGATTGCGGTGCTGCGGGGATTCGTGATGAACCATATGATTCATCATCGCGGGCAACTGAGCGTGTATCTGCGGCTGAACGACGTGCCGGTGCCGTCGATTTACGGGCCGTCGGCGGACGAGCAGAGATTCGGCGGGCCAGAGTCGAAGAGCGAGGCCGCGAAGAGCTAAGGGGCTGCGTAGCCGAAAGTAACGCGCGGCCGCGATGACTGTTTCATCGCGGAGATGCCGAGCGGGCGCGCGGTGCAGTGCGCGCGAGGAGCCATGGTGCGATGGCGCATGAGCTGACAACGTCGTACGTGAAGGATTCGACGGGCCTGTTTCGATATTACAAGACGCTGGCGGAGCGGGCGATGGAGCAGTGTCCGGACGATGACTTGTTCACGGCGCTGGATAAAGAATCGAATTCGATTGCGATTATCGTGAAGCACATGGCGGGCAACATGCGGTCGCGCTGGACGGATTTTTTGACCAGCGACGGCGAGAAGCCGGACAGGAATCGCGATACGGAGTTCGAAGAGCCGCCGAAGACGCGAAGAGAATTGATGGAACTGTGGGAGCGGGGATGGAAGTACGTGTTCGACGCCATGGACGCGCTGACGGATGCGGACCTGACAAAAACGATAACGATTCGCAACAATCCTCACTCCGTGATGCAAGCGATCAACCGGCAAGTGGCGCACTATGCGCATCACGCGGGACAGATCGTGTTCCTGGCGAAACATTTCGCGGTGAAAGCGACGGGAACGTGGACATCGCTTAGCGTGCCGCGCGGGCAGTCGAAACAATTTGGGGCGGAAGTGGCCGCGGGACGGACGAGGGAACGATGGATTTTGGAGAAGTGAGCGGCAGCGCGTCGGAAAAAGAGAGCCGGGGCGCAACATTTTGGGGCGGGCCGGGTTGGAGTTGCTGACAACCAGAATGGCTGCAAAATAATCTAATAGGGTGTAGAGTTCAGTTGTGGCCTCGCTTATCTCCCTGGCTGCCGAGCCGCGAGGCGCTGTAAGTGGAGGGAGCGCCATGAGCCGTTCCAACCTAGTAAAGCTAATCATCACAGCGTTTGCCGGACTTTTCCTCATCTGTATGCCGAATCCTGCTTTCGCACAACGCGGAGGCGGAGGGCATGGAGGGGGCGGCGGAGGGTCTCATGGAGGCGGCGGTGGAATGGGCGGCGGATTCCACGGCGGCGGAGGGTTTGGTGGAGGCGGGCGTGCCTACGGCGGCGGTGCGTATCGGGGCGGAGGCGGAAGATCCTACGGCGGCGGGATGTATCGCGGTGGGGGATATTCGGCGAGGGGCTACAGCGGCGGGCGTGGCGGATTTGGCGGCAGATCGGGGTTCGGCGGCGCGGAACGGGCTTCTAGTGCCCGCAGCGCGATCGCGGACGGCCGATGGCATTCGTTTGGAAGCGCCGCACGCACAGTGAATGGCGCCGGCACGGCGGGCGGCCGAAATTCCGCTATGGCGGACGGAGCATGGCATTCGTTCGCAGCGGCGCGCGGCAATTTCGCCGGAAACCGCGGAATCGCGTCGACAAGCCGAGGGCTGTCGAACTTTGGAAGTTCCCGCATAGGGGGATCCGCATTCGCGAGTTCGACACTGGGGCGAAATGGACTTTTCAGAGGCGACGGACTCGGCGTTGGCGGTTTCGGATTTAATCGTGGATTTGGGTTTGGGCGCGGCTTTGGAGGCTGCTGGGGATGCGGTTTAGGATTCGGGTGGGGATGGGGCTGGGGATGGCCCTTTTGGGACTGGGGGGTTGGCTGGGGATGGCCCGGCTACTGGGGACTGGGGTGGGATTACCCGGGATATTACCCTTATTGGGACGGGTATTATGACGGCCCCTATTCGGACAATTCTTGGATTTGGGACGACAATAACGCGTCGAACTACAGCGACTACACCGGCTACACGAACAATGATCAGAGTTCGTTGGATTCGGGGGCTTCGAACCAGGCTCCTGATTTCAACCAATATGACTTCAGCCAGCCGAGCAATTCGGGCGCGAGCCAGCGGGTCTCGCCGGAAACTACTGTCACCGCTGCGAGCGATCCCGAATATCTGCCGACCGTGGTTTACATGAAGGATGGCACGAAATACGAGATCACCAGCTATTGGTCTTCCGGCAACACGCTGCACTATGTGAATGGCCAAGGCGGAGTGAGCACGGTCGATGTGAACCAGATTGATTTGCAGCGCACCATCGATGAAAACGCCAAGCACGGCGTACGATTCTGGGTGAGGCCGCAGCCGGCGGCAGCGGCTCCTGCCCCGGCGGCTCAGGCTGCGCCGACCATTTAAGCTGTTTAGCAACTTCTGAACACCAAAATAGACCTGCAAGCGTAGTATCCTCCTAGGCCGAAAGGCTTGACACAGGAAGGTGTGTTTCCCGCGGACCCCTTGCATTCAATCGCAATCAGACTCGTGTGGGACATGCTGCATGAGGACGGTGAACGTGAAGACAGTGAAGCGCGAACTGATGCGGCAGATCATCCTAGGAGGTCTGGTAGGCGCAGCCTTGGGCGTTGTGCTCAGCAAGCGGGGGTGGCTCGGGCCTTCGCTGTTCTCGCAACACTTGAATCACTTCGACTACAACCTTGAGTTCAACAGGGTAACTCCTGCGCTCATCCTGTGGGTCATATTCTCGATCTATTGGACCGTGGCTTCGAAGAACTCCGCGGAAAACAAGAGTTCCGAATCGAAAGCGTCGACGGCTTTCCATCAAATCGTGCTGAATGTGGCGCTGCTGCTGCTTTTCATTCCTGTGCCGGGACTCAAGGGCTGGTTTTTGCCGCAGCGGTTCCATTTTCTGGTTGCCGTCGGCGCGACTGTGCAAGCCGCATTCATTCTTTTGGCGGTTTCGGCACGGCGGCATCTGGGGCGCAATTGGAGCGCGGAAGTGAGAATCGGCGAGGGCCATGAATTGGTACGCACGGGGCCGTACCGGCTGCTGCGACATCCGATCTACACGGCGATGCTGGGCATGTTCGTGGGGACGGCGATCGCTTCAAGCCAATACCACGCGCTCGTTGGAGTGGCAATCTTGGTGGCGGCCTATCTGCGGAAAACGCGGCTAGAAGAGAATATTCTGCGCGAAACGTTTGGCGCGGAGTGGGACGCGTACCGGCGTACGACGTGGGCACTGGTGCCGCTGGTATTCTAGTTGCGAGGAAGATCATGCCTGATTCCAAGGGAAAAGCGCGCGCGCCGGAGCGGGATTATTCGCACCGGCTGCTGATCGATAAACTGGGCGTGAAACCGGGGCAGCGTGTGGCGGTGCTGGGCGTGGAATCCGCTGAGTTTTTGAAGGATTTAACCGAGCGCGTGCCGAAATATTCCCGCGGGAAACGGATCGGAGATGCTGACTTGATTTTCTTTTCCGCGGAGGCTCGCGGCGATCTTTCGCGGCTGGAATCGCTGGGACGTACGATCCGGAAGAACGGGGCGATTTGGGTGGTTTATCCCAAGGGGCAGACGCACATCCGTGAAATCGACGTGATACAAGCGGGCAAGGATGCGGGGCTGACCGACAATAAGGTGTGCAGTTTTTCGGCGACGCACACGGCGCTGCGGTTTGTGATACCGGTGGCGAAGCGCTAACGAACTCGCGCAGCACGATTCATGGAGAGCCGCGCTTTTGTTCGCGGCGACGGTCGGCGACCCAGCGGAGGAAGCGGCGCATGCGCGCGCGTTCGGTCCACACCAGACGGATGAACTTACCCGCATCGAGGTCTGCCGCAGGAGGGCCGAAGAAAGTCTCCATGCGCCACTGCAAATAGGGACTCTTCCACGGGCGGAGACGGTAGCCCTTGGCCACAATCCAGTAATAGCGAAGGGCGTTCAGCATTTTTTCGATGGTGAAAGGCGAAGACTCGGCGTCCGAGGACAAGAGCGGGCAGGCAGGCGTAGCTTGCATGTTTGCACGGGCGAGATTCTAGCAGAGAAACAAAGAGGGCCGATAAGAACGATCGGCCCGCAAAACATCGACGACGCCTCGCGCCGCTGAGAGTGAGCGCAAAAGGCGCGCTACTTCGCGGCGACGATGGAGCTGACGGTGATGGTGTCGCCGTTCAGCGTGCCGGTGACCTTGACGCTGGCGCCGGCGAAAGCGCGAGGCTTGGTCTGATCGCTGAGCTGATAGATCTTGCCCTTGGAATCGACCAGGATAAATTTGCTGCCACCATCGACGCACTTGAGGGTGCAGTCCTTGGCGGAGCCCTCCATCATGTGCTGCGCACCGCACATGCTGTCGCTGATGGCGCCGGTGAAGGTCTGCTGCTTCCCAGCGGC
>JASHQB010000248.1 GCA_030037775.1 Candidatus Acidiferrales bacterium
GAGGCCTGCGCCGAAAAGGCAAATTCCTGCATCTTAATCTGTGTACGGGCTGAGCCGGAAAATACGATGGAATTCCGGTCAGATTACTTCAACTCAGGTGGAAAGCTATGCTTCGCACAAAGCTCGCGATCATGTTCTTTGTAGTTTCGTTATTGGCCTTGCCCTTGGCCGCTCAGCAGCAACAGAGCAATCCACCCCCGCCTCCTCCGCCACCCGCTTCAACGGCGCAGGAAGCGCAGCAAACGCCGCCCCCGCCGATGGCGCCGGAGGATCTCGACCGGCTGGTGAACCGCATTGCGCTCTACCCCGATCCGCTGCTCGCGCAAGTGCTCACGGGGTCCACGTATTGGGACGAAATTCCGGATGCGGCGAACTGGGCAGACGAGCACAGCGGTCTGAAGGGCGACGCGCTGGCGCAGGCGATTAAAGACGACAATCTGCAGTGGGACCCCAGCGTGCTGGCTCTGCTGCCCTTCCCTTCCGTGCTGGACATGATGGCCCGCGACCCTGACTGGACGCAGCAACTGGGCGAGGCGGTCTTGAATCAGCGACCCGACGTGATGGACGCGGTGCAGCGGATGCGCAAAGAAGCGTATGACTACGGCTACCTGCGCACCTCTCCCTACGACACGGTGACCATGGACGACGGCTATTGCGAAATCCTGCCGGTGAATCCGGCTTACCTTTATGTGCCGGTGTACGACCCCGGCATCGTGTTTTTCGCGCCGCGCCCCGGCTTTTTCATCGGAGGCGCGATCGGCTTCGGCCCGGCGGTGATTATCACCGGAGCGTTTGCGCCGTGGGGATGGGCGCATCCGTATTTTCTGTGGCGAAGCCACGGCATCTTCTTCGACAACGGTCCGTGGGGCCGAACCTGGATGAACCGGGGATTTTACCGGCATTCATACGCGCGACCCTGGGTGCGGTCAGCCGGCCCGCAAATCGAGCGGCATAGCTTCAGCCGGCCGAGGGGCCGCCCATAGGAATGGCGGCCGAGGCGCCCTCCGCAGACAAATAGCGCGAATACAACCTCCGCTCGCGCCGCGTCATCGCATGTGCCGTGGTGGCGCTGTGCTCGCGGCGGCCAGCGACAATCGCCGCAAAACAGCGCGCGTTTCTTGCAGTGATGTTCCGCACGCGTGTGCTATGATTTTGAGCTTTGTTGGCATTGGCGCGGTATGAGTTCGCCTGATGTAAATTCGCTGTCGGCAATGTGAGGGGGGCCTTTGCGCCGTGTGGTTTGGCGTTTTGCAGCGGTATTCGCGCTGCTCGCGACGCTGATTTGGGTGGTCAGTCAAAATGGCAGCCGAGCCGAGGCGCAGCAGCAGAGCGCCGCGCCGCACGCGGCGCCGGTTTCCACAGCTGCGACGGGTACCCCGGGCGCGCCGGCAACGCCGGTGGTGATTACTTCCGGAACGCCATACGCCAACGTGCGCGGCTTGGCCACGGATGCGGCAGGCGGGCTATACATCTCGCTTTCGGCCACGCCGCCGGCCAAGAATTGCGTGACTTCCTCTGTAAGCCCGGCCACCGGCTCGCCGGACGCGGCCGCCGCGCTTGCCCTCACCGTTTTTTCAAACTGCGCGCTGGCGCCTTCGGAAGACCCCTCGGGAATCGCGACCGCGGCGGGCAGCAAGGTTTACCTGGCCAATCGCGCGCAGAACACCATTCGCCTGCTGGACATGCTCACCGGCAAAGTTGCGGCGATTCCGCTGGGCTCCGGTAACAGCGTCGCGCAGGCGCAAGGGACGAATGTGGATCCGTTCGAGCCGGCGGGACTGGCTTCCGACGTCGAAGGGAATCTGTACGTCGCGGATCGCGGAAACAACCGCGTGCTGGCGCTGGCGCCAAGCGCCGCGCATTTCACGTATCTAGCGCACGTGCTCGATGCCGCGGCGGTGGCCAGCGATTTCGCGCGCGGGCAGGTCTATGCCGCGTCCCCCGCGTCGAATCAGATCTTCGTGATCGACCTGAAAAGCGGCGACGTGAATGCATTCGCGGGCAGCGGGACGTTTTCAGGAGCGGATTCAGGAGCGAGCGCCACGGCGGGCGCGGAGTTCGATTCGGCGCCGCAAAACGCGCAGCTCGGCGCGCCCGAAGGCGTGGCCGTGGACGGGCGAGGCAACGTGTTCATTTCCGACACCGGCGCAAACGCTCTGGTGCGCGTGGACGCCAAGGCCGGAACGCTTTCGCGCGTGGCGATCAAAGGAAGCCTGAACTCGCCGGGCGCTATTGCCATCGACCGCTTGGGAAACGTGTTCGTGGCCGACCGAGGCGACGAGCGCGTGGTGGAATTCCCCGGCCTGGGGCAGCCTAGCCCGCCGGCGGACATAACGATTTCGCCCGCAAGTTTTGATTTCGGCGACGAGCCCACTGGCGGAACAACGCCGCCGGAAACGTTTACCCTCACGAACAACTCTTCGGCGGCCATTTCGCTCTTGAACACCAGCTTTACGTTCACCGGCGCGAACCCCCTCGATTTTACGCAGACGAATAACTGCGAGCCGTCGCTTGCGGTGGGGGCGTCGTGCGAAATCAACGTCATTTTCACGCCCGGCGCCACGGGAGCACGGTCGGCGACGCTGGAAGTGACCGACTCGGATCCGTCGAGCCCGCAAACAGCGAGCCTTACCGGAACGGGCGACGACTTTGAGCTGACGGTGCCGAACATCACGGATACGACGGTGAGCGTCTCGCAAGGCAATCCCGCAACCTATACGATCTCGGTGACGCCGGATGATGTGTTCAGCGGGACGGTGACGCTGAATTGCCCGGCAGAGCTTTCCGCGAAAACACAGACGATCACGTGCACGATCAAGCCGCCGACAGTGAGCGTCACTGCAGGACAAGCGCAAACGTTCACGGTGATACTGACGACGGGCGGTCCGGACGCGACGAGAATGGTTGCGCCCGGATGGCGCGGCGGCCCGCGGATGCGGCTTTTGCTGCTGGGCCTATTCGCGCTGATGCTGGCGCTGTGCCTCTACTCATTGCGGCGCGCTGCTCCTGCACGCACTCCAAGAGCGGGACGCGCGCGCTTGGCGGGGTTCTGCTTCGCGCTGCTGGCCGGCGCGACGCTGGCCGGATGCCACAACCGTGCGTCGGTGAATCCGAATGAAACGCCGGCGGGCAGTTACCCCGTGGTGATCACGGGCACCGCGCAGAACGCGGGCCGCTCCATCACGCTGACCCTCAACGTAACGTAATTTCCGTTACAAATAAATCACGCGGGCGCGATAGCCGTAGGGCTTGCGGCGGCGGCCCTTGAACTGTTCCGGGCGGACGTAGCGCTCGATCAAATCCTCGGCGCTGGCTTCGGCGAGTGAAAACATATCCGCGGCGAGCGCCTGCGCGCCGCGCGAGCGCGCGGCCATGCCGGCAACGGCGTACGCGAGCGGGTCGAGCGAAGAGCGAATCTGAATCGGGTCGGTGCCGAGCACCAGAGCGGGCAGCGATTTTTCGTAGCGCAGGCGCACGGTGATTTCCTGCGTGGCGCCGATGAGCTGAATCGTGTCTGTGCGCCACTCCCACATGCGCAGGTAGCAGCCCGGCTGGAAATTGGGCAGGCCGCCGGTGATTTTTTCCATGGGCGTGAAAATGTCGCTCGAACCGGTGGCCTGTTCCCAGAGCTGATGCGGCGC
>JASHQB010000249.1 GCA_030037775.1 Candidatus Acidiferrales bacterium
CTGACGAGGAATGACAAAGCGCATCAGGGATTGGGTGGTGCGCCGATTACAAATGAAGGCGCGGGCGGCGAGGTCTACAACACGATCTACTACATTGCTCCTTCGCCGCACGACGTGGGCACGATTTGGGTGGGAACCGACGACGGGCTGGTGCAGCTCACGCGCGACGGCGGCAAGAGTTGGTCCAACGTGACGCCCAAGGGCCTGGCGGAAGGGTTGGTCAACGAAATCGAAGTTTCACCCTTCGATGCGGGCACGGCGTACGTTGCCTTCACGCGATTCAAATGGAATGACAATATGCCGCACATTTTCAAAACCACCGATTACGGCAAGTCTTGGGCGGACCTTGCAAGCGGTTTGCCTCAGGACATGCCGGTGCGCGTCGTCCGCGAGGACCCCAAGCGCAAAGGCCTGCTCTTTGCGGGCACCGAGAATGCGGCCTGGTTTTCGCTCGACGACGGAGCGCACTGGCAAACTCTGCAGTTCAATTTGCCGCGCGTGCCAGTGACGGACCTGAAGGTGCACAACGGCGACTTGGTTGCGAGCACGGAGGGCCGGGCGTTTTGGATTCTCGACGATATTAGCCCTCTCGAACAGTTGAACAACGAAGTCGAGAAATCCGACCTCTATCTCTTCAAGCCGCGCAGAACATATCGCATCGCCGGCGGCGGTTTTTCGATCCCATCGGGTGAGATGGGCAAGAATCCCCCCGACGGCGCGATCTTCCGCTACATCCTCGGAACAAAGCCCGAGGAATCGCAGGAGCTGAAGATCGATATTGTGGATTCGAGCGGTGCGGTGGTGCGGTCTTACTCGAGCAAAACCAAGCCTCAGCCTCCGACTCCCGGCGCCGAGCCGGGCGAAGGCGGCCCGAAGCCACTGCCTACGAAAAAAGGCATGAATCAATACGTTTGGGACCTGCGGTCGGAGCCGCCGGTAAGCGTGCCCGGAATCCTGACGCAGGGTCCGGTGCAGGGCTATCGCGTGCCGTCCGGGACCTACACGGCGCGGTTGACGCTAAACGGAAAAACGGTGACGCAGACGTTCGAAGTTACGAACGATCCGCGCGAGATGCAAAGCGACGACGACCAGAAGCGACAAGTCGCCATGGCCAAGGCCGCAAATGAACGCATCAACGAAATCAACCAGACGGCAATCGACCTGCGAAGCATCCGCGATCAGCTGAATGCCATTAGCGAGCACGCGGCCGGACGTTCCGACGCGCAGGACATTCAGAAGGACGCAAAAACGATCGTGGACCAGATTGACTGGCTCGAAGAGAAGCTGGTCCAGCCCAAGCAGAAAACCTTCCAGGATGTGATCAACTTCCGCAACGGGATTGCCGCGCAGTACGGCTATCTGCAAACTGCGGTGGAAGGCGATGGTGGTCCAGTAACCACGGGCGAGGAGCAGCGCTTCCCTGATCTGGAAAAGCAATGGGCTGATCTACGGGAGAAAGTGCACGACGTCCTTTCCGATGTTGCCGGCTTCAACAAAAAGATGAAAGATTTGGGAGTCGGCGCGATCCTCGTGCCTTCGAAGATGCAATAGATTCGCCGGCGTAGCGTCCGCCGAAGAATCACTCCGCGGTCTGCGGGCCGGGAAGCATTTCGTAGATGGCGCTGGGGCCAACCGTGCTTTCGATCGCTGGCGCGCTCCTGCCATGCTGTCTAATTTTTGTGCCAGTAGGTGTCCCACCCTAGATACCGTGTCGCCGCTTCGTGCACCGCTCCAGCAACCGAAGAGAAATTGGCCGCCACGTGGTGCTCGAATCCGTTCTCGCAGATGTAACGCAGCAACTTTTGCATCCCCGGAATCTCTACCACTCCCGCCCCGCCGAACGTCTCCAGCGGATCATCCGTGAATCTTCCCCCGCCCACGTACCCGCGCACCCGCCCCGCTCGATCGTCGGTCGAAAAGCGCGCGTAGGACATCGATCCCGCCCTCACCAACCCCACGCAGGTGCCGAACGTGTTCTCCTTCCCCACCGTCCCGGCGATGATCGCCTGATAGTCCATCTTCACGTTCTTCAGAAAGTGCTTCGGCAGATTGCTGCAGTGAAAGCACACCGCTTTGTCCGGATGGTCGCCGTAGTTGTTGTTCCAATCGAGCAGCGCGCTGGGCGTCTGCGACGCCAGCCGCAGCGCATGCATGCTCAGCACCCCGCAAACGTCCACTTCGCAAGCGCTCGACATCAAATCGTCGCTCATCATGCTCATCACCGTGCACGGCACTACGCCCAGATTCTCCTCCATCGACGTCCAGCACTGGATCGCGCTGATCCTCACGTCCGTCTGCTTCATCCATTGGTCGATCACCACTCCCAATTTCGCCATCTTCAGCAGCGCCTCTTTCGGCACCTCGTTCGTCGACACATACTTCTCAATCCTTTGCAGCTTGGCCACCGCCGCAGGATCGGAATCCCTCATTCGCCCAATCCGCCCAATCACTTCCGACAGGTCCAGCGTCTCGACCGATATGCCCTGCCCTTCCAAAATCTTTTCGCTGTAGCGCACCGTGTTGAACGCCGCCGGCCGCGCCCCAATGCTCCCGATGCGCAGGTCCCGCAAACCCTTCACCACCCGGCACACCCCCGCAAACCACTCCAGATCCTTCTTGAACTCCGCCGACGCCGGCGCCACCGTATGCGACGTCGTCAGCGAATACCCAATCCCGTACTGC
>JASHQB010000250.1 GCA_030037775.1 Candidatus Acidiferrales bacterium
CCCCGGATGTATTTAAGCCGCTGTTCGCGATATCTGCGCCGGGCAGCCCGTGGAATAAATTGTCCGGCGTGCGGTTCTCCTGAAAAATGATCACGACGTGCTCGATCTTCCCTTGAACGGGAGGCGGTTGGGACCCGGTGGATGATGAACCTCCGGCTGCGCAGCCGCCTAGCGCCAAAGTTCCCACCAGAATCCCCACGAACAAGCAGCGAACGTCTATCCCACAACTGGCTTTGCGCTTCTGCATTGCCCTCACGCCCGGAGCCCATACCGTTTTAAAGCCCCATCAGGGCCTAAAGAGTTTTCCATCCCGGCTTCCGCAAACGCCAAACCAAACATTATCGTATTGCAAATAAAAAGCTTAACAGAATCTCTCGTTCCGCCCCCTGCCGCACAATTTCACCTTGTCGGTATTCATTTACCGGCGGAATCAGCCATTTTTGTCAAAGCTTAATCCGCACCCCGCGTCCCAACACCCCAATATAAGCAGTCGCAACAACTCCGGCTGCGGACATCCACCCAACGCTGCGCCGTATCACGTTCGCTTCCACTGACGCGGGAAGCGCCGCGATCGCCGCCTTGTCCGCGAATCTTCCAAACTGCCCGCGCACCAATAGCAGCCCCACGGCCGCCAGAAAACTGCTCGCCGCGCCTGAATTCAACATCTCCATCGGCCCACCCGGATCCAGCGCCGCTCCCGCGCATCCAATCATCCCTCCCGCCACGTACGCCACCAGCGTCAGCCGTCCCGCCCGCGCCCGCCAATACGCCTCGCCGCTCGACACAATCCAGTGCAATTCCGACGCTGCCAGCATCTCCGATGTGCGATACAGCACAATCCCCGCCACAATCAGCACGCCGCGCCATAGCCACTCCCGTTTTGCCCCTGCCACCAGAGCGAACCAGTCTCCATGCCCCAGCACTCCGCAATAAATCAGGTAACCCAAACCCCAGAACAAACTGAACGCCATCACCAGCCACAGGAGCAGCCGCAAACGCTCCGCTCGCTTCCGCCCCGCCGCGCGCTGCCCCAACCACGCCAGCCCCGCGAACAGCAGGTTGCCGCACGGCCCTCCCATATCCAGAATCCTCCATCCCGGATCGCCCAACTGCTGGTCCCCGATGATTCGCGTCGTCGTCTGTATCCACGACCTTCCGCCTCCCAACAAGTACCCTATCCCGTGACCAATCGCCTCGTGCCCGACATCCGCTAGGATGAACGCAATCACCGCCACTGCCGCCACCGTCCACACATCGTCCCGCTGCACCGCATCTAGCGAACTTGCTCCCGCCGCCATCACTTCCCCTATCGGCACGTCATCGATGCACGCCTTCGTTGCTACATGTCATTCGTGAAGCGAATTCGCGCAGCGAAGAATCTCGCCTCGGAATTATGCCCGGTACGGCCGTTTCTTTTCGTTTGATCTTCTCAGAACTATCTGATACACACTCACTTTGCGGCTAGAAACCAGCCGGACAAGCGCAAGGGAGCATACGGCCGCGGAGACGCGGCTTTTGTTTTTACGGCATTCGAAATGGACAGCACGTCAACCTCGCCGAGTCGCAACATTTTGCTTCAAACTGCGAGGCGCATGCAGCAGGCACGAATCGCAGCGATTCGTCTTTCCTTCGACAAGAGTTCTTCCCTGCGGCGGGGCGCCTTCTAACTCCAAAAAAACACAGCCGGTTAGTCCACGCTCGTTCCTGGCAAATCCTAATCGGTACACAAAACACGAGTCCGAAACAGTTAAGTCACTGTAAACAAAGTTCATAGCACTTTCTAATGGGACTGGAACCACACTTTTCGCGCCCGATGGCAGTCATCAGGCTGCTCACACTGAGAGACGAACCTTCGGCCTGCGCGGCGCAGGCTGCTTGAACTTTCCGTGGCAATTACAAACGCGGCAGCACGATTCCCTGCTGCGCTTGGTATTTCCCTTTTTTGTCTTTGTACGAAACTTCGCACACCTCGTCCGACTCGAAGAAAATCACCTGGCACAATCCTTCATTCGCGTAAATGCGCGCCGGCAGCGGCGTGGTGTTGCTGATCTCCAGCGTCACGAAGCCCTCCCACTCCGGCTCGAACGGCGTCACGTTCACGATGATTCCGCACCGCGCGTAGGTCGACTTGCCCACGCAAATCGTCAGCACGCTCCGCGGAATGCGAAAATATTCCACCGACTTCGCCAGCGCGAACGAATTCGGCGGCACGATGCACACCGGCCCTTTGAACTCCACAAACGACCGCGCGTCGAACTGCTTCGGATCCACGATCGTCGAATTCACGTTGGTGAAAATGCGGAACTCATCCGCCACGCGCATGTCGTAGCCGTAGGAGGAAACGCCGTAGCTGATCACTCCGTCGCGCACCTGGCGGTCCGCGAAGGGCTCGATCATTTTGTGCTCGCGCGCCATTTTCGTAATCCATCGGTCAGACTTCACGCTCATCCCATCCTCCACGCGTTCCTTTTTTTTCGAGGGCGCGGCATGTTAGTACAGCGCGTGCGGCTTGACAACCTGCAACCGGGCCATCTAGCATTACCCATCGCAAAAGGAGCGGTTGCTCGTTATGATCAAACTGGACATCGTCAACGCCGTCGTGCAGCGTACCAATATCCCTCGCTCGAAGGCCGAGCAGGCCGTCGAAACCGTTTTCGAGGCGCTCAAGAACGCGCTCGGGCGGGGCGAGCGCATCGAGCTTCGCCGCTTCGGTGTCTTCAACGTCAAGCCGCGCAAGACCGGCATCGGCCGCAATCCGCGCACCGGCCAGCAAGTGAGCATTCAACCGGGCAGAGCCGTGCGCTTCAAACCCGGCAAAGAACTCCAGGCGCTCTGAATCTCGTCCGCGCTCGCTGCCCATTTTCTTGCATGGATTCCCGCAGGAGTTCTTCTAGGACCGTTTGAGCCTTTATGAGAAATCTAACGCCGCCGCGATTCATCTCCGCCGCAATCCTGTCGCTTGCGCTGCTGGCGCTCACAGCAACGCACGCCGCGGCCCAGGTGCGCACCGCATCGGGACTTGTTGAAGGCCGGATGAGCGCCGATGGAACGGTGCGAATCTTCGAAGGCATTCCTTACGCCACGCCGCGCCGCCCGTCGGCAATCTTCGCTGGAAGCCGCCGCAGCCCGTTCCTGCTTGGGATGGCGTAAGAGAAGCAGCCGCGTTTGGCGATCACTGCGTGCAGGGGAATATCTATGGCGACATAAATTTCCGCGACCGTGGGCCCAGCGAGGATTGTTTGTACCTCAACGTGTGGACGCCCGCGAAATCCGCGGACGCGAATCTGCCGGTGATGGTGTGGATCCATGGCGGAGGATTTGCCGCCGGCTCGGCTTCTGTGGGGCGTGAGGATGGCGAGATGCTGGCGAAGAAAGGCGTGGTAGTCGTCAGCATGAACTACCGGTTGGGTATCTTCGGGTTTTTTTCTTATCCTGCGCTGGCGAAGGAGTCCCGGGACAACGCATCCGGGAACTACGGATTGCTGGATCAAGTCGCCGCGCTCCAGTGGGTTCAAAAGAACATCGCGGCGTTCGGCGGCAATCCTCACAACCTGACGATCTTTGGAGAATCCGCTGGCTCATTTTCGGTCAGCGCGCTGATCGCATCGCCGCTTGCGCGCGGCCTCTTCGAGCGCGCCATCGGCGAAAGCGGGGCATTCCTGGGCAAAACGCCAGCGATGAAATCGCTTGCCGAATCGGAGGCCGACGGCGAAAAATTCGCCGAGTCGATTGGCGTGAACTCACTCGACGCCCTTCGCGCCATGCCCGCGGAGCAGCTCCTCGCCGCGGCGATGAAATATGACATCACCCGCTTCTGGCCCAGCGTCGACGGATACTTTTTACCTGAAGATCCTCATGCGATTTACGCGAGCGGAAAGCAGAGCCACGTGCCGCTGCTGGCAGGATGGAACAAAGATGAGGGAAACTACCGCACGATTTTTCAGAAAGCTGATCCGACAGCCGCTAATTTTGTCGCGGGTGCGCATGCCCTGTTTGGCGGCAACGCGGACGAATTTCTGAGGCTGTATCCCGCGGCCACGGACGCAGAGGCGATGCGATCCGCGCAGGATCTCTCCGGAGACCAATTCATCGCCTTCGGCGCCTGGAAGTGGATGGAAATGCAGCGTACCACCGGCGAGTCCACCGTATATCGCTATGAATTTGAGGACGCGCCGCCGCAGCCCGCGGGAGAACCGTCACAGGGCGCGTATCACTCCGCAGAAATTGAATTCGTTTTCGAAGCGCTGCCTTCGATAAAACTTCCGTGGCGCCCGGGGGACGAAAAGTTGTCGGAGTTGATGTCGTCCTACTGGACGAACTTCGCAAAGACAGGCGACCCGAACGGCCCCGGGCTGCCGCGCTGGCCCGCGTATGATCCGTCAACTCACTTTCAGGTGATGCACCTCAGTTTTCATTCTCACGCCGAGTCCGATGAATACCGCGCTCGTTACGAATTCCTGGACCGGCTCCCGCCGCTTCAGTAGTTTCCCGGGACGTCTTGCTGCGCGCGGGCTATTCGTAGCGGAGGGCGACGAGCGGGTCGACACGCATCGCGCGCCGCGCGGGCAGGTAACAGGCCGCCAGCGCCACGGCCATCAGGAACAGGGCGACTCCCGAGAAGATAGCCGGATCCGCCGGCTTGACGTCAAAGAGCAGCGCGGTCATTGAACGCGTCAGCGCAAACGCTCCGGCGACACCGAGCACAAGTCCAGCAATCGCCAGTTTTGCGCCCTGCGCAAGAATCAATTTCATCACGTCGCGTGGATGCGCGCCAAGCGCCATGCGCACACCAATTTCCTGCGTGCGCTGCACCACTAGAAACGCCAATACGCCGTAAGTGCCGACGGCCGCGAGCAAGATTCCCATGGCGGCGAAAATTGCGAGCAGCGTGGCGTTGAAACGCGGGCGTGCCTCCAATTGACTGACGCGCTGAGACATGGAATCGACCTTGACTGGCACGGTGGGATCGAGCGACGCGACGGTGGTGCGCATCCACGAGGCAACCGCAGCCGGACTGAGCGAGGTGCGCAAAATCGCGCGCTGTTGTGGATTGATGAAGCCGGCGGAATGCTGCTCGAGCAAATAGTACTCGGATTCCGGAGGGGAGATGAACCCGTCGTTCTGAACGTATTTGACGCCGCCCGCAACGCCTACGACGGTGCACCATGCGCCGTCCGGCTGAAAGCGCACTTTCTTCCCGACGGCGTCTTCATGGGGAAAGAGGCGTTTTGCCAGGACGGCATTCAGAATGGTGACGTTCGCGTTCGCAGAACGATCGGTTTCCGTGAATGCTCGGCCGTCGACAATCGGAATCTCGAGCGCAGAGAAGAATTCGGGCGTTACCGTGGCGTATCCCACCATTCCGCCGGTGCCTTGCGGCGTGTGCGGACGCCCCGGCACTTCGATATTGGCATAGATACTCGCTGCGCTGCCGCCGGACAACAAAGGCACGCTATCACTGAGCGCCGACGCACTCACTCCAGGAAGCTCGCGAAGGCGCTCTTCAATATTCTCGAAGAAATTCTCGCGCCGTGACATATCGCTGTACAGCCGCGGGTTGAGGGCGATCGTCGCAGTGATCACGCCGGAGGTGCCCATGCCCAGTGGCACGCGCTCAAGATTATTCAAGCTGCGAATCAGCAGGCCCGCCCCGGCCAATAGCACAAACGAAACGGCGATTTGCATGGAGACGAGCGCGCGACGAAAGAGCCCGCGCGACAATCCAGAGCTTGCGCGGCCGTAGAGAGCGTCATTCGATGCGTGCCGTTGCGCGGACGCAAGACCAAAAAACAATCCAGAAACTATGGACACGGCCAGCGTGAAGAGGAGCACGCGCAGATCCAGTCTCGCATCGTTCAAATGCAAAATGCCCTGCGGCGAAATGGCCACGAAAATTCTGAGCAGAGCATACGCAAAGCCACAGCCCAACGCGCCTCCAGCGAGCGCCAGCATGACGCTTTCGGTGAGCGTTTGACGTACCAAGCGGACCTGGCCTGCACCTAAAGCCACGCGAATCGCGAACTCCCGCCGGCGTGCGGTGGAGCGTGCGAGAAGCAGATTTGCGACATTCGCGCACGCAATCATCAACACGGCCAACACCGCGCCAAAAAGAACCCAGGACGCCAGGCGCGCATCTTCGCTTTGCCGGTCGCGCAGCGAGCGCACCGAAAGGCTCACCTCGTTCCGGAAACCTGGAGGAACCCATTTCAGCGATTCTTGAAAGGCGGGCTCGAGAGCAGCCTTCGCTTGCGTGATGCTTACACCGCGAGCGAGGCGGGCAAACGCGCGCAGAATCGCTGTCGGACGATTAATCGAGTGGACGGATGCACCAGCGGGGAATGCCTCCGGAACTAGCATGTCAGCATCGCCCAAGGTGGGCAGTTCGAAACCACGCGGCAAGACGCCGATGATCGTGGTTTGCTGGTCGTCGAGCGAAATGATCTTGCCGACGATGTGCGGATCGCCTCCGAAGCGGCTCTTCCAGAGGCCGTAGGACAACAGCGCGACTTTGCCGCCGCCAGCCCAGTCCGGCCCGGATGAACCAGCACTCCCGGCCGAAGAATCTTCTTCGCGCGTGAAATTGCGCCCGAGCAATGGCTGAATGCCGAACGTAGGAAGAAATGTCCATTCGACATGCGCACACTGCATGCGCGCCGCTGGTGCTTGGGTGATGTCGCAATCCCGAACGAAATTAAAGGATGCGGTCGAAGCGAACGCGCCCTGCGCGTTGCCCCAATCGGCGAAATCCGGGGCGGTCAGGAATTCGTTGGGTTCGATGGGAGCGGTGTAGCCGAACGTGACGAGCTGATCGGCGTGCGGATAGGGTGGGTCGCGGAAGAGGGTGCGGTCGACCACGCTGAAAACAGCGGTCGTGGCGCCGATGCCGAGCGCCACGGCGAGAATTACGGCAACCGCAAACGCCGGGCTGCGCCCGAAACCCCGCAGCGCATACCGCACATCGCGCCCGAATCCTTCCATCGCAGCACCTCCTTAGATTTTGCGAAGGCTGGCCTGCCCCATGTTGCCTAGCCCAACAAAACCCAATCCCGAGAATTAGACACCTCTAAGCGGCGAATTGTTTCGCGGGTGTGCGGCAACCTTTGGCCGGTTCCGATTGGTCTAAGGAGGTCAGAGCCAGGGCCCCGGGCTGCCGTTCAGCAAACAAATCACAACTGAGGAGACCGTGTGTGAAAAATGCGCACCAAATCGTGCTTGCGGTAATTCTCGCTTTGACGGTTACAAGCCTAGCCCGGGGGCAATCCACGCCGAACTGCCAGGCGCTTGCGCCGTTGCCGCCGATGGCGACCTTTGGCGGGCCATTGACCGCACCACGCGGCGAAACAGAACTCGGAATAGGCGTGGGAGGAAGCGGCGAGCTTAACGAGCTTTCTTCTCAGTGCCCAGAGGTGGAACTGGGCACGACGGACTGGCTAGTGCGCTGGCGACGCGGCGTGGGCGACAAAACGGACATTGGGTTCGATTGGGAGATCAGCAATACCGCGGGCAACGGCGAAATTGGCACGGTAAAGTTTGCGGTGCGCCAACGCATCGCCAAGGGGCTGCGGTTGGAGGGCGGTGTTGGGACCGCGGACTCCGGAATCGGGGGCCGAAGCATCAATGCGGACGCGGCCGCGGTGATCGGCACGACGAATGTGGACAATCCCTGGAACTACTATGCTTCTCTGCGCGTGGCCGCATCGCATGGGTGCATCAATCTGGTGTGCCTAGGCGGAAGCGGACTGGACCACAATCCTGGAGGGATTGTTCCGCTCGGGGTGATCGGAGCGAGCGCGCGAGTGGCGGACAGCATTCACTTCATCATGGAGGCCGGGTTGGGCGAGATTTTCTCGCGCGAGAAGCCTGCCCCGGTCGAGTACATCCATCTTTCGTTTGGCGTGCAGTTCGACGTGGGAAAAAAGCACGGATGAAGCCCTATTGCTGGCCGGTGAAGTCGCTGAGCTTACGCAGCTGCACGGACGCGTCGTTGGCAGTGTCCTGGCGCAGCCATCCGAGATGTCCGGCGCCGAACATGACAAGGATGCGATCGTTTGGTGAACCGGTGAGCGCGACGATGTTGTGATAGATGCGAATGTTCCGCTGATACCACGAAGCAATCAGGTCCGAGCCCACGTAATCATCGGGGTCTCCGTAAGGAACGAAAGCAAAATAAAAGGCGACATCGTCTGCGACCATGGAATCGGAGTTGATGTACTCGAACATTTGCAGCACGGTGTGCGAGAGCAAGAAGTCATTCTCTTGCTTTACTCTGGCGCCCATGGTGGCTTGCATCGCATCGAACTGCTGTTTACGACCGTTGGCTGCGGCCCAATTGAGCAGGCGCTCGTAGGGAAAATCGCCCTGTTCATCGACGGGGTAAATGGTTTGCAGGCCGAGTTCCTTGGCCAGCCGAAAAGCAACTTGATCCACCTCGTCATCGGATAACGTGTATTTGCCGGCGAGATAGTCAGCGTACTGCTGCGTGACGCGCGTGCTCCCGACAGGAGCTTCTACGGCGATCTTCGTGGGGTGGAATTTCCTCAGGACTTCCGTCAGCTCGGCCATTTCCTGCTGGCGTTTTGGAGAGAGGACGCTATCGGCATGCATGTTGAAGACGTCGCGTCCTGGATTGGCCATGTGGTAGGCGCCGAGGATGAGGATTTCGGGGCGCGCGGCGGAGTTGGATTGAGATTGAGGCCAACAAGCGGCCGGCAGAGCCAAGGCGGCGAGGAACAGAAGCGTTTTCTTCATGACAGCCTCCGATTTGATATACGAGGAGCGGGCCGGGAAAGTTCGGAGCCGAGAAGCATTGGCGGGCGAAAGAGCGCGGGAAAAACGCGGAGCCTCGAGAAAGAGACTCCGCGCTTCGCCATAAAAGTATTCTACTGCTGCGACTGGAGCTTAGGGCGCTTGCTAAAACGCTCGTAAAGCTCAAGCTGCTTGTTGTCGAGGCTCGTCGGTTGGCCCTGAATGAACAAATACTTCACGTGAGTGCGCAGCTCAAGCAGGTCGCCATCGGTGACAACGATGTTGGCGATTTTGCCGGGCTCGATGGTGCCGAGATCGTCGATCCCGAGCATTTGGGCGGCGTTGACGGTGACGGCCTTGAGCGCTTCATCATGCGGCAGGCCGTAGCCAACGGCGGTGCCAGCATATTGAGAGAGCCGGCGAGCCATCGACGTGTTGAAGCTGCCGAAGGCGATCTTGACGCCGGCGGCGTAGAGCTGGCCGGGCATGGCGTAGTCCGCGTCGTAGGGATCGTCCTCGGCCTGGGCCATGCTGAGAACCGGGCCGATGATGACCGGAACGTTGTCCTGCTTGAGCAGGTCCACGTCTTTCCACGCTTCAGTGCCACCGGCCAGAATCATGTGGAGGTCCTGCTTCTGGCAATACTCGACGGCGTTGCGAATGTCGCGCGCGGAATTGGCGACGACGAGCAGCGGCTCTTTGCCTTGGACGACGGGCACGAGGGCTTCGAGCTTGAGGTCGCGCGGAAAATCAGTGGCGGCGCTCTGCATGGCCTGCGCGTAATGACGGGCCTTGTCGAGCAAGTCGGTAAGGCCATCGACTTTCTGATGGTATTGCTTGGTTGCTTCATCGAACGGCAATTGATGAAAGGACATGGTGGTGAGATCGAAGGAACCGGTGGCGATAGAGGGCCAAGTCAGCTCCATGGCGGCGCGGCGTTCGATAACCATGTCGTTGATGTTCCACCCTCCGAGATTTACAGCCGAGGCGTTGCCGCCGATGACGGAACCGCCGCCTCCGAAGCCGCCGGAGAGCGAGCCGGGAACGGTGAGAACTTCGGTGATGCCGTCGGCACGAGTGACGTCGACATGCGCGCTATCGGCGTTGAAGGCCGTGGCGGCGGTGACGTCGGGATTGAATTCGCCGGTTTCTTCGGTGTCCATCGTGGCTTTGACGGCGGAAACTTCCTCGAGGCCCATCTGGTCGGCTGCGTCGAACATGCCGGGATAAACTTCGAGGCCGGAGGCGTCGATGACTTGCGCGCCCTCGGGAACGTCAATGTTGGCGCCGACGGCGGCGATTTTGCCGTCGTGGATGACGACCGTGCCGTTTTCGATGGGCGGGCCGGCGAGAGTGAAAATCTTCGCTCCTTTGATGGCATAGACGCCGCTCGTGGCGGATGTTTGCGCACCAACGGGCAGAGCGAAGGCGAAAGCAAAAAGCAGAAGAACGAAAATCTTCAGACCGGATTTATTCGAATTGAGACTTGCTGAGAAAGAGAAGGAGTTCATCGCGCACCTCCGATTTCCGCACTGGTGAGCTGAGGCGTATCGGACGGGGCGGTTTTGCCCTTCTTCGGTTTCTTGCCGGGCTTCGCTCCGTTGTTCTGATTCTCCTCGGCCTTCGGCGCGGGCTTGCCGGCGTTCTTTTCCTTTGCAAGCAAGTCCTGCTTCTCTTTGGCCAAAGCGGCGCGGTTGGCGATGTCTTCGTTACGATCGAAATAGACCTTGCCATCGATGATGGTCTTCTGCACGACGGCGTAGACGCTGAGCGGATCGTGATTGTAGATGATCAGGTCGGCGTCCTTGCCAACTTCGATGGAGCCGACATGATTGTCGATGCCGAGCTGAATTGCGGGATTGAGAGTGACGAGGCGCAGAGCTTCATTCTCGTTGAGGTCGCCATAGCGCATGCTCTTTGCTGCTTCCTGATTCAAGTGGCGGGCTTCCTCGGGGTCATCGGAATTGACGGAGACGATGACGCCGCGGCGAGTCATGGCCGCGGCGTTATATGGAATGGCTTCGTAAGCTTCCATTTTGTAAGCCCACCAATCGGAGAAGGTGGAACCGCTGGAGCCGGCGGCGACCATTTCGTCGGCGACTTTGTAGCCTTCGAGAACGTGCTGGAAGGTGCGGACGGTGAAGCCCTCTTCTTTGGCCAAGCGGATCAGCATCAGGATTTCGTCCGAGACGTAGGAATGGCAGTGGATGTAGCGCTTGCCTTCGAGGACTTCGACGAGCGGCTCAAGCTGCAAGTCGCGGCGCGGGGGAATCAGATTCTGTTCGCCGGCGGCTTTGCGTTGATTGTAGTCGGCCCAGTCTTTTTGGTACTGCTTGGCGCGGGTAAAGGCATTGCGAATGGTTTCCTCGACGCCCATGCGCGTTTCGGGATAGCGCGGAACCGGGCCGCCGAAATTGGAGTGCTTGACATTTTCTCCAAGGGCGAATTTGATGCCGGGAATGGCATCGGGAAACGGCAGCTCGGCAGGCGTGGAACCGTACTTGAATTTGATGACGATAGTCTGGCCGCCGATGGGATTGGCGCTGCCATGAAGCACGTTGCCGATGACTACGCCGCCCGCGAGCTCATGATACATGTTGATGTCGTAGGGATTGAGCACGTCTTTGATGTTGACCATCGAAGAGACGGAGATGCTCCCTTCGTTGACGTCGCCGTCGACGGCGATGTGCGTGTGGCAATCGACGATGCCGGGCATGAGGTACATTCCGCTCGCGTCGATGACTTTGGCACCGGCGGGCGCCTGCACATTCGCGCCCACGTCGGCGATCTTGCCGTCGCGAATGAGCACTGAACCGTGCTCGATCACGCCATGAGTGATGGTGATGACGGTGGCGTTCTTGATGAGTGTGACGCCGGAATCATCCTGTGCCCGCGCGGCCAGAGGAAGCAGCGCGAGAGCGGCGAGAAGAGCGAAGAGACGAATTGCGTGCGTTTTGTGCGTTCTCACGGCTGCACCCCCTCGGAGTTTTGCATGGGCATCGGCCTGCCACCGGGCGGTCCTGGCGGAGCTTCTTCGTGGATTTCGTAGCGCATGCCGTCGACGAAAACGTCTTTGATTTTCGTTTTTTCGCTGAAGAGGTCGCCATCGGTTACGACGAGATTGGCGATCTTGCCCTGCTCGATGGAACCCATGCGGTCGGCAACGCCGAGGATGGTCGCGGAGTTCACGGTCATGGCTTTGAGGGCGTCATCGGGTGAGAGGCCGGCGTCGATGGCTTTCTTCACATTTTTCAGAATTTCTTTTGGATCCGTGAGACCGCCGGAATAGAAGGCGTAGATCACACCAGCTTTGGAAAGTGCGGCGGGAGTGGACGGCGCACGGTCCCACAACTCAAGTTCACGCAAAGTGATTTGGTCTTCGTCGCCGGCCTTGGGCATGGTGGGCCAGTTCACGTTAACGAAAACGGGGAGCTTGCTGGCGGCGATCTCGCTCGATAGCTCGTAGCCCTCCTGTGCGCCGTACATCGCGGCATGAAGCTGCCAATCATTAGCGAGGCGAATGGCGCGATAGATGGCCAGTTTGTCGCCAGCGGGAAGCAAGACGAGCTGGTTGTTCTTGAGGGCATCGGCAACAACGACCTCGGTGCGGTCATACGGCGGACGCTCGACGCCCTGATGATGTCCGTTGTAAGCATCTTCGGCGTCCTGATACCAGCGCGTGTCAATCAAGACCTGATGCACATAGGCAACGGAACCCATTAACGAAGTGGGGAAACTCGAGAAATTGCCCGAGAGCTCGAACGCGATGCCGAGCGTGGCTTGCGGAGAAACGACCATGTTTCCGGCGCGCTCATCGCCGAAGTCAACGACGGAGCCCTGGCCAGGGAAGATGCCGCCTTCGGGTTCGACGAGCGCGGTGGTGAATCCGGCGCTTCGCCAAGAGGCGATGCGCGGGTCATCGGGATCGAGCTCATTGGCGGCGATAAGCCAAGGAGTGGTGAGCGGGCGGTCCTGCGGGCCATTGGCCTGCTTTACGGGTGCCGCGGCGCGCGGGCCTCGGCCTCGCCCGCCGAGCGTGGTGGGCGCTTCAGCGCCGGGGAGGCCGACGGTGGTTCCAGCGTCGATGAGGCCAGGATAAACGGTGAGGCCGGCGCCGTCGACGACCGCAGCTTCCGGAGGAATGGTGACGTCAGTGCCGACGGCGGTGATGATGCCGTTGGCCATGACGACAGTTCCCTTCTCGATGACCGGGCCGGAGACGGGCACGATGCGCGCGTCCTTGATGGCGAAAAAGCGCGGCTCGCCCGCCTGCGCCAGCCCTGCGGATATGGACAGTCCGCTCTGCTGCTGCGCGAAAACGCCAGGCGCGAAGCACAGCACAGCCAAAGAAGAGATTGCCGCAGCAAGAAACGATTTCGGCAGAGAATTAGTGCGATTTCGTTGTTTCATTTCACACCCCGGGAAGTGACGTTTCGTTCCGGACCACCCTTGATCCTGAAACAGATTCAGAGAGGGCAGATGCTATCGGTAGGCTCCAACGGTGTCAACTGTTCTCAGAGATTACCCACGCGAAGCAAAAACGCCCTATGGGCGAATCTACTACCGCCCATAGGACAAGGGATCTTTCATGAAACAATTGTTCCGTTTTTCCGTGAAGCTTCTTCTAACGCGCTACATCTTCCCCGTCACGAGCTACGCCGGACCGAGATACATCACGTGCACGTAAGTGCCCAGGCGGACGTTATAGGCCAAATACCAGCCGACATTGTCAGGATCGGCGTAGATAACGATGTCGTCGGAGTCCCACAGCCAGTCACCGCAATAGTCGACGTCATAGGGCGCCACGCTCCAGAAGAAGGCACCGAACTGGAAATGCGACGGCCCGCCACCGACAAGGCGATAGACGTAGCTGCGGCCGATCTGGCCGGGGAAATGGCCGTGCTCCCAGGGATGAGCTAGATGATAGTGCGGGCTTGGGCCGCTGCCGACCCACTGGCCGGTGCTCGGATGAACGTGAGGCGCGGTCGGATGGCCGGTGCGGTCGTCAAAAGTCGGATTGTGGCCGCCCTGCGCCGGATGCGCAGGAGGCGCAGGTTTGCTGACGTGCGTAGGGCCGTGAGCCGGAACGTAGCCGTGGCCGATCTGCTCGGTTTTTTGTGGCGCGCGGGCTGCCGGGCGCGCGGCGGGATGTTGCTGGGCAAAAGCGGACATCGAAAACAGGAACGTAGCGGCTGCTGCGATTCCGATGAGTTTCTTCATGACACCCTCCGGGGCTGACACCGCACACTATACAAAAATTTGGGACGGAGTCACGAAGTTTTCAATTGCGCAAGGGTTTGCCGGTTTTGAGGGTGTGGGCGATGCGCTCCTGGGTTTTGCGTTCTCCACAGAGGGAGACGAAGGCTTCGCGCTCGAGGTCGAGGACGTACTGCTCGGAGACGGTTTGCGAGGCGGAGAGCGCGCCGCCGGCCAGCACGTTGGCGAGCTTGGTCGCGACGAGCGCGTCGTAGTCGGAAATGTATTCGCCGCGCAGCATTTGATGGATGGCGAGCTTCGCGGCGGCGAGCATTTCTTCACCGAGCACGCGAATCTGCGGTGGCGCAGGGGGACGGTAGCCCGTGCGAAACAGGGCGAGCGCGGTTTCTTTCGCGTCGGCGACCAGCCGGTCGCGATTCATGGCGACAAGGTCGGATGAACGCAGATAGCCGAGCGTGCGGCACTCTTCGGCGCTGGTGCCGACTTTGGCCATGGCGATATTTTCGAATATGGGTTTCATGGCGTGAAATAAATCCAAATCTTCGCCGCCTGCGGCGTGTTCATTGGCGCGAATGAGCATTTCTTTCGAGCCGCCGCCCGCGGGAATCAGGCCCACGCCGGTTTCGACCAGCCCGATGTACGCTTCCGCGGCAGCATGGATGCGCGCAGCGTGCAGGCTGATTTCGCAGCCGCCTCCCAGAGCCATGCCCTGCGGCGCGGCCACCACGGGACGCGGCGCGTATTTGATGGCCATGTTGACGTTTTGAAATTGGCGGACGGCGAGATGAATGTCGTCCCACTCTTGCTCTTGCGCGCTCACCAACAGAAGCATCAGGTTCGCGCCGGCGGAAAAATTTGTCGCTTGGTTGGCGATGACCATGGCGTCGAAATCGCTTTGCAGACGCTTCAGTCCTGCGTGGAGCATGGCGACAATGTCTCCGCCGATGGCGTTCATCTTGGCGTGAAATTCGCAGCAGACCACGCCATCGCCCAAATCGACGAGGCTCGCGCCGGCGTTTCCTTCCACGACTTTCGATTGTTCATGCAGCGACTTCAGAACGATGATGCCCGGCGGTTCTTCAACGGACTTGTACGCGGTCGCGGCGAGATCGAAGTAGCTGGTGTGGCCGCCCGCGGATTCATAGAAGGTTTTCTTGCCCGAAGATAAAAGCGAGGTAACCAACGGCGGCATCTGCTTGCCCAACATCTTGAGCATTTGCGCCATGCGTTCCACGCCGACGGCGTCCCAAACTTCGAACGGCCCTAGCTCCCAACCGAATCCCCAGCGCATTGCGCGATCGATTTCCACGATGCGGTCGGCGATTTCCGGAACGCGCCGTGCGGCGTAGAGGCAGGTCTCCGAAAGCGCACCCCAGATGAAGCGCGCCGCTTTGTCGACGACTTTGCCGGCGAAAAGCGGATTCACGAACGAGCGCAGGCGCTCGCGCGTGTCCTCGATCATTTTTCCCGCTTCGATGGAGGCGAATTTCGATTTTTGACGCGGACGATAGTCCATCGTCTTCCAGTCGAGGCTGAGAATTTCGCTTTCGCCGCCGGAACTCTTGACGCGCTTGTAGAAACCGCTCCCTTTTTTCTCGCCGAGCCAGCCGCGCTTCATCATCTCTTCGAGGAGCGGAGGCAGTTTGTAAATTGCGCGCGACTCATCGTTGGGGACGCTGTCGTAGATGTTGTGCACCACGTGTGCGAGCACGTCGAGGCCGACGAGGTCCGCGGTGCGAAAGGTAGCGGATTTGGGTTGGCCGACGGCCGGGCCGGTGCAGGCGTCGATATCTTCCACGCTCATGTCGACTTCCATCATCAGGCGCACCGCGTTGAGCATGGAAAATGTGCCGATGCGATTGGCGATGAAGTTCGGCGTGTCTTTTGCGGCCACCACGGCTTTGCCCAAGCGCCGGTCGCAGAATTCATCGAGCGCGGCCAAGACTTCCGGCTTGGTTTTGGGCCCGGCGATGAGCTCGACCAATTTCATGTAGCGCGGCGGATTGAAAAAGTGCGTGCCGGCCCAGTGCGCTTGGAAATCTTCGGAGCGGCCTTCGGCGACCAGGTGAATCGGCAAGCCGGATGTGTTGGTGGTGATGATAGTGCCGGGGCGGCGATGCTGTTCGACCCGCGCGAGCAAATCGCGCTTGATCTCCAGGTCTTCGACGACGGCTTCGATGATCCAATCGGCGTCCTTGCACCAATCGAGATTGTCTTCGAAATTCCCGGGCTTGATCAGCCGCGCAAAGTCAGGGACGAAAAACGCTGCGGGGCGGGCTTTTTTCGCGGCTTCAATTCCGGCAAGCGCCAAGCGATTTCGAGGGACGGAAGGTTCCCGCGGAACCATATCCAGCAACGCACACGGCACGCCGGCATTGGCCAGATGCGCGGCGATGGTGGCGCCCATCGTTCCTGCTCCCAGAACTAGCGCTTTTTCAATGCGAATACTCATGAAGGTCGGGGCGAGTTGGAGGGTACAGAAACGGGCATCCCGTGGTCAACCGGAAATCCAGTACAACTTTGGGCGAGTTAGAATGTTCTATATAGAGAGGTGGAGGCCGGGTGAGCAACGTCCTACGGTGGATCGGGTCAGCAGTCAAAGGGATTCGCGAGTTTGCCTACCGCCAGCCAGAGGGGCGGCCGATTATCGGCGTCGCGCTGGGCGGCGGATTCGCGCGAGGAATCGCGCATATTGGCGTGCTGCGCGTGCTCGAGGAAAACGAAATCCCCGTGGACCTGCTGGCCGGGACCAGCGTTGGTGCGCTGGTCGGCGCGGCCTACGCAGCAGGCACCTCGCTAGACGAACTGGAACGCCAGGGCATGCTGACCCACTTCCGCGATTTTGGCCGCTGGACCATCTCGCGCATGGGCATGGCCACCAACGAGCGCCTGGAAGCGTTTCTGCGCAAATTCACTGTGATTCGAACGTTTGAGGAGTTGAAGATTCCGTTCGGCATCGTCGCTACGGACTTGGTCACCGGCCAGACGGTTTGCTTCACCAAGGGCGAGCTAGGCCCGCCGCTACGCGCGTCGTGCGCTTACCCGGGCCTTTTCATACCCGTGGAGCACGAGGGGCGCATCCTGGTCGACGGCTTTTTGACCGAACACGTGCCCACCGAATCGTTGCGGCACATGGGCGCTGACGTGGTCATCGCCGTCCATCTGGATCCGGGACAGCCAGATCAAAGACCCAAAAACACGATCGAGGTGATCGGGCGCTCGTTCTCGATCATTCAGGAACAGACGCCGCCGAGATGGCTGCGCTACGCCGACGTCATTTTGCAGCCGGCGGTGAAAGACATTCATTGGGACGATTTTCAGAGGACGCCGGAGCTGGTTGCTGCCGGAGTCGCCGCAGCGAGGGCCGCGCTGCCGGAAATCAAAGCGGCGCTCAAGCGCCCAGTGCTGCGTCTGCGACGAGATGGAAATCCGAGCCGGACGGAGGAGTTTGAAGCCGAGGCAGCATTAACCAAGCCCAAGTGATCGGATCGGCTTGCGATTTAGGATTTCGAAGACACAGGGTGGATTTCGACGGTGACGGGCTGGCCGTTGGCCTTGCCGCGCTTGGTGAGCCATTCACCAAAAGCGGCGGCGAATCGCTCCGGATTGACCTTCAGACTGGCTTCCATCTGGCCTTCCGCGACAGGCAGGGTGTCGTCAAACTCAGCAGAGCCGGTGAAGTTGCGCATGCAGAAGGCATCGAGCCAATCCATCGGGCATGGCTTGCGCTGCGCGCCGACGATCACATCGACCCGCAATTTTTGCGCGTACACGCCCGGCAGTATAGCATCGACCGCAGTAGAGCTGTGTGATGAGCGCCGGAGAAACACGCTGAGTGTTGGGCTATTGTTGAGAGCTGGGCGCCGGGCTGCCGCCAATTTGCGTGCCGATGATTTCGCCCGAGATGATGATTTCGACGCGGCGGTTCTGCTTGCGGCCGGTCACCGAGTCGTTGCTGGCGACTGGGCTTGATTTTCCGTAACCGATCGATGTCACGGCCGCCGGATCGACGCCCTGGCTGACCAGATAGGCGCGCACGGAACTGGCGCGACTCTCCGAAAGAGTCTGATTGTAAGCGTCGCTGCCGACGCTGTCGGTGTAACCCTCGATCTGCAACTTCAAACCGGGATGCGCTTCCACGATGCCGGAGAGCTTCGCCAGCGCTTCGCGCGCCGCAGGTTGCAGATCATATTTGGCGGTGTCAAAGAGCACGTCGGCCATATTCACTTTCAGACCGCGAGAGGTGTCCGTGGTCGGCAGGATTCGGCTGAACTGCTGAAGCAGGTTCGCGCGGAGCTCCTCTTTCTCTTGCTCGGAACGCGCCGCGGCCGCTTGAGCTTGCGCTGCAGCCTGTTGGGCCTGTGCGGCGGCTTGCTGTTCCTGCTGTGCTTTGGCGTCAGCGAGTGCGCGCGCCTGCGCTTCCTGTTGAGCTTCCAACTGCGCCTTTTCCTTGTCCAGCTCGGCTTGTTGACGCGCTGCAGCTTCGGCCTGGGCTTTGGCGTCTGCCAAGGCCCGGGCTTGCGCTTCCTGCTGCGCTTGCAGTTCGGCCTTCTCTTTCTCTAGTTCCGCTTGCTGGCGAGCGAGTTCATCCTGCTGCTGTTTTGCGGAGGCGGCAGCCGCAGCGGCCTGAGCGTCGGCCTCGCGCTTCGCTTCAGCGGCGCGCTCGGCGGCGGCCGCTTCATCGGCTTTGCGCCGCAGCGTGATTTGCCGCGCGTCGGCGGCATTCTCGACGGCATCGCGTGCGCTCTGAACCTCCTGCTTGCGGTCGCCTCGATGCGCAAGAATCGTTTCGGCATTGGCGAGCGACATCTGCGCGCGCGAAAGCGCATCTGCGGCGTACTGGGCTGCTCCCGCGTTTTTGGCAATCGCCAGAGCGTTGCGCGCTTCCAGCACTTCCAGCGGCACGAACGTCTTGGCTACGTTCTGATTTTCCTGCGTCACATTGTAAGAATATTCGCCGCGGTCCAGCAGCTCGTACTTGGCGGTGACTTTCTCGATGGTCCCGGCGGTCTCCGGAAGAACGACATTCTCGAGCACCACCACGTTGCTCGGCTGGCTGACCGCGTAGTACGGCTCGGCGGTAACGATCAGGCCGAAGGTCTGCAGCGCCGTAGTTACCTGGATCTTGCTGCTGTCGGCGCCGTTCAATAAGATCTCGCCAAGATTGCTGGCCTTCCCCTCAGGCGTGATGGCCCACAGAACGTAAGTAAAGAACTCAGCGCCAAATCTTTGCGCTGGGACCAGGTCCTTGAACTTGGCGTCGATGGCCAAGCGCCCCTGCTTGCTTTCCACTTTGGCCTCGCCTTTGGCCTGAACCAGCAAGGGCGTTCCCTGGAAGCCGATGTCGGTCGCGCCGCTGCGATGCTGGTAGCTGATGGCTGTGACTGAGTCGCCGACGACGTTGACTTGGTAGATCGGTGCGTTCTTTTCTGCTTGTTGCCCATGGGCCATGGGCACAGAGGCCGCGAGCGCAACGACGAGCGTGAGCGATCTGAGAATCTTCATCTTTGCCTTCCTCCACCACAAGGCCGAGACGCGCTGTTCAGCAGCCGGTCGACTGCGCCCGGGCCTCATCCAACTTGTCCAAGAATGAGTGGAATCGCCTTAATTCGAGCGTAGCAAGGCTGATTCGAGAGGTAAATGGTTTGTTTTGTGCAGATGTCGCAACCGTACAGGGCGAACCGCGGCTCCGCGATCTTCGTTTACCTGCCCAGATTTGTACCGTCGAGCCGCCGGAGGAATTCCACTGGTAGGCACTTTCCTCCGCACGCGGTAGACCCCCTGGGAAAAGCCCTTTCCCGGTGGTTAACTGCGACGGCACATCGGCAGGCTGGCGTTTTCTTGCATTTCCGCAGCGGCGGGCCTAAACTTTTGTTTTGTTGGTTTTGCAATGATAGAAGTGGGGCGACTCTCCCCGCGGCTCATAAAACTCAGGAGGCCACTGTGCCAACCCCGTTGGAAAATTGGGTTGAGGAAGTTTCCCGCCTAACGACTCCGAAAGAGGTCGTTTGGTGCGACGGCTCAGCCCGCGAATATCAGAAAATCGTCGAGGGTATGCTCGGCGAAGGCTCCTTTGTCAATTTGAACAGCCAGACCTATCCGAATTGTTATCTTCACCGCAGCAATCCTAACGATGTGGCCCGCACCGAGGGCGTCACGTTCATCTGCACGCGGCAAAAATCCGACGCCGGGCCCACCAACAACTGGATGGCGCCGGAAGAGGCGAAGAAGAAGGCAGAAGTCTTCTTCCGCGGCGCGATGAAGAACCGTACCATGTACGTCATTCCGTACATCCTTGGCCCTGAGAAGTCGCCCTACAGCAAAGTCGGCGTGGAGCTCACCGACAGCGCCTACGTGGTCGCGAACATGCGAATCATGTCGCGAATGGGCAAAGCGGCGATGGACCGGCTGGGCAGTTCCGACGACTTTGTCCCAGGCCTGCATTCGCTGGGCGATATGGACCCACAGCACCGTATGATCCTGCACTTCCCCGAAGAAAAACTGATTTGGAGCGTCGGCTCGGGTTATGGCGGCAACGCATTGCTCGGGAAAAAGTGCTTCGCGCTGCGCATCGCCAGTTGGATGGCGCACCGGGAAGGCTGGATGGCCGAACACACCCTGATTCTGGGGCTCGAGGACCCGTCCGGGAAAACGACGTATATGTGCGCGGCGTTTCCGAGCGCCTGCGGCAAGACGAACCTGGCGATGATGGTGTCCGCACTGGAGAACGAAGGCTATCGAGTCAAGACGATTGGTGACGACATCGCGTGGCTGCACCCGGGGAAGGACGGGATACTGTATGCGATCAATCCCGAGAATGGCTTTTTCGGCGTTGCCCCCGGCACTAACAGCAAAACGAATCCAAACGTGATGACCGCCGTGCACCGCAATACCGTCTTCACAAACGTGGCTATTACAAACGACGGTGAACCGTGGTGGGAGGGAATGGACGGCGGAGTTCCCACGAACATGATTGACTGGAAAGGCGAAAAGTGGACGCCCAGCAAGGGCAACGCGGCGCATCCCAATTCGCGTTACACCGTTCCCGCCACGCAGACGCCCTCGATTTCCAAACACTTTGAAGATCCCGAAGGCGTGCCGATTTCGGCGATTATTTTCGGCGGGCGTCGCGCGAAAGTGGCGCCGCTGGTGTTCGAAGCGCGGGATTGGCAGCATGGCGTCTTCGTGGGCGCCACGATGGCGTCGGAGACAACCGCGGCAGCCACGGGTGCGTTGGGCGTCACGCGGCGCGATCCGATGGCCATGCTGCCCTTCTGCGGCTACAACATGGCCGATTATTTCCAGCACTGGCTCGACATGGGCAAGCGCGTGGCAAAGCCTCCCAGGATTTTTCATGTGAACTGGTTCCGCAAGGGGGATGACGGAAAATTTCTGTGGCCGGGCTACGGCGAAAACGTGCGCGTGTTGAAATGGATGCTGGAACGCATCGAAGGGCGCGGCGCAGCCACCGAAACACCGATCGGCAATGTGCCGGCCGCGGGCGCGCTGGACCTGAAGGGCCTGAATATCTCCGATGAAACCATGCAAAAGCTACTGAATGTTGACCCCGCCGTATGGGCCGACGAGCACGACGCCATCGGCAAGTTCTTCGACAAATTCGGCAGCCGGTTGCCCGAGGAACTCCATCAGGAGCACGAAAAGCTGGGGCAGCGGCTGCAGCGCGTCGCCGTGGCGCAGAAATAAATTCCGCGCACAGGACTCTATGCAGTCTTGGCCGCAGGATGGCGTTTCGTCCTGCGGCTTTTTTGTCTTATGCTCGCCTCGAGCGACGCGCCGAGCTGAGGTCCATGAACATCGATAGGGTTCGCGAATATTGCATGCAGATGGCGCATGCGACGGAGTCTCTGCAGTGGGGCGACGATCTCGTCTTCAAGATTGGCGGTAAAATGTTCGCGGCGCTCGTGCTGGAGCCCGCCCCCATTTGGCTATCGTTCCAATGCACGCCGGAAGAGTTCGCGGAATTGACGGAGCGGCCCGGAATCATTCCTGCGCCATACTCGGCGCGCTATTACTGGGTGGCGCTGGAGACGCACGAGGCGCTCAGCTCCAGCGAGCTCGAACGGCTTCTCCGCGACTCTTACCAGATGGTGCTGGAAAAGCTGCCACGCAAGACGCGCCAAGCTTTGGCCCAAGCCGCGTCGCCGAAAAGCAAAGTCAAATCCACAAATAAGCGCCGCCCTCGCCGTAAGGCGCGTTGACGTAAAACAGATTCACCTGCTCGAGGGACGTGAGCGAGCGGCAAACCGCTTGCGCGCCGTGCGTCGCACAAAAATGCTCGCCGGCAACTTCGCGGATCAGCTCGGCGGCGTCGAGATTGGGCACGCGCCCGCGCGGAAACCACAGCCAAGTCGCGCGCCGTTCGCAATCTTGGCAGGGTTTGGATTCTTCCACATCGCGAGCGAGCCGAGCCCCCACCGCTTGCGATAAAGCAGGCTCCACTCCAGCGGCGTCGAAATCCGGCGCCGCGACAAAGAAAAATTGCGTCACGGATTCCGGATCGGGTTCAAAAGCGACGACGCGCCCCGCATAGAGAGAAACTTCCTTCTCGAAAACTTTGGCGAAGCATTCGCGGCACAGAGAAACCTCGGGGCGGCGGCGCTCACGCAGTTTTACGTTCTTGCCCTGCAGGAAAAGATTGTCCGGCAGAAAGGTGGCCATCCAGGGAGAGTGCGATTCCAGGTGGACGCATTCCGCGGGCATGCGGATCAGACGCGAGAGCCAATTCGCCGTACGCCAGCGAAAGGAAAACTCGGGGTAAGCCTGCTGAATCGTGAGTCGCGGCATTTTTTTCGTCAGCGTCACGGCGGCGGCGCCCACCTATGGTATCGCAAGCCGTTTACTTACACCCGTTCGTCGAGCGCCCGTTTGTCTCCCATCGACGCGTCGGGTTATGATGAAGTGCTTTTCCGGCGAACCATTCGCCAGCCATCATCGAAAAAAATCAAGGAGGAGCCATGCCGATTGCCGTGGGCGCTGCCGCGCCGGAATTCACGCTGAAAGATCAGGACCAGAAGGATGTGAAGCTCAGCGATTTCAAAGGCAAGAAAAATGTGGTCGTCGTTTTTTACCCGCTCGATTGGAGCCCGGTCTGCACCAATGAACACGTCTGCTTCATCAATGACATGAAAAACTTCGAGAAGCTCGACGCGCAGGTGCTGGGCCTTTCTGTGGACAGCGTCTGGTCGCATAAAGCCTGGGCGGAAAAAATGGGCATCCATTATCCTTTGCTCGCGGATTTTCAGCCGCGCGGAGCCGTGGCGGACAAGTTCGGCGTCTTCCTGCCGGAAAAAGGAATCACCGGCCGCGCCATTGCGATTATCGACCGCAAGGGCAAAGTGGCGTGGTTCAAGAATTACGAAATTCTGCAGGTTCCCGACGTGAAGGAAGTCGCCGACGCGCTGGCCAAAATCAAATAAAGCCCGGAATTATTTCTGGGCGGGCGCGCTCGCCGGATGAGCGAAGACGCGGATGAGATCCACCAGTTCCCAGCGTTGCTCGTCGCTGAGCCGGTTCTTGAACGCCGGCATCGGCTTCCGCCCGTTGGTCATTTTCCAAAAAATCTCGCCGTCGCTCATCGAATCGACCAGCCGCGCGTTGGTGAAATTGGTCGGCTTGGTCGAATAGAAATACGTTGCGCCTGGCGGAACTTTTCCGTCGCCATTCACTCCATGGCACTTTTGGCAAATATTGGTGTAGAGCTCGCCCGCCGCGGCAATCGTCGCAGTATTCATCGGCACGGGATTTTTCAAGCTCTTCGCCTCCGGCGGGACGTTCCATCCGCCACAGCCGGCCGCGATCGCCACCCCGAGCAAGGCCGCAACGAACGCGACTCTCCGTTTCGAAAATCTTCCAGTTCTTCTGCGCAACTCAGCCCCCGCCACGCACCGCGCGAAACACGGAAATCGCGACGATCACCAGCATGATGATCACGTAGACCCGCAAGCCCCACAGCATCAGCCGCACGCGGAACGACAGCGGCCTGCGCCCAAACCGTGTGCGCTGCTTTTCGGCGACGACTTGGTCGGCCTCCAACAGCGACAGCACCACCTGCGGATGCTTCAGGTCCGGCCGCGCCGATAACGCCGCAGCCTCAATCTCCTGCTGCGAATCTCTGGCTCGATCTTTCTTGAAGTGATCGCGGTTCAAGAGGTTGCTCCCTTTCTTCAAGACGCCTCGTGCGCACAGCTCAGCTCAACCGCCCAGAATGCCGGGAAACACGGTGGCGATTCCAAATCCCAGCCCGGCGCATACCAACAATACCGTCACTGTGATGCCGGCAAAGTTTTGCCAGAAGCTATTCGCGTGTTCGCCCATCAGGTCGCGGTCATTGACGAGCAAAAGCAAAAACGCCAGCGCCGGAGGCATGGCCAGTACGGCAATCACGTTTACGGTCAGCACAATGAATTCGAGTGGAGCGTGCGGAACCAGGACCAATCCAGCGGCTACGCAGGCCGAGCCGACGAGAATCAGATAAAACGGCCATGCCTCGCGCAGAGGCCGGTTCAAACTGTGCGCTGTGCCGAAAACTTCGCCAAACGCGTAAGCCGAAGAAGTGGAAATGGCGATCGCCGCCACGAGTCCCGCTTCGAGTATCCCCAGTGCGAAAAGCATGGCGCCCACGTGGCCAATCCACGGCTGCAGTGCCTGAGCGAACTCCGCACCTTGAAAATCCGCGGCATTGATGCCGTGGCGGAACAGGGGCGCGGTGGCAAGCACCGTCGCGACGGCGAACACCGCCGCCAGGACCGTTCCCAGCAGCGTGTCGAGCTGGCCTGCTGTGATATCGCGCGGCTGCATTCCTTTATCGACCACCGCGCTCTGCTGAAAAAAAAGCATCCACGGAGTCACCGTGGCGCCGACCACCGAGAGCAACAGCAGCGCAATTTCCGGCCGATTGCCTTGCGGCAGCGGAGACCACGTCAGGAATGCGCGTCCGACGGCCTGCCAATTGGGATGCGCCAGCAGCGCCGCCGGAATGAACAGGCCGTTGAAAATTGCGAGGCCCAGCGTGATGCGCTCCCACGTCCAATAGCGGCCGGTGGCAATCGCCCCTAGCACCAGAAGCAAAGCGCCGCCCACGGCGACTCCTGGACGCACGCCGAAAAAGCTCAGGCCCGCGCGCACGCCGATGAATTCCGTCACCAGCGTCAGAAAATTTCCAAGCATCAGATCGGCCATCGAAAACAAACCCCAAAACTTTCCGAAGCGATCGAAGATCAGCTCCGCGTGGCCGCGATGCGTCACCGCACCCAGTCGAACGGTCATCTCCTGTACCACGAAGCCCATCACAAACGTCAAGACGACAAAGGGAAGGAAAAAGCCGATACCATATCGCGTGCCGATCGCCGAGTACGAAAGCATGCTCGGCGCGTCGTTTTCACCGAGAAAAACCAAGACCCCCGGACCCACCAGCAACCAGATCAAGCTCAAGCTGCGCAGAGGGGCAGAGCGACGGCCGCCCCATCGCGCGCGCGCTACTCGCCAGCGATCCTGCGCGCGATCCAGGTCTTCATGCGTGAGTAAACCGGCCAATTGCTGCCCGGCTGGTGAAGCGGCGGCAGATTCGGTGGTGGGCTGAGCAGGTTGATAGGCGCGCATCTCGGTTTTGTCTGTCAGGCCTGCCATAGTTAACAGCACTAAACTAATCGACTAAACTACACTTAACTCGCAACGGCGTCAACGATTCGGTTCTTCACGCTTTCCCAAAGGGAAACCAGGCCAGCACCGGCCTCGACCCGCGCGCATGCGTGAGCGGCACTTCTGCTATAGTGAGCGAGACCAAACGCGGAGGAATCCATGGCCGAAGCGCCCAAACAACAGCAGGTGCAGATCAAGGCGGACGAAAAGGAACTGGTGGGACAGTATTCCAACCTGGTGATGATTCACCACAACGCCGAGGAGTTTACATTGAACTTCATTTACATTTTTCCCAGCGTGCCGCAGGGAAAATTGGTCAGCAGCCTCATCGTGAGCCCCGCGCACGCCAAGCGATTGATGCGTGCTCTCACCGAGAATATCACGCGCTATGAAGCCCAGTTTGGCCCCATTCCCGAGGGTCCGGGTCCCACGCCCGAGCCGACCGTGGGTTTCGTGCAGTAGCCGAGAAGCCGGATCGCGTCGTCTTGATGTTCAAGCTCCGTTCGGCGACTTCCGCGAGCCGAGTACCCACTGACCTTCGAGTTCCAAGAACTCGACGCCGATCACAAATCCAGCATCGCGGCTCGCCTGACAATAGGCAACGCGCCCCAGCGACCGGAAGCCATCGGCAAGCGACATCACGCAGACGCTTTCACCGGGCCGCCAGCGCCTGACGCTGCGCACACGCGCCCCTCGCGAACTGACGTTTTCCGTGAACGTTGTTTCCATGCCCGGCATGAACGTGTTGCCGGAGATGCGCACGCCCACTTGCATCGGCAACCGCGGTTCACTTCGTTCTATCTGAGGAGCCTCAGATTTTCTTTTCCTTGCGCTTGCCATTCCCCTGCCCCCTGTACTCCGCGCGGATTTCGCACACCTTCCCCACGTTCCCCATTGCGATTTGCTTTCATGGCGTAAAGAGCCCCGTCCGCTGAATTCAAGAGCTTCTCGATGGTCAGGCCATCGCGCGGATAGACGGCGACGCCGGCGCTCACGGAGATGCGCGGCTCGTGCCCATCCTCCAGCAGGCGTTTGCGTATCCGGTGCGTGACTTGCACGGCCACTGCCTCTTCCGCTTCCGGAAGCACCAACGCAAATTCATCTCCGCCGTAACGAGCCGCCGTATCCATCCCGCGGCAGTGCATGCGCAGGACGTTCGCCAGCCGCTTCAGCGCCTGACTGCCGACCAGGTGCCCGTGATTGTCGTTGATTTTTTTCAACCCATCCAGGTCCAGCAACACTACGGCGAATCCGCGATTCGTCCGCTGCGCGCGCTGCAGCTCCGTCTCCATCACTTCCAGAAGACGGCGATAATTCGAAAGCCCCGTGAGTGGGTCGCTGATGGCCAGGCGGCTGACTTGGTCGAAAAGTCTGGCGTTGTCCAAAAGCGCGCCGGCCAGCACGATGGCGTAACCGACAGTCTCCAGGCATTGTGCCGCCCCAGAAGCCGCGTCGAAGTGCGCCGACGATTGGCTCATGGTCACGTGGCAGGCCACGTTAACCAGCGCCGAAAGGAACAGAGCGCGGTCCAGCGCCGAGTCTACGTGCTTCAGGCGCTTCCAAAAACCAATGGTCGCCGCCAGATAAATCGCCGCAGGCAGCAAATCCCAGGGGCGCGGTACGATGCTGTGCGGATAAATCCGCGGCGCGGCGGGCACGGCGAAGAACGCGACGCTCGTCAGATACGAGATCACACCGACAATCAGCAAAGCCCAGGCGATCTCCCGATTGGGCTCGCGCGAAAGGGGCAGGCTTCTCTCGACCAGCAGCGCAGCCACCAGCAGCACCGCCAGCAGCGTCCGGCTCACCATCCAGGAGAGCGGCACCGCGTGAGCCGCGCCGGTGATGTTGGGCGCGAGGTTCGCACCCATTTCGATCAGCCCGGCAAGGCCAAAGCCAAACGCCAGTATCAGCGAAATGCGGTCGTGCATTCCGCGAAAGCGCACCAGCGCGTTGGCCGCGAACGTGAACGCCAGGACACTTCCGGCAAGCTGAATGTATCTTTCCAGCAGCGGGTCAGAGTAGAAAGCGGTTCGCCGAAGCGACCACAAGAACAGCATGAACACACCGGTGACCAACGTCCACGCGATGGTCCACCGGAAATATGTTGATCGAGTTGTGCCTCTAATGCCCTTTGTCCCTTGCCCCAAGAGTGCCCCCAGGCACACCAGTACTGCCCCAACGGGAATAGGTTGAGCACGCCGCTAGCCGTTCAATCAGACGTCTGAACCAATCCTAAACTACTGATAAATAGTAGTTTATTGAATAGTCGGCGGCCTGACGCGCTCCGCCAGAGGCATCGTCTATTGGCTTCGGGGGCAAAAGGTTACGGATTGAACCGCGCGTTCCATTGTGGAAAACCTGGGAAAAGTCTCTCCGCTTGCCAGTTTTCTCACATTCTTGGCGGTGGCGGCGGGGGCGGCAGGTCGCGGGCGACAATCACGCTCTCGAACGCGCACTGCTTGTGCGTTCCGTCGCAAAACGGCTTGTTTTGCGATTGCCCGCAACGGCACAGCGCCACCTGCGTGCGTCCGCCGAGGCCGAACACGCGGCCCTGCATGTCGACAATTTCGAAGTCGCCTTCGATCTTGATGGAACCGTTATCTCGGATGGTGATTCTCGTTCCGGCCATTTCATCCCTTTCCAAAACTCATTAGCAGCGCGGTTGCCGAAGTCCGCCGCGACGCTACTTCAGTATTTTGGCACCGAAGGGTCTACTTCGTCTGACCACGCCAGGATTCCGCCCTTCAAATTCCAAATCTTGCGGAAACCCGCCTGAGTCAAAAACTGCACGGCATCCGCGGAGCGTTTGCCGCTGCGGCAGTGCGCGACAATTTCGCGGGAGCTGTCGAGTTCGCTGACGCGCTTGGGCAAATCGCCCAGCGGAATCAAGTGGCCGCGAAGATTGCAGATCTGATATTCGTGCGGCTCGCGCACATCCAGGATGTAAATATCATCGCCGCGGTCGAGCCGGGTTTTCAGTTCTTTCGGAGTAATCTCCGGGATGTCCAATGGCTTCGTCTCCATTTCTTCACCGCGAATGCCACAAAATTCCGCATAGTCGATCAGTTTCGTGATGGTGCGATGCTCGCCGCACACCGGGCAGTCGGGATTCCTGCGCAGCTTCAATTCGCGAAAGCGCATCCGCAGCGCATCGAAGAGTAGCAAACGTCCGACCAGGGTATCACCGCTCCCCAGAATTAGCTTCAGTGTTTCCATCGCCTGGATGCAGCCGATGATTCCCGGCAGCACGCCAAGCACTCCTCCTTCCGCACACGACGGCACCAGCCCCGGCGGTGGCGGCTCAGGATACAAACACCGATAGCATGGCCCGCCGGGATAGCCAAAAATGCTGGCTTGCCCTTCGAAACGAAAAATCGAGCCGTACACATTCGGCTTGCCCAGCAACACGCAAGCGTCGTTTACCAAATACCGCGTCGGGAAATTATCGGTTCCGTCGGCGACGATGTCGTAGTCGCGCAGAATGTCGAGGGCATTTTCGCTGGTCAGCCGAGTTTCGTAAGTATCGATCTGTATCTCCGGATTCAAATTGCTCAGCCGCTCGCGCGCCGCCTCCAGTTTCCGGCGGCCAACGTCGCTTGTGCCGAAAGTCACCTGCCGCTGCAAATTCGTGAAATCGACGGCGTCGAAATCCACAATGCCCAGCCGTCCCACACCCGCCGCGGCCAAATAGAGGCCCAGCGGCGCGCCCAGTCCTCCCGAGCCTACCAGCAAGACCTTCGCGTTTTTCAGCTTAAGCTGCCCCTCCATGCCCACTTCCGGCATGATCAGGTGGCGGCTGTAGCGGAGCACTTCTTCGTTCGTCAGCCCCGCGGCTGGCCCTCTTGCGGCCGATTCTCTCAACTGTGTTGCCATTCCTTTTTCCTATGCGGCTATTCGGCCCCGCCGGCGATCGACGGCACGATGCTGATAGTATCACCTTGCTGCACGGCCGTTTTTTCCCTCTGCAAATAGCGAATGTCCTCGTCGTTCACATACACGTTCACAAAGCTGCGCAGCTTGCCGTCATCGGAATACAAATGCTTTTTCAGATCGCCGAACTGCGACGTCAGCGAGCTCAGCGCCTCCGCGACGGTCTTCGCCTCCAAATCCACGCTTTCTCGCTTCTCCGCGTACTGTCGCAGCGGCGTGGGAATCATCACTTTCACGGGCATTTGTTTCTCTCCTTATTTACCCTTGGAAATTAGATGCGCCTCGCCGCAACCGGACTGCAGCGCCGCGAATTATCGACCAGAGTTTAGTACCGGGGCACGCTCGAGATGAACTCGATGCTTTCTTCCTGATATTTCGCGCGGTCATCATCCAAGCGCCACGAACGCATCTCGCGCGGCTCGCCCTTTTCCACCTGAAAAATAATATAGCTGTACCACGGCCAGGCGTGCTCGCGGTCAAATTCGCTCGGCCGCGCTGGCGAATCCGGATGCGAATGATACCAACCGATCAGCTCCCATCCTTTCGCCGCCGCTTCTTTCTCCGCCAGCCGCACATCCTCCGAAGTGATCGAAAAACGATTGCGCGGCGAATCGTTGCGCTGGTTCGCCAGCGGAACCAATCCCAGGACGGTGCGATCCTTGCCTTCCTCACGCCCCAACAACGCCCCGCAGCACTCGTTCGGATAATCCCGCGTGCCATGCTCGTGAATTCTTTCGATCAGCGCCTCACCGACGCGAAGCATCAGCTCGTTTTCTCCTCGTCCCAGAATCTTTCGCTCAAATAGCGGTCGCCGGAATCCGGGAAGACCGTCACCACTACGGCCTTTTCGTCTCGCTGCAATTTTTCTGCCACTCGCACGCACGCGCACAAAGCCGCTCCCGAGCTGACTCCCGCCAGAATCCCCTCCTCGCGCGCCAGCCGCCTTGCCATCGCAAACCCGTCTTCTGTGCGCACCGCCAAGTTTTCGTCCGCCAGCGAAGCATCATAAATCGCCGGAACGATGGCGCTGGCCATGTGCTTCAGTCCCTCCAGGCCGTGAAAAGCCTCGTCCGGCTGCACGCTGATGGCGCGAATCGCGGGATCGAGCTCCTTTAGCCGCCGCGTCACGCCCATAAACGTCCCGCTCGTGCCCAGCCCGGCCACAAAATGCGTCACGCGCCCCTGCGTCTGCCGCCAAATCTCCGGCGCCGTCGTTTCATAGTGCGCGCGCGGATTCGCCGCGTTGCTGTACTGATCCACATAAAAATACTCTCCCTGATTTTCCTCGAATGTCTGTCGCGCGCGCTGGATCGCGCCGTCCGACCCCTCTTCTCCCGGCGTCAAAATCAGTTCCGCGCCTAACGCGCGAATCGTGCGCAGCCGTTCCTGCGACGCCGACGACGGAACGCACAGCGTCACGCGATACCCCAGCGTTACGCCGATCATCGCCAGCGCAATGCCGGTGTTTCCGCTGGTGGCGTCCAGAATGGTCTTCCCCGCGCGAAGCGCTCCGCTCCTTTCCCCTTCGCGGATCATCGCCAGCGCCGCGCGGTCTTTCACCGACCCGCCAGGATTGAACCATTCCGCCTTGGCATAAAATTCCACATTGGGAAATCCCGCACTCACCTTCGCCAGCCGCAAAAGCGGCGTATTGCCGATAAGCTCCGCCACGCCCGCGCCCATCGGCCGTTTGCGGCCTTCTGCGCCCTCTCCCAATGCAGGTCTCGATGCCACTTCCGTCCTTGTGACGCTCAGACTCACCCTCGCAAAGCCTCTCTTCTTATAGAAAATTAGATGCACAGCAAACCGCTACGAATCAGGAAGTTCCGAAAATTCCAGCTTAACAAAACCCACGCCGGCTTGGACGGAACAGCATCTTGGCAGGGATTCGCGCAGCTTAGCTTAGTGTCCGGCGGCGATGGCTTCGAGCTGTTTCACGTGATTCAAATCGTGCCCGCCCATCGTTTCCACAATATCCTTGAAGGTCATCTCGCCGCGCTCGGGATGTTTCACGCGCTTCGAAAAGGTGTCCGCCGGCACGGCATGAATGAACGAGATGTTCCACCGCCGGAGCGCGGAAAAGACCGCCAGCGCCGCCGGCGCGTCGTACGCTGCATACACCTTGGCAAATTTGTCCTGGTCGAACGGCTGAATCAGGTGATGGTCTTCCGCCAGCGCCTGCCGCAGGCGGTACGAAAACACAATTTCGCAATCGGCCAGATGGCAAACGATCTCCCGCGCTGTCCACTTTCCTGGCGCGAGGCTTTTCTCGATGCGCTCCGGTCCCAGCGCGCGCACGAATGTCGCCAGCTGCCCCGGCGTCGCGGCGATCACTTCCAACGGATCTTTGCCTGCCAAATGCGATGCATAAGGATTCATGGTGCCAAAACGATATCATGCGGCCCGCTGCCTCTCAAGCGCCGGGCATACTTGCGGTTGGTCCTCGTTCGAACTCTCGCCGCGCAATTTTCGCTTTACAACTCCGCCCCGAAATCCTTACTCTGTTTCTTCCATGTGGTACGTCAACGCTAAGTTTCCGGCGAAGAAAATCGAAGGGGGCCTGCCGCAGCTCGGTTTCACCGTCAGAAGTTCCGGTGGCGTGGCTCGCGTCGAGAAATATAGCTGCGGCTCCGAATTCCGCAAGGCTCCCGATGGCAACTACCAAATGACCGAACTTCCCGCCATCATGAAGAACGGCCAGTTCACCCAGCTGTGGGACGCCGGCTACCAAAAATTCCTGATCACCCGTGACGGAAGCAAGCTCCCGGTGGTCGTCAAAGAATTGAGCGACCTGCGAAAATTCAACGAGGAACTTCGCTTTGCGCTTGGCGTGCCCACCTACTACAACGAGGCGCTCGGCTCCACGTGCCATTATTCCGTCTATGATCGCTTGAAGGGCCGCCCGGGTGCTGATGCCGACGAGACCGTCGGCGCGCACTCCGCCGAGGAAGAAGAATAGCGAGTCTCTGCTAGAAACCTTTTAAGACCGGCCCGCTTGAACTGCACCCCTTGGGAGGTTCGATGAACGGCCGCAACAAGGCTGCGCGCGCATTCGTCATTCTGGGCTCTTTGGTGCTTTTCGCGAGCGCGGCGATTCATAGCGCCGCCGGATTCAAAGTCGGTTTTCCGGCGTTGAGCGCTTCAAACCTGGCCCCTCAGCTGCAAACAGGCTTCCGGGTCGTTTTTCTTTCCGTCGCGTGGCATTGGGTGGTAGTTGCGGTTGTGGCGCTGCTGGCCGGCCTCAGCCAAATGAGCCTGCGCAGAATCCTTGTTCTGTGGTGCGGTCTGGCCGTGCTGTTTGAGGCGGCGGCCGGCGCCGCCATGATGGGACTTTTCATCGGCAACGAAATTATCGGAACAGGCGGCTTGTTGCTTTTTTGCGGCGGCCTGCTTTTTGACCAGTCGAGAGTGCAAGCATAGATGGCCTCCTCAGCACAAGCCGAAAAAGCCCACAAGCTCCTGGCGCTTCATGTCGGCCCGCGTATCCTTGTCTTGCCCAACGCGTGGGACGTGGCCAGCGCGCGCGTTTTCGAAGATGCTGGCTTCCCCGCCATCGCCACCAGCAGCGCCGCCGTGGCCAATTCGCTCGGCTATCCCGACGGCGAAAAAATCTCTCGCGACGAAATGCTCGAAGTGGTCGCGCGCATCACCCGCGCGGTTTCCGTTCCGGTCACCGCCGACATGGAAGCGGGTTACGGCAAGACTCCTGAAGACCTCGCGCAGACCGCCGTTGCCATCATCGAAGCCGGGGCCGTCGGCTGCAACATCGAGGACTTAGTGAACGAAGGCTCCCGCCAACTTTTTCCCATCGAACTGCAGCAGCGCAAGATTCGCGCCATGGTCGAAGCCGCGAAAAAACTTCGCGTGCACCTGGTCATCAACGCGCGCACCGATATCTACCTGGAAGAAGTCGGCGACCCTGCCGCGCGCGCCGACCGCACCATCGAGCGCCTCAACGCCTATCGCGAAGCTGGCGCCGAATCGCTCTTCGCTCCCGGCGTGAAGGACCCCGCAGCGATCGAAACGCTCGTCCGCGCGGTGAAAGG
>JASHQB010000251.1 GCA_030037775.1 Candidatus Acidiferrales bacterium
GAGCTGTCCATTCTTCTCATCCAATTTCCGAACGGTTTCCGCACCGTCCCAGTACAGACCGCTTAAAGCTTTCAGCAACGCTGCGTCCGATCCGGATTTGACCGCCGCGTTGGCGGAAGAACTTGGACTGGTAGCGTCCTTAAACTGCCTGCCGAGATAGATATCTGCAATCTTCGTGCTGAGCGTTCCCGGCCGCATTTCCGCATCGTTGGGATCCAGGTCGCGCATGTTGCAAAGGACAACAACGCTCAACTGTTGGTCAGGAAAACGTACGTAATTCGAATTGCTGCCGAATCCGCTCCCGCCGTGCGTAACCATTTTCAGTCCGCGATACGGTAAGGTCACAAGGCCGATCGAGTAGTTATTGGGGATTCCATCGCTCAACTCTTGCCTTTCAAGCATGAGATCGATAGCTTGCGGCCCCCCAACCTTTGCATCATAGAAATTGTGATCCCACTTGGCAAAGTCCTCTACACTCGTAATCACACCATCTGCGCCCAAGCCCTCCAAATGGGTATCCGCGTCGTGGAATATATTGTCGTTTTTCTCCTCATAGTCTTTGTTGTACCCGAATGCTCGTCTCTCGATGATCCTGCTGGTGTCATCTCGAATTGCAGAGTGAGTCATTCCAAGAGGTGCAAAAATCTCATGCTCTGTAAAGGTCGTGAGGCTCTCGCCGGACACACGCTCGATAATCATGCCGAGCAGAAAGTAATTCGTATCGCTGTAGAGAAATTGACTACCTGGAACAAAATTCAGATCGCGCTGGCGAAGAACCATATCGAGGTACATTTTCCTGGTTTGAATATCGAAGGGGACGCGAAACCCTGCAGCCTTAAAGAGCTCGTTAGCGTCTTTTAGTCCACTCGTATGGTGAAGCAGTTCTGCAATTGTGATCGAGTGACCATAGTCCGGCAGTTCGGGCAAATACTTGTGGACATCGTCTTGCAGCGAAAGTCTTCCGCGGACAGCCAGAATCGCAATATCCATTCCAGTGAACTGCTTAGACATCGAATCGATGCTAAAAATCGAATCGGTCGTCAAAGGAACTCCATGTTCGAGATCCGCCATTCCGTATGCGTGGCTGTACACGATGCCATTTGCATTCATGATTGCTACGGCGCAACCGGGGGTTGAGTTCCCAAATCGTTTGAATAGTGCGTCAACTTGGGCCTCCTTCTCTCGTGATGGCTCAGCCTGGATGGAAGGCCGCGCGAAAGTCAGGTGGAAAACGCCGAGAACAAGAGCTGCAAGAAGGAACCTTGTGGCGACAGTCAATTTGACCATTTATTGCTACCTCCGCTCTCTAGCATCTACCTAAGAGACTAACCACTCTGGTCCCTTCCCTATGCCCGTATCTAGCCCTGCATTTCGGTTTCGCCTTTACTCTCAACTTTCAACTCTTAACTCGACGTTTCTAACTACTCGCCACTCGCCGTTGCTTTTCACTCGTACCGCAGCGCCACTATGGGATCCACCCGCATCGCCCGCCGTGCGGGGATGTAACACGCCCCGAGCGCGACCAGCCCGAGCAGAATCGTCACGCCCGCGAATGTCACTGGGTCCGTCGCTTTCACGCCGTAGAGAATGCTGCCCATCAGTTGCGTCAAGCCCAGTGCGGCGGCGAGTCCGATGGCCACGCCAAGCGCGGTCAGCTTTGCGCCCTGCCCCATCACCAGCCGCAACACGTCGCGCTCCTGCGCGCCCAGCGCCACGCGAATGCCAATTTCGCGCGTCCGCTGCGAAACGGAGTATGAAATCAATCCGTACAGCCCGATCGACGCGAGCAGCAGCGCCAGCGCCGCGAAACTCCCGATCAGATACGACGGATACCGCCGCAAGAAAATCGACGGCGATTGCTGGATGATCTGCTCCATGGTGAGCGGCTGCACGGGGAAAAGCTGTGGGTCGGTCTTCGCCAGCGCGTCGTGCACTGCGTCGAGCGCGATGGCCGGATTGCCCGCGCTGCGCACCACGTAGCTGATGTACGAGTTTGTATCCTGCGCGAACGGGCAGAAGATCGCCGGTTCTTCCGGGCTATCGACCTGCTCCTCCGCGGTGTCTTTCACGACGCCGACGATTTCGCGATAGGGCTGCTTCGGCGAGAAGGTGAACCTGATGCGCTTGCCAATGGGATTTTCGCCGTGGAAATACTCATTCACCCATGCTTGATTGACGATGACGGCGCGCTTGGCTTCCGGCGCCTGCAAATCGATGCCCTCATCGAAGAAGCGGCCTGCGAGCAGCGGCACTCTCAATACCGAAAAATAATTGTCGGAGACATCGACGATGTTGCATTCGTCTTCGTGGCCTGCCGCCACGGACTGCCCTTCGATGACGAAACGAATGCTGCCCCCGCCGCCGCTGAGCGGCACGACGCTTGTATTGGCGATCCCGGCGACGCCTGGAGCCGCGGCCATGCGTCGGCTGAACTCGCGATCGAAGCGAATGGCGTCCGGATCTTTTGGATACGAATTGTCCGGAAGATTCACGGCAAACGTGAGCAGGTTCTGCGCGTCAAAACCGGGATTGCGTTTGAGCAACGCGCCGAGGCTCTTCACAGCCAGGCCTGCACCCACGAGCAGCACCAGCGAAAATGCAATTTCCACCACCACGAGCGCATCGCGCAGACGTGTGCGAACTCCGCCTGCCGAAGCGAGCGTCTCTTCTTTGAGCGCATCGCTCACTCTTTCATGTGAGACTTGAAACGCGGGGGCAAGACCGAAAAGAATTCCTGTCAGCACGGCAATGCCGCACAAAAATGCGAAGACCGCGGGGTTAGCATGCGCGTCGCGTAGAAACGGCATGTTGTCGAGCAACGCCGTCGGAATCACGCCGACCAATACTCGCGTGCCCCATTGCGCGCCGAGAAACCCAAGCGCGCCGCCGGCGATAGCCAGCATAAGGCTTTCCGTCAGCAGCTGCGCAGTGAGCCGCCCCTGGCCTGCGCCTAGCGCGATGCGAATCGCAAATTCCCTCCTGCGGCCCGCGGCGCGAACCATCAACAGATTGGCGACGTTGGCGCAGGCGATCAGCAGCACGAAACCCACCGCGGCGAAGAGAATCCAGAGCAATGCTTGCACTTGGCCCACAATGCGCTCGCGCAACGGAATCATCACCATTTGAACGGCGGCGTTTTGCTTGGGGTAAGCGGCGGCGAGGCGCGACGTGATGGTAGCCATCTCCACGCGAGCCTGCGCCAATGAAACGCCCGGGGCCAAGCGGCCAATCACGCGGAACCAGCGCAGGCTGCGGCGCGTGGCCGCGTCACCGCTGACGTGCAGAGCAGTCCAGACCTGCGCAGCACCCCTTGGCGCGAATTCGAACTCGCGCGGCAGCACGCCGATGATGGTCACGCTGCTGGCGTCAAGCTGCATGGTGCGGCCGACAACGCGCGGATCGCCGCCGTACTGCCTCTGCCAGAAGTTGTAAGTGAGCAGCGCCACTTTTGGCCCTACGGGAGCCTCCATGGAAACCACGTTGTCGTCGCCCGCCGCGAAATCGCGCCCAAGGATAGGCTTCACGCTGAGGGTCGAGAAAAAATTCACACTGGCTTGCGCGCCGATCAGCATTTCCGGTCCGGCCGCTCCGTGAAAGATGAACGCATCGCCACCGTATCCGGCGATCGACTGGAACGCTGTGGATTGCTTCTGCCAGTCGAGATAGTCGGGGTAGGAAGCAACCCAATAGGTGTCTCCGGCCGTGCGCACTTCTCCCAGCGTGATCAGGCGGCTCGGATGCGAGTAAGGCAGCGGGCGCAGAAGGACGGCATCGACTACGCTAAAGATGGCGGTGTTGGCGCCGATGCCAAGCGCGAGCGTGAGGACGGCAACGGCGGTGAAGCCGGGGGCTTTG
>JASHQB010000252.1 GCA_030037775.1 Candidatus Acidiferrales bacterium
TCACTCTCCAGGATGTAAGCGAACAATGGCATCGGACAAGAATGGTGGAGCCGATGGGATTCGAACCCACGACCTCCTCGATGCCATCGAGGCGCGCTCCCAACTGCGCCACGGCCCCACCGAAGGGAAAAACCACTCTGCTGATTTTATAACAGGTCGGAGGCAATTCGCGATTGGGAAAAGCGGCGCGGAAGCAAATTCCGCACTTGGCAGACCTGCCGCTGCCCTACTGTCCCGCCCCTGGCTGGACAATCTCAGCATCGATGGTAATGGAGATTTGGTCGCCGACAAAGCCTGCGTCTGCCGTGATTCCAAAATCCTTGCGGTCGATTTTTGTCGTGGCTTCAACACCACGGCGCATGCCGCCCATGGCGTTGATGGGAGCGGTGGGTCCGGAGACGTCAAAGGTGACTTCCTTGGTTACGCCGTGAATGGTGAGATTGCCGGTCATTTTCGCTGTGCCGTTTCCAGTGCTCCAGATCTTCGTGGAGGTGAAAGTCATGGTGGGATAGTGGGCGACGTCGAAGAACTTGGCGCTCTTCAGGTCGTTGTCGCGGCCCTGGACGCGCGTGTCGACGGAGCTAACGTCGATGGATGCGTTCACGGTCGACTTGGAGATGTCTTCATCGTCAAGCACAACCGTGCCGGAGACCTTGGTGAAGTCGCCTTGCACGTTGGAGATTCCCAAATGGCGCACGACAAACTGAGCGGTGGAATGATTGGGGTCGATCTGATAGGTTCCCGTGGCCGCGAACGCGCTTGTTACGAGAAATGCGGTTACTCCTGCCACTGCCAGCCATTTTTTGATCATCGCTATCCTCGTCGACGGTTTTGATAATCGGGCAACGAAATTGACGCTTTCGTTTATAGCATCCGAGGGAGGACAGCGTCAAAGCGGCGCGCGGTTTCGGCTAGGGAGCCTGCGGCGCGACGACGCCGATATCAACGAGCGTATTGCCTTTCTTCATCGACGGAACGGCACAGATGTAGAGCACCACGCCGGATACTGGCGCGCGAACGTCTTCGATGGTCTTCCCGAAAAAGTCGGTAACGTAGCCGACTTTCATTCCCGCTTGAACGTAGGTTCGTTTATCGACGAGCGGGTAGAAAATTCCCGTTTGATCGCTGGTGGCGGTGACGACTTTGGAGAACCAGACGGGATTTTCGACCGGTGGAGCGTCGCCGGGCAGCATTTTCAAATAGCGCATGACGTTGAGGCAGCCGTGCGCGATAGCGTCAACATCCTGCGGCTCGACGGTTCCGGCGTAGCCGGCCTCGGCGATCACGGCGGGCTTGCCGAGGCTCATTGCGGCGGCGTCGAGGTAGCGCGAGTTTTTCGGGTCGAGCGAGCGGCTGTCCTGAATGATGATGTGATCCATGCCGAAGGCGAGGACCATGGCGCGGGTGACGGTATCGAGCTTCTCGTCCCCAGTTTGAGGCCAGTAGGTATAAGGCTGAAGATTTTCGTCGAGGTCGCCGCCGTGAAGATCGATGAGGTAGTCACAGCGCTCGACGACTTCTTTGTTGATGAGCCAGGAGGCGCGCTCGGTCTGCGTCCCGTCGGGCTTGCCCGGATACATGCGATTCATATTCTTGCCATCGACAGGATTCAGGTGCGGGACTTTTTCTTCGAAGGAGTTGACGTTGACCAGCGGAATGAGAATCACGGTGCCGGAAATCCCTTTGGCGTTGAGGTGCTGAATGAGGTGCTCGACGGCGATGATGGAAGCGTATTCGGTGCCGTGCGAGCCGGCGACAATCGCGAGGACTGGGCCGGGATTTGCTCCGCGTACGACGACGACGGGAATTTGCAGCGCAGCGTCCACGCCCGCAGGCACGTTGAGATAGCCGGCGGCGGTTTCACCAGATGCGGCGGTGGCGGTGCCGACGGTGAAACTTGCCTGCTGGGCATGAGCGGCGAGCGCAAACAGCGAAACGAGCAGGCCGAGCTTGGCAAGGCGCATCATTCACCTCACTGCGGAGACAGCAGGATGACGGCGGCGTGAAGCATAGCACGGCTGCGCCAGCTCTTCAGGCCTCGCGAAGTTATTTGCCGGCCGCGCCGACCACGCCAGACTTTGCGTTGACCAGAAGCGAATTAAAGAGCAAGGGAAACGTGTTTTCGGGCTGGCCGCGGAATTGGCAGCGAAAACCGATCAGCACGATGCGGCCCTGGCCATACGGCACGGACACGGCGGCGACCCTGCCTTCAATGTGCTGCTCACCCAAGAGCCAGCCACTGAGCAGCGGATTCGTTTTGGGATAAACAGCAAGAATGCGAATGCCGTCGTGGTCGCCCAATTCGTTGAAGGGATTTTTCTCGCGCTCGTTCGAGCCGGTGAAACGCGGTGGACCAGCTGGCGCCTTCGGATCCCAGACCTGAAACGCTTGCGAGTCCACAAAGAAGGCCACGGACTGCTCCTGCATGCCCAGCGTCTCGGGAAGATGGGGATCCACGTTGATACGCAGCAAGGAGCCCGGCGCGTAGAATTGCGTCGGCCCGACGTTGGCCAGAACATTGCGAACGGGCAGGCCGAATTCCTGAATGAGCAACTCGGAAGCTTCGTCGAGCGCAACGATGTGCCCGCCGCTATTGGCGAAATCCTCGAGCGCGGAAACGCCCTGAATGCCAAGACCGCCGGAGTATTCCGGGCGCTGCGTGACTCCCTCGTTCGTGCCTTCGCCGCCAAACGCGGGGGGCGCGCCAACTTGCCAACCGTGCAGCATTCCCTGTTCGCTCTGCTGCGGCAGAATAATCACGTCGAATTTCTGGCCCAGGTTGCCGGCGCGAATATCGGCGTCGTGGAGGTCGGTGTAGGAGATTCCGTAACGGTCGAGCAGCCAGCGCGTCCAGCCTGCGTCCATGTTGGCTTCCCACGAATCATAGAGGCCGATACGACCGATCTGCATTCCATTGGGCGGATCGAGATGATGTGCGGGCTCTTCGATCGTCGTTGGTTCCGTCGAAATGTCCATCGGCTGATCGACGCGCACGACGTTCACACCCATTTGCATGGGCAGCGTCCATCCGGCCATGTCGTAGGGACGCTTCGGCGGGCCGCCGGGATAAAGGCGGATGTCCGGGTAATGCTGAGGCTCCATCAGGTCGATCAAATAAGGACGGAAGCGCTGGGCGGCGGGCATGACGATGGTTCCGGCGGGATATTCGGTGCCGTTGGCGGTGAAGGGCTGCGTGGCTTTGCGGATGTCCACGGCGCCCTCTTGCAGCGCAAAGAGCATGTCGCCGGTTGCCGTGGGATCATGCTGCTGTTGCGGCACGATGTAGGCGAACGGGCCGCCCTTTTGACCGCCAGCGATTTCGTCGTGACACATCTGCCAGAAATCGAAGAGCCACTGATCTTTGCGGCGCGAGGCGATGTCGAGCACGGCCATGTCGCCAGTGATCATGTAATCGACGGCGTCTTTCAGATGCCACCAGCCGCCGCGCCACGGGTCGGGATAGTAGATGCTCGGCTCGGTAGCGGAAACTCCGTTGGAAAACATCTTGGGAAGCGATTGCGGCGGATAGTAGCCGGGCGTGGCGTATTCGAACAGCGCCGTCTCCGTGAGTATACCGATCATGTTGTGGTAATACGGCGCGGTGCGCATGCCGCCGTTCCACCACATGTCGAACTCCTGGCGTGAAACCGCTCCGGGCTCGTTTTCCGCGGTGAAGCGGCGCGTCATCGCGTCGCCAACGAGATTTACGCCGCGAACCACGTCCGGCGGAATATTGGGATTCATTGGATCATCGAAGGGCGGGACGAAAATGCGCGACGGAAACGGGCCGGACTGGTGCTGGTTGTAAACAATCTGTGGGAACCATTCCTGATAAAGTTCTTTCGCGACGTCGCGGCTTTCGATGGTGTTGAACATGTACCAGTCGCGATTGTTGTCGTGGCCAACGTATTTATTCCACAGCTGCGGGACAGGCGCGAGCTCATAGGGCGTGTTCACGTTTTTGTCGTACCAATGCGCGACAATGTCGAGACCGTCCGGATTGATGACCGGGCACTGCACCAAAATCACGGTGTCGCGGATGCGCTGCATTTCCGGAGTCTCTTCGGTGGCGACGCGATAGGCGAGCAGCGGCGACTGCTGCGCGCCGGCGACTTCCGTGGCGTGCAATCCGCCGTCGATCCATACGATGGCCTTCCCTTCCTCGGCGAGTTTGTGAGCCGTGGCTTCGTCGATCGTTCCAGAGGCGAGCTGTTGGACGATCGACTTGTAGTGATCCAGTTCGCGAATGTTTGCTTCGCTGGAAATAATCGCGAGGAACATTTGGCGGCCGTATCCGGTGGGGCCGATGTTTTGCAGCTTCACTCGAGGGCTTGCGGCCGCGAGCGCCTGGTAAAACTTGGTCATCTGCTCGTAGTCGGCGAGGTGATAGTCCGCGCCCGGCGCGAAGCCAAAAACGGAGTCGGGAGTGGGAACAGCAACTGGCGCGGGCTTCTTCGATTTTGGCGCTGCCGACAGACAAAACGCCGAAATAAGGACACAGGCCACGGCAGCCAAGCACGTCCGGACAGTTTTCATGAAAGCCTCCTCGCGAGCAGCATTTTACTGTCTCTTACCGGCGCATCCGAAAAAGTGAAACGGCGGCGGCGCGCCGAAGGTTACAAGAAATTCGCACAGCTACTTGAACCACGAGTAGCCCAGGCTGAACATCAAACTGCCGTTGTAGCCGGGATTCAAATGGCCGAGGCTCGCGTTGGAGATATGCACGGCCTGAATTTCAAAAACCCACGCGCGGCGCGGACGCTGAAAAAAACGGAAGCCCAGCGCGCCTTGCGGCGTGAAGTTCACGCCGGAGGTGTTCCCCGGCGGAACATTTGAAGTAGTGAAGAGAACACCGCCGCCAATGTAGGCGTAAGGCTCGAAGCTCCTTTTGCCGGTGAAATTCCATTCGAAGATTACGGGTTTGAAACTCGCGCCGTAGACCATGCCAGCGGGCTGCATAACCAGATAGAGCGGCATGAAATCGGCGGCGAATTCGAAGTTGCCGCGCACCCAGCCACGAAGGTGATTGGCGGTGATGATTTTGCCGACGCGGCCGCCCGCGACCAGAAATTGCGTGCTGTCCGAATGGCCGAGCCCGGTTCCGCCGCCGACAAAGGGCTCGAGTTCCCACGCTCCCCGCGTGAGCGACTGCGCGGGGAGACTTTGCGCACGCACCGCTCCGCACGTAAAGAAAAGCGCGAGCGCGCAACAGCAAAGTCTCATGCAGCCGCCTCGGGAGCCGAAAGCGTTCAAGCAAATCCGGAAACGAGGCGATAGGGTAACACTCTGCGCGGAATCTTCAACAAGTACAAATTGCCTCTCCGGCGACGCATGAGGAAATCTGCATTTTCCGCGTATCACTTTCGGTTACAATACGCGCCCTATGGCCAAAGTTACTTTTCTGGGTGCGGTGGGTGCAGTCACCGGTTCGAAATATCTGATAGAAGCAGGCGGTAAGCGGCTGCTGGTCGATTGCGGACTTTTTCAGGGCGGCAAAGAATTACGGCAGAAAAATTGGGACCGGCTTCCGATCGATCCGGCGTCGATCGATTGGATCGTGCTCACGCACGCGCACATCGACCACACCGGATATTTGCCGCGCATCGTACGCGACGGATTTCGCGGGCCGATTTACGCCAACGCAGCGACGCACGACCTTTGCCAACTGCTGCTGAGCGATTCGGCGCATCTGCAAGAGGAGGACGCCCAGTACGCCAACAAGAAAAAATATTCCAGCCACCAGCCGGCGCTGCCTCTTTATACGGTTCAGGATGCGCAGCAGGCGCTGAAATTCTTCCAGGAGATTCCGCGCAAGGATCCGTTCACGATCAGCCCGCAGTTCACGGTGAAGCCTTCGGACGCAGGACACATTCTTGGCTCGTCTTCGCTGCAAATCACGATTACGGAGAACGGCAAATCGGCGACGGTGGTTTTTTCCGGCGACGTGGGGCGCTACAACCAGACGATTTTGAACGACCCGGAGCCGATTGCGAAGGCTGACTACATTCTGTGCGAATCGACCTACGGCGACCGCGACCATCCGACGACTCCCCCCGATGAGGCCATTGCCACGATTGTGAATCGCGTCGCGAAACGCGGCGGCGCCATCGTGATTCCCTCTTTCGCGGTGGGGCGCACGCAAACGCTGATGTACATCCTCAGGCAACTCGAGGACCAGCCGCGGATTCCGAAAGTGCCGACTTTCGTCGACAGCCCGATGGCCGCCAACGTGACGGATCTCTACGTGCGGCATCGCGAGGACCATCGGCTGTCGTTTCTGCAGGAGGAGCAGAAGGACGGCGGCGATCCGTTGGACGTGCACGAAGTGCACATGACGCGAACCGTGGAAGAGTCGAAGAAAATCAACGACGTGAAGACGCCGTGCGTCATCATGTCGGCCAGCGGCATGTGCACCGGCGGGCGCATTTTGCATCATTTGACGCAGCGTCTGCCGGACGCTCGAAACGCCATCATTTTTCCGGGCTATCAAGCGGACGGAACGCTGGGACGCTATTTACTCAGCGGCGGCAAGGACGCGCACATTTACGGCCAACACATTCCGGTGCGGGCAGAGATCCAGGAAGTGAGCCAATTTTCGGCGCATGGAGACCGCACAGAGTTGGTGCGCTGGCTTTCCGGCTTTACCGCGCCGCCGAAACAACTGTTCTTGACTCACGGCGAGCCGCCTGCGGCGCAGGCGTTCAGCGGCACTGTGCAGCAGAAGCTGGGCTGGCACGTCACAGTGCCGGCGCAGGGAGACTCGTTCGACCCCTTCGCGTGAAAGCGAAACCGCGTGCGTAAAATCAGGCGTGGCGCAGCTGGCGGGGTCGACGGAATTTGTCCTTGCAGAGTTTATTTCAAAATGAGGAAACCTTTTCGCCCGCCCGTCAGTCCAACTAATCAAACGCACCACTCAGGGTGAGAAGCTACCACCACAGGGCAACCTGCTTCTCACCCACTCTTTTTCACTTAGCTGCATCGGGCGTCTCTGGGCGAGACCAAAAGCTCGGTTCGAAAATGCCAAGGTCCTTCTGCCAGTGATACTCGCGTTCCATTGCGGCCTTCTTTCCACCAACGTCCAGGTCCATCATTTCCGTGACGCTGCCAGGCTCTTTCTCGGTCGCGGAGGTTATGTCAAACGAGCTTCGCTGTTCAACCCAGTGATTCAACCCTTCGCCTTCTGGCGGATGGAAAGCTCCCTTCTCTACCGTGTCGAGTACAACATGGAGCTTGCGATTTGAGATTTGCAGAACCAGAAAGTCGGCCTGATAAAGGCCCGTCCCGTAGCTTACGGTATCATCGTGAATTGTGATGGCGTCATAATTCTTATCGATCAGCCTTTTCAATCCAACAGCGATGGCATCGTAGTCGCCCACAGGAAACGGCATTGAATCGGCACCGTGCCATCGACCATCCGAGTCACGGGTGAGCAGTACCAGTTCAAAATCCATCGAACATTGGATCTGCAGGAGTGCATCATCGGAATTCGTCTCGAATTCGCCCCAGGTCGCGACAACTGAACACACTTTCGGACGAAGTGGGAGAGCCAAGTGCAATGAGCCACTGAGTTGAGCGCACGTGTCACCACCACAATTCTCCAGGATATGCGCAGCTTCTTCTGGTGACGCAAACGAGGTTTCGCGGTTTCGGCATCCCGCAGTGTAAACAACAGCTAGCAACACACAGAACGAGAGGAGCATCGCTCTTTCAGCGAATGAGGGGCCTTCCCTTTTCATGACAAATCGGAATCTAGCTTCTCGCCCGCAGCTTGGCCAGGCGCTGCTCGGCGGCGGCGAGGGTGGATTCTTTTTTGCAGAACGTGAAGCGGAGCTGCTGCGCACCATCGGCGGGATCGTGGTAGAAGCTCGAGCCCGGCACGGCGGCAACGCCGATTTCTTTCACCAGGTAGCGCGCGAATCCGACATCGTCGGCAAAACCAAAATTGGAAATGTCGGTCATGATGTAGTACGCGCCGCGCGGCTTGAAGCAGCGGAAGCCCGCGCTCGATAAAATCCCGAGCAGACGGTCGCGCCGCTGCAAATATTCACTGGCGAGCTGCGTGTAGTACGCATCGGGCGAACGCAGCGCGACGGCTCCGGCTTCCTGCAAAGGCGCGGCTGCGCCGACGGTGAGAAAATCGTGGACTTTGCGAATCGCGGAAGTGACTTCCGGCGGCGCGATGGCCCAGCCGACGCGCCAGCCGGTGACGCTGTAGGTCTTTGACAGCGCGTTGATGGTGATGGTGCGCTCGCGCATTCCGTCGAGCGACCCGCCGGAGATGTGCCGCGCGCCGTCGTAAAGCATATGCTCGTAAATTTCGTCGGTAATCAAAAACGCGTTGTGGCGGATGCAGAGTTCGCGCACGGTCTCGAATTCTGCGCGCGTGAAAACTTTGCCAGTGGGATTGTTCGGCGTATTCAAAATGATGGCTTTGGTTTTCTCGCCAAAGGCGCGCGCGAGTTCATCGGCGTCGAACGTCCATTCATCTGAACCGTTGCGGGGCGGCTGCAGGCGCACGAAGCGCGGAGAAGCGCCGCTCAGAATCGCATCCGGCCCGTAATTTTCGTAGAACGGCTCGAAGACCACGACTTCATCGCCGGGATTGATGATGGCCATCATCGCGGAGATCATCGCTTCCGTGGAGCCGCAGCAGACGGTGATTTCGCGCTCGGGATCGATTTCGATGCCGTGCTGCCGCACGAATTTTTCAGCGATGGCGTTGCGCAGCGACTTCGCACCCCAGGTAATGGCGTACTGATTGATGTCGCGGGAAATCGCGTCGCGCGCGGCGGCCTTGATTTCCTCCGGCGCTGCAAAATCCGGAAAGCCCTGCGAGAGATTGACGGCGTTGTGCGCCATGGCGAGGCGCGTCATCTCACGAATCACCGATTCAGTGAATTGCGCGGCCTTCGCGGAAAGCTTGGCGCTCGCGGAAATCTGACTCGGCGCTGCGGGGTTCATCATTTGCCTCCGTGCCCTCCGCCTCCGTAAAGGCGGCGATAAATGGCCGCGTTGCGCATCACAATCTCTACGTATTCGCGGGTCTGCGTGAACGGAATCGATTCGACAAATTCGGGCAACTCGGAATACTTCTGCCCGGATTGCCAAAGGGGCACGCGGTCCTCGCCCGCATTGTACGCCGCCAAGGCTGCTTCGGCACTGTGAAAACTGCGCGTCAGCTCTCCGAAGTAGACGCTGCCCAGGCGCAAATTGTATATGGGATCGAGAAGCTGATCTTCCGAGAAACGCAGGCGCAACTGGCGCGCATAGCGGTCTGCGGTTTCGGGAACCAACTGCATCAGGCCGAAGGCGTTGGCGCAGGAATGCGCGTCTTTTTCAAATGCCGACTCCTGGTGGATCAGGCCTGCGATGATCATCGGATCGGTGCGCGTGCGCCGCGCGTCGCTGCGAATCTGCGCCGCGTAAGGCAACGGAAACGCGAGCGTCCATGCTTCGCG
>JASHQB010000253.1 GCA_030037775.1 Candidatus Acidiferrales bacterium
CGCCCCCTGTTCGATCAGCAGCGCTCCCTGTGAAATCTGCTCGATGCGCAGCAGAATGCCGTAGCCGTAGAGCGGCCCCAGAGAGACCGCCTTCAGAATCAGCAAATCGAGAGTGCCCGGGAGAATCTGCGCGTGCTCGCCCATTCGAGTATCCTAATCTAGTTATGAAACTAGAATTATATTTCCGGCCTGTCAAGGAAAAAGTAGTGTAGAAGCCTGAGGTATGATCCGCGCGATGTACTTATGCCGTGCGCCACAAGGAATCTAATCGCCCGCTGCGCGCGCCTGCTCGACGATTTTCACGCCTGAGCTCGTTCCGATCCGCGTCGCGCCCGCCGCCACCATCTTCAGCACATCTTCGTAGGTGCGAATTCCACCGGAAGCCTTCACTCCCATCTTCGGCCCAACCGTCGCGCGCATCAGCTCGACGTCCTCTACCGTCGCTCCGCCGGAATTGAATCCCGTCGAAGTCTTCACGTAATCAGCGCCCGCGCGCATCGCAATCTGGCACGCGCGTATTTTTTCCTCGCGAGTGAGCAGGCAATTTTCCAAAATCACTTTGCAGATCGCCTTCCCGCGATGGCAAGCGTCGGTCACGCGTCGAATGTCTTCTTCCACGGCTTCGTCATCGCCCGACTTCAGCGCGCCGACGTTCATCACCATGTCGATTTCTTGCGCTCCGTGCTGGATCGCTTCTTGCGCTTCGAACACTTTCGCGTCCGTCGTCGTCGCACCCAAGGGAAAGCCCGCGACCGTGCACACTTTCACCGCCGAGCCGCGCATTAGCTCCGCCGCCAGCGGGACGTAAAACGGATTCATGCACGCCGAGGCAAATCCGAAATGCAGCGCCTCTTCGCAGAGTTGCCGGATCTGCGCAGACGTCGCTTCCGGCTTCAGTATCGTGTGATCAATCACTCCGGCAATCTTCTGGGTTTGCATGAAACATTAGACGCACAAGGCTATGCGGAGGGCACATCGATCACGCAAATATCTTTCAAGTTGCGGTAGCGCTCGTCGTAGTCCAAGCCATAGCCGACCACAAATTCATTCGGAATGGTAAACCCGACGTAGTCGGCGGAAATATCTTGAATGCGCCGCGACGGTTTGTCCAGCAGCGCCGCGATTTTCAGCGTCTTGGGTTTGCGCTCGCGCAAGATGCGGCACAGGTAGCTCAGCGTGAGGCCGGTGTCGAGAATGTCCTCCACCAAAATCACATTCAGTCCGGCGATGTTGCTGTCCAGATCTTTGTTCAGCCGGACCTGCCCCGAAGATTCTTTTCCTTTGCCGTAGCTCGCCACGGCCATGAAATCGATCGACGTGTCCAGATCGATTTCGCGAATCAGATCGGAAAGAAAAATGCACGCGCCTTTCAGTACGCCGATCAGATGTACGCGCTGGCCGCGAAAATCGCGCGTGATCTCGCGCGCCACTTCGCGCACGCGTTTCTGAATCGCAACGCGGCGCAATAGAATTTTCAACTCGCCGCCGCGCTTGGTGTTTGCTTTCGCGCGCGGCGCTGCGCTCGGCTTCGCGATGGGCTTTCGCTGCCGGTTCAAGACGTGGCTCCTGGAAGGCGGGTAATCTATCGCACGCGCGCAGCGATGACAAGGCAAGCCGCGCGAGCGCGGCGGAGAAGGAGGAGGCGAAGGTAAGGAGAAAATGAGCAAGTACTAGAACAGGCCAAATTGTCTTTTTTCGTGCCAAAAATGGGGCGAATTTTGAGAGACAAGCAGTCCATTGAAAGATTGGTTTTTGACGAATTTGTCGAATGCGCGAATTTTGGAATTTTCGAATTCCTTAGGAAAAACGCAAATCTGTATACCCTTGAGGCCGCCGGACCGTGCGGGCGCTGCGAAGCGACGAACCAGGCCAATTTTGAAAAAACGAGGAAAAATCAGGTTATAGAACCAGGCCATTCCCCTAAATTATCGACAAGATTGAATCGAAGACAGAAACGGCGCCCGCGAGGAGCTGGCCGCCGCTACAAATGCGAAAAAGTCACTCATAACGCAGGGCGACCATAGGGTCGACGCGCATGGCGCGGCGGGCGGGAATGTAGCAGGCGGCCGCGGCCACGAGAGCCAGCGCGACTGCCACGCACACGAAGGTTGCGGGATCGGTGGGCTTGACTTCGAAAAGCAAGCTTTGCAGCACGCGGCCCAGCGCGAGCGCCCCGGCAATTCCGGCGACAATTCCCGCGGCGGCCAGCAGCATGCCTTCGCGAATGACCATACGCAGGACATTGGCGGGCTGCGCGCCGAGGGCCATGCGCAAGCCGATTTCGCGTGTGCGTTGCGTGACGCCGAAAGAAATCACCCCGTAGATTCCGACCATGGAAAGCAGCAGGCCAAGCACGCCAAACGAGCCGAGCAGAATGGCCTGAAAACGCGGCTCGGCAACGGACTCCGAGACAATCTTGTCCATCGTACCCACGTCCGTGATAGGAGCACTCTTGTCCACGGACCAAATCGCCCGGCGCAGCGCGGAAAGCATCACGGCCGGGTCCGCGGAAGTGCGCGCGATGAAGCTGGCGTCCCAAAGATGACCGGCCTGAGCATAAGGGAAATAAATCTCGCCGGAGGGCTCGTTTTGAGGGCGCACGTCGTGGGCGGTCGGCGCAACTCCAATAATCTCGATCCATTTTGGCGGATTCTCTCCACGGCTGATGCGTTGGCCCAGAGCGTGGCCTCCGAGATATTTCTCGACAAATATTTCATCCACAATGGCGACACGTTGCGCGCCCGGGTTATCTGTATCTGTAAATTCGCGCCCGCTCAGCAGCGGTATGCCAAACGTCTGAAAATAGCCAGGAGAAACCAAACGCGTGGCAATCACCGCTCCACCATTCAGCGAAATGCTCTGAGCCTGCTGCTCGAACTGTATCTTCGTGGCAAAATCTACTGATCCGTCCAGGGGAATCGCGGAAACGACGGCGGCGCTTTTCACACCGGAAATTTGGCGCATGCGATCGAGAACATCGAGGGTCGCGGCTTTGCAACCGGGCAGGGTTTTCGCGTTGTCCCAGTCGCAGATGGATTTGCTGAAGTTTGCGTCCATGGTGATGATGTGGTCGGTGCGGAAGCCAAGCTTCACGCTGGTGAGCTTTTCGAAGCTGCGTGCGACCAGCGTCGCGCCGATGACGAGGAGCACGGCGAGGGCGATTTCAATGACCACAAGCGCGCTGCGCAAACGGCGCGGGCGGCGCGAAGAAGTCCCCACAAGGGAACCGAAGCCATCGCGAATGGCCGCGCCGACACGGCGGCTGGAAGCCTGAAGAGCTGGCGCGAGGCCAAACAGAATTCCCGTCAGCAGCGAAACGGCGAGCGTGAACCACAGAATATTGGTGTTCAAAACGAAGTGGCCGTGCTCGGGCAGACCATCCGGCGTGATCACGCGAAGCACGTGAACGCCCCAGAACGAGAATAGAAGTCCGAAGGCGCCGCCGGCGAGGGCGAGCAAAATGCTTTCGGTGAGGAATTGGCGAACGATGCGCCAGCGCGACGCCCCGAGGGCTTCGCGGATGGCCACTTCGCGATGACGCGCCCAGCCGCGCGCGAGCAGAAGTCCGCTAACGTTCACACAAGCAATGAGCAAGACGAATCCCACAGCGCCGAGCAGAATCAGCAGCCCTTTATCCAAATCGCCGAGATGCTTTTCGAGTGGGAATGCGCGAAATTCGCCGCCGGACATGAATCCGACGAAGTCCGAGGAAAATCGCGGGCTTATCGTCTTGAGTTGCGTATTTGCTGCTTTGAGGCTGACGCCATTCTTTAAGCGCGCTACCGGACCGCCTGACCTATCGGTGTCGTTCTTGCTCGGCTGCGTTATCAGAGGAATCCAAACACCCTCGCCATTATTCCCGAACGCTGAAATCGGGTATGTGAACCCCTGCGGCATGACGCCGACGACCGTATAGTTTTTATCGTCCAACGTGATCGTTTGGTTGAGCGCAAGCTCCGCTCCGGCCCAGCGGATGCGCCAAAAAACATAGCTGACCACGGCGACGGGTTTCGCACCGGGCTGGGTGTCTCCGGCAGTGATCGGCCGACCCGCGAGCGGACGCGCGCCCAGAACGGGGAAAAAATCGCTCGATACTTCGGCCACAGTGACCAGCTCGGGCGTAGCTTCGCCCGTGAGTGTCTCCTCGTGGTGATGCCAAAAAGCCATTTGTGCGATAGCTGGTGTTTGCGCACGCACCTTCGTCCAAACGTCCCTGGAAAAATAGTCCGAGGCCTCGATGCCGCCGGGAAGTTCCTTGACGCCACCGAGGTCTACGAGCTGGGAAGGATTTGCGTAGGGCAGCGGCTTGAGCAAGATGCCGTTGACGGCGCTGAAAATGGCGGTGTTTGCGCCAATGCCGAGGGCGAGGGTGAGGACGGCGATGGCGGTGAAGCCGCGGGATTTGCGCAGCATGCGGAAGCCGAAGCGGAGGTCTTGGGCGAGGTCCTGCAGCCAATTGACTTTGCGCGTATCGCGACAGTGCTCTTTGGTTGACTCAACGCCGCCGAGGTCGAGGAGCGCCTGGCGGCACGCTTGCGGCGGAGTGAGGCCGCTGGCAACGTATTGCGCGGTTTTCTGTTCGAGGTGATCGCGGAGCTCCTCGTCGAGGTCACGGTCGGCCGCGCGGCGGCGGAACAGCGAG
>JASHQB010000254.1 GCA_030037775.1 Candidatus Acidiferrales bacterium
TTCTTCGGCGCTGTCGACGCCGGTGAGCAGGTAGCCGCTCGAGCGGGAAACGGCAAAGTACGAAAAGCATTGGTTGATGCGGTGCCAATCGAGGAAATTGGGATAGGAAATCGAGCCGCGTGAAAAATTCGGTTTGCTGGCGGCCACGGTGACGAGGCGATCGGGATCGGGAAACGGCAACGGATTCAGCAGGACGCCATTGATGACAGAGAAGAGGGCGGTATTGGCGCCGATGCCAAGCGCGAGCGTGAGGACGGCAACGGCGGTGAAGCCGGGGGCTTTGCGCAGCATGCGGAGGGCGAAACGCAAGTCTTGAAGCAGATGTTCGAGCCAGTTCACGCCGCCAGCTTCGCGGCATTCTTCCTTGAATTTCTGATAGCCGCCGAATTCCAGCCGCGCCCGCCGTTCGGATTCCACGTGCGAAAGTCCAGAGCGTTCTAGGTCGCTCGCCCGATCCTGGATATGAGCCCGCAACTCTTCGTCGATCTCGCCTCCGAGGTGCGAGCGATGCACGAGCGCCGAAGCGAAGGAACGAAGCCGTGCCAAGAGTTTCATGCTTCCTCCGGACGTGCTTTCAGGGCAGACGCGATGGCGGCAGCCAAGCGGTTCCAGCCTTCCTCTTCCTGGCGCAAACGTTTCCGACCAGCCGAAGTCAACTCGTAGAACTTCGTCCGCCGGTTGTTTTCCGACGTGCCCCAATTGGCCTTCAGCAATCCCTGATGTACGAGGCGGAACAGCGCGGGATAAAGAGCACCCTGTTCGATCAGTAAGGCACCTTGAGAAATCTGCTCGATGCGGAGAAGAATACCGTAGCCGTAGAGCGGGCCGAGAGAGACTGCTTTCAGAATGAGCAAATCAAGAGTGCCCGGAAGGATTTGCGCGCGTTCGGCCAATGTGATTATCCTAAGCTGCTTATGAAACTAGCCCTATTCGACGAAGTTGTCAAGGAAAGCCAAGGCAGGACCCCTCGGGTGGGGTACTTTCGGGGGTCTCTATCTAATACCCCGGCTTGCAATTCCCGCTTTGCGCTTGACCCAGCGGGACGAGGCGCATAGATTTCTGCGCGGAGGTAGACTCAAAATGGAATCATCGGGAACCGTAGCATCTGAAGCCGGTGCGACCAAGAAGCTCCTGTCCGGCGCCTTTGTTGCATTTTTAGTCGCAAGCGCATTTTTAATGTTTGCCGCGGCCGCAAAGGCAGGCCCGGTCTCGCGCGGAACTCTGATGAGCAAGCTGCAATGGCGCAGCGTTGGCCCGTATATCGGTGGACGCGTTGTAGCCATTACCGGCGTTCCCGGCAATTCGAATCTTTATTATGCGGGCACCGTCGGCGGCGGCATTTGGGAGAGCACCGACGAAGGCCTCGAGTGGAAGAACATTTCCGACGGCAAATTACCGGGCCCCAGCCCGAGCATCGGTGCAATCGCCGTGGCGCCGTCCAATCCAAAAATCATCTACGCCGGAACGGGCGAGAGCGACATTCGCAACGATATGATTCCCGGCGACGGAATGTTCAAGTCGACCGACGGCGGCGAGAGCTGGCACTACGCCGGATTGCGCGATACGCACACGATCAGCGCCATTGTCGTGGACCCCAAGAATCCCGACGTGGTCTACGCTTCCTCCATGGGCCATGTCTTTGTACCAGATCCGGAGCGCGGCGTTTTCAAATCGACCGACGGCGGGAAAACCTGGAACAAGATTCTATTTGTCGACGACAAGACCGGCGCCATCGATCTGGTGATGGAGCCGAATAATCCCGATGTGCTTTATGCTGCGATGTGGCAGGCGCAGCGCACGGCATGGTCCCTTTCGAGCGGCGGGCCGGGCAGCGGACTTTACAAGAGCACCGACGGCGGCGCGCACTGGACCGACATTACGCGCAGCGCCGGTTTTCCGGAGGGCATCCTCGGTCGGATCGGAGTGGGTGTCACGGCGAGCGATCCTGACGTGGTTTATGCCATCGTCCAAGCAAAGGAAGGCGGCGTGTTTCGCTCGAACGACGGTGGCAAGAACTGGAGGCGCGTCAACGACGAAATGAAGCTGCGGCAGCGCGCCTTCTATTACATGAGCATTTATGTGGATCCGAAAGATTCCAACACTGCCTACGTCCCGGAAGTCGATGCGCTGTGGGTTTCGCGCGACGGCGGGAAGACGTTCACGAAATTGCGGACGCCTCATGGCGATAACCACATCGTGTGGATCAATCCTGACGACACGAAAATCATCCTGGAGGGCAACGACGGCGGAGCGACCGTCTCCACTGACGGCGGCAAGACCTGGAGCGAAGAGCACAATCAACCGACAGGCCAGTTCTACCACGTTAACCTCGACGATCAGTTCCCGTTCCACATCTACGGCGCGCAACAGGACGAAGGCTCCTTCGAGGGGCCGAGCGCTTCGAGCGGCGGATCGATTCCGACCTCCGATTGGCAACGCGTCGCTTACGGCGAAAGCACGTACTCCGTTCCCCAACCCGGCGATCCGAACATCACCTACGGAAGCGGTTACTACAGCATCTTCTTGAAATACAACCTTGCCACCGGGCAATACGAAAGCGTGAGCCCGTGGCCCAATTATCAGGAAGGCGCGGCCTCCAATGAACTGAAATACCGCTTCGGCTGGACGCATCCGATCTTGTTTGCGCCCATCAAGCCAAAGAAACTCGGCCCTGTGCAAGTGCAGATTCATTCCTACGAGTTGTTGATCGGCGCGCAGTACGTGATGAAGAGCGTCGATTACGGAAAGACGTGGCAGCGCATCAGCCCGGACCTCACGCGCAACGCGCCCGAGACGGAAGCACCGAGCGGCGGGCCGATTGACCTCGATCACTCGAGCGCGGAAGTCTATCCGGGGATTTCCGCTCTAGCCGTTTCGCCAATGGACGACAACGTCATCTGGGCCGGCTCGGACGACGGCTTGGTTCACGTCACCAGCGACGGCGGTCAAACCTGGCAGGCGGTGAATCCGCCGGGGCTGCCGGACGAATCCTGGATTTGCTCGATTCAACCTTCCTACGCAGACCGCAACACCGCCTATCTGACTTCACGGCGCTACATGTGGGACGATTTCCGGCCTTACGTTTTCAAAACCACCGACCTCGGCCAGCACTGGACAGCGATAACCGACGGCCTGCCCGAGGACACCTACGTGTTCGATCTCCGCCAAGACCCGCACGACGCAAGCCTGCTCTTTCTGGGCGCCAAGAACACGCTGTACGTCAGCCTGGATGCAGGTGCGCACTGGCAGCCGCTCACGAACAATTTGCCGGTGACGCAGGTGCGCGACATCGCCATCGACACACGGCAAGGCGATGTGGTGATTGCAACCCATGGCCGCTCGTTCTGGGTCCTCGACAATCTCTCGTTGCTGGAACAATTGACCAAGAATCCGGAGGTTTCCTCCGACAGCGCATTTCTATTCGCCCCCGAGCAGGTGTGGATCAGCCATGCCTACGGCGCGCCCAGTGAAGATTTCGGTCCCGCTAACGCTGGCCAGAACCCGGCCTTCGGTGCGACCGTGTTTTTCAATATTCCCCCCGGGTACGACGGCCAAACGCCCGCAACGCTGGAGTTTACGGGCGCGCAGGGGCAGGTGATCCGCCGCTTCACCCTGCACTTGCTGAAGAAACAGCCCAAGAAAAGCGAAGAAGAGGAGAGCCTGGAAACTCCGGAGCAGCAGAAACAGGAGCAAGAAGAAAAGCTCACCGCAATCGAGCCGGGCATGAACCGCTTCCAATGGGATCTACGCTACTCTGACGCTACCGAAGTGAAGGGTTTTCAACCGCCGATCGCCGCTGGCGGTCTGGACGACACGCCCCAGGGTCCGCTGGTGACGCCTGGAACCTATACCGTGACGCTCGATTACGGCGGCCAAAAAACGCGGCAGAGTTTTCGGGTTGCGCTTGATCCTCGCCTGACCGCCAGTCAGAGTGATCTTGCGGCACGCCTCGCGCTGCAGCTCAAAATCCACGACACACTCGACACGCTGGATAAGAAAATCAACGAAGCCATCGGCGTGCGAGAGAAGCTCGAGTCTGCCGTGCGGCAGAATCAATTGACCCAGGCACAGGCCGGCCAGGCGATCGGCGACCTCGACGGTGTGATTGGAGATCTGGTGCAATTGAACATTCACTCCAGCGAGGGCAGCCTGCTGCACGAGACGAAACTTCGCAGCCACCTGGCCTATCTAGCGGCGGACATCGATCTCGGCTACGCCAGGCCTACACCGGCGCAATACGCCGTCTTCACGCAGCTCAATGGAGAAGCCGAGGCCGGCGAACAGAAGCTTGACGCGGCCATCTCGGAGGGCAACAAGCTGTTCTGAGCCACAGCAACCCAATAAATCGCTGCCTAGAAATCGACGTGGAGGCGCACGGCAGGAACCAGGACTGGCCCGCGGTCCTGGTTGAAGCCGGGATTATTAATGTGCTGGAGATCAAACGACGTGAAAACGCCGCGCCACAAGTGCGCCGTGTAATAGCCCTCGACGATCTTCTCCTGGCCGTAATTGAGCGCGCCGTCTCCCAATAAGAAGCCGAGCCCGCCTAACGCGAGATACTCACGGTGATCGGCCGAAAGGGCGTTCACAGAAAATGCCGCGCCAACGCGGTCGTTTTTGCGATGCCAGGCGTCGCCGCGATAATCCTCGCCGACATCGAGCGCGCGATCCACTTCCGTGTAGACAAAGGACTCATTGTGGCCGTCGTTCCATCCGACGCGGCCAAAGACGCGGATGCGATCGCTCAGGTTCTGTTCGACGTTGAGCCCTACACCGTACTTGTGCCGGCCCTGGCGGCGCGTGGCGATAATGTCGGGCCGCACAGGGGTTTCTCCGTCGAGAAACTCATCGATCGCTTCGCGATAATTGCCCATGTTCGCGTGATTGAGGTAGGTCAAAACGCGGATGGCGCCATCGCGATGGTGTAGGAGTCCGCCGTTGTAGTCGGTTTCGAAATTCTCCGCGCGTGCGCGGGCAATATCCGCATCCAGATTGATGCCATTGGCCACTTTGGGCATGAGGGCTTCGACAAATCTCGCGGTCCAGCGGCCGTCGTCGTATTCCAGCATTGCGCCGTCAGTGTAGCCGCGAGTATTGGCGGCGTAGTCGTATGCGCCGTTTTGATCGACAGTCCAATTCAAAAACTGCAAATGAGAATCGCTGCCCGGGCCACTGGTATCCAGAAAATCGGGAATCGCGAACTTGCCGACCCAGAACTCCATGCGACGCTTGGGAAGCGTGGTCGCCAGGCCCAGGTAAGACCGTTCGACAGGTACGCGCTCGGAAGAGAGCGGGATGATTTGCCGCAAAAGGAGCCTGGCTATGTATGGGGCATGCGACAACGGCACGCCCGCCGCGGTGCGGACGACATCCAGATTTGTATAGCCGGCTAGGCCTAACGCATTGCCGATGCCCGATCCGGTCGAGTCTTCGAGATCAAGAAGAACTTCCGTTGTGTCTGTGAGTTCGTAGCCCGTGTAGAGCGTGACTACGTGCGATGTGGCGCTCTGCGCTGCGGCAGAAAGGCTGTTCGGGCCGCTATAGTCTGCGGGAAACGACGGATGCCACTGCAGAATGATGTTGGCTTGGCCGGAAATCCAATAGCGGCTCGAGTCGGAATGCGGGAACACCGTCGGGTTGGTGTCGTCAGCGGCCGTCGAACTATCAGAGGGCGTGGACTGCGCTGTTTGCGGCGGTTGACTTTGGGCCTTGGCCTGCCGAACGGGCACACCTGCAGCGACCAGTGCAAGAAGAAGCCGCAAACTGACAGTCCAATAGCGCACCACGCACGTTCCTTACGTCAACCATTAATGGAGAATCGTAATCCACGGGCGGAGAGTAAACAAACTCCGTGGGGGAATGCCAGAGAAAAATGCAATGGGCGAAAAATATTTACAGGGTTTTAATGATGTCCTTATGAAAGGCCGAGTGTCATCGCGAGGTGGGATCGAATTCTCATCTCGCGGGGGCCAGGGCGGGTTGATTCAGGATTGGCTCCCGTCGCCCCACAAGTTGTGCACCTCCATCGTCCTGGAGATCAAACAGAATCACTTCATTTGTTCCTTCCTTGAGCCAGGCACCCGGGACGTACAGCGTCTGCTGCGGCCCGATGTTCCAAAACCGGCCGAGATTGTGGCCGTTTACCCAGGCCACGCCCATGGCCAGCTTGCTCACGTCAAGAAAAGTATCGCCTGTCTGCCGTAAATCGAACGTGCCTCGATAAAACGCGGGCGCTTGAGCCGAGACTCTTGAGAATTGCAGAGGCGCCGGGTCGTCCATCGGAAGCGGATAGATTTCCCAGCCGTCCAGTGCGCGTCCATCGAGCGTCACGGATCCGGTTATCCCTTTGCGATCCGCGCGCAACTTTGGCCCGAAGTTTATGCGACCGAGATTCTCCACCAAAATGTCCAGAATGCATGTGTCTTTCGGAATATCGATCGGCATTCGATTTTGATTCAGCCGCCGGTCGAGCGTCCCAACACGAGCGCCATTCAGGAACACCGTGGCGTAATCATGCACTTCGTTGACCACCAAGCTGGCCTTCGCGGGCCCGTGAACGCGCGTACGATACAGAATGTAGCCGTATGCCTGCCCTACCGCTTCCATCGTTTTGGGCCGCGCGCTCGGAATCGCACGACCGAGACTTTTCCAGAGAGAAACAGACTTCGTCAGCGTGAACGCGGGAATCTCAATCATGGGAATCGGGCCCGGCACCGGCGGCAGATCCGACCCGCGCAAATGGCGCATAATCACGTCGCGAAATGCAGAATACTTCGGCGTCGGACGCCCCGCTTCATCCAACGGTGCGTCGTAATCGTAGCTCGTGACGTCCGGCTGATAGGCTTTGTCGTAATTCGCGCCGGCCATGAAGCCAAACGAGGTCCCGCCCTCGAACATATACAAACTCACCGAAGAGCCGCGCGACAGCATCCAGTCCAACTCCTGCGCCTGCTCTTTTGCGTCGGTGACATTGTGGGCTTCACCCCAGTGGTCGAACCATCCGTCCCAATACTCGCCGCTCATCAGTGGGCCGCCGGGGCGAAACGCGCGAAGTGCGGCGAATGCCGACTCGGCTTCGCCCGGTCCGAAGTTGACGACGGCGGGCAGCCCG
>JASHQB010000255.1 GCA_030037775.1 Candidatus Acidiferrales bacterium
AACGGCATTCGATGCGGCCGAGATCAGCGCGGGCCGCCGATGCAAGAATGAAAGGCCCGGCGAACAGAATGAAGGCGGCTAGGACGCGAATTCGACGGACGGAATTTCGACGATGCATAAGCGACCGGCAATTATCTCAGACCTGCGGCAAACCTGAACTGAGCAAAAGCGAAATGCTATTCATAGCGCAGGGCTTCAACCGGGTTGAGGCGCGCAGCCCGGGAGGCGGGGTAGAGTCCGGCGATGAGGCTGACGACGACGGCAAACACGATGGCGCCGACGGCGAGCCACAGCGGGACGGCGGAAATGTCGACGGCCGGGAGATTTTGACGGGAGAGATAAACATTGGTGCCGAATGTGAGCGCCCGGCCAATGAGCCAGCCGAGAAATACGCCGCCAATGCCGCCGACCAGGCCCATGACTCCCGCTTCGGCGAAGAAAAGCTGCTTGACGTCGCGATCGTCCGCACCGAGAGCTTTGAAGACGCCGATTTCCCGGCGGCGCTCGAGAATGGCCATCACCAGAGTGTTGACGATGCCGAGCGTGGCGACGGCCAGAGCCAGGCTGCCGAAAATCCCAAGCAATAGGTCGATGACGGTGAAAAAGAGGCGGAGATTTTTCGTCGTATCGAGAAGAGAAAACGTGGCGAAGCCCATGCCCTTGATGGCGTCTTCGGCATTTTCCACGTCGCCGGGGCTTTTGACGCGGACGGTAAGGCTGGAATAGGCACGACCGGAGCTGGAGCCGTTGACGAGCTGGCGAAGATCAGAGACGTCGGTGGCGCTAAGCTGCTGGGCAACCTGGAGCGGAATGAACACGCGACTGCGGCCGAACCCGCCGAATCCCCCTTCGGGCTCGGTGTCAACGATGCCGATGATGCGCAATTGCCTTTCGTGCGGGACGACGGAAAAACCCGAATCTGCCGAGTCGCCCTTCGCGCGCGAAGAGCCGTGAGCCGCATCGGCTGAATCGAGCGCTTGCCGTTCCGCATACCGCAGGATGAGATCCTTGCCAATCAAAGTCGCAGGCTTGTCGGATAGTTCCTTGGCGAAATCGGACTGGAGAATTGCTTCGCCAGCTTCTGAGCTGGAGAAGAAACGGCCCTGCATGCCGTCGAATGCGCCGTCGCTTCGCGCGGAATCGGGCACACCGGCCACGCTGGTGGGATATGGACTATCGGCGAAGCGCACTTCGGTCATGAAACGAATCTGCGGGTAGACTTCGGTCACGTTGGGTAGGTGCGCCAAATCGCGGCGGGCTGATTCGTCGAGCGGGCGCGATGCGGGGGAGGCAGGAGTGGAGGAGGCGCGGCGCGGACCGCGGAACTCCTGCATATCGGCTTGCGAATAGACAAAGATAGCGTTGAACAGACCGCTGGTCGCCAGGCGCTTGGAAGCGAATTGCTGCAAACCGACGCCCAGAGAAAGCATGGCAACCAGCGAAGCGACGCCGACGCCCACGCCGAGTGTCGTGAGGGAGTTGCGCAGCATGGCTTCGCGCAAGTTGCGGAACGCCAGTTCGGTCAAATCGCCGATTTTCATTGCCGCACCCCTGCCTCCCGAATTCCCGATTCGCTCGCCGGTGTTTCTGAAACGAGTTTGCCATCGGCAAGAGTCAGAATGCGATGAGCGAAGCGGTCGGCCAAGGGACGCTCGTGCGTCACCATCACGACGGTCATGCCGAGATCCTGATTGAAGGATCGAAGAAGAAACATGACCTCTTCGCCGGTGGCGCTGTCGAGATTGCCAGTGGGCTCGTCCGCCAGCAGAATCCTGGGGCGATTGACCAAGGCGCGAGCCAGCGCGGCGCGCTGCTGTTCCCCGCCAGAGAGTTCGCTGGGCCGATGCGTGAGGCGTTTCTCCAGGCGGACGCGCTCCAGCGCTTCGCGCACACGCGCGGTACGTTCACCGCGCTGGACTTCAGCCAAGCGCAAAGGAAGCTCGACGTTTTCCTCGAGGGTCATGCGCGGCAAGAGATTGAACGCCTGGAAAACCATGCCGACGGTGCCGCTGCGATATCGAGCGAGTTCGTGAGTATCCATTTCAGCAAGATTACGGTTTTGCACCAGAATCGCGCCGCCGGTGGGACGGTCAAGACCAGCGAGCAGATTCAACAGTGTGGATTTTCCCGACCCGGAGCTGCCGAGCAATGCGACGAATTCGCCCGTGGCAATCGAGAAGTTGGCATCGTCCACAGCGCGAATGAGCGCCTCCCCCATTTGATAATGGCGCGAGACTTTCTCTGCGCGAATAGCGAAACCATTGCTTTGAGAGAGCAGCGTCATGTCCATAATGTTACTACGCGTGGCGCATGCGTGGAGTTTCGTCTAATGATGCCCGCTCTTGGTGAGGAAAGGGGAGCCGAGACGCGGCCTAGCGGCGGTCGGCGGCAAGATGCCGGACGTCACGACCGGCGACGATATAGATGACGTCCTCGGCGATGTTGGTGGCATGGTCACCGATTCGTTCGAGGTTCTTCGTGACGAGAATCAGCTCGAACGCGGGATACACAACGGCAGAGTTTTCCATCATGTAAGTAAGTAGTTCGCGGAAAATCTGATCACGAAGACTATCGACCAGGTCGTCGCGGATGAGAACGGACTTGGCGAGTTCATCGTCCCGGCGGATGAACGCAGCGATGCTGTCGCGAACCATTCCTTCGGCAAGATCGCTCATGCGAGGCAGATCGACGTAGGGTTTCACCTGCGGATGGCGGAGGATTCGCAGGGCCGATTGCGCGATATTAACGGCTTGGTCTCCAATGCGCTCCAGATCGTTGTTGATGCGTGAAGTGGCCAGAATAAAACGCAGATCCACAGCCATCGGCGCTTGCAGTGCGAGAAGCTGCATCACGCGATCGTCGATCTCAATCTGCATATCGTTGATCGCTTTTTCGCCTTCGAGAACCTCCGTCGCGAATGCTTCGTTCTTTTCGAAGACCGCCTGCACTGCGCGATGAACCGCGTGTTCGGAAAGGCTGGCCATCCACAGTAGCCGCTCTTTCAGCTCCTCCAGATCGTGTTCGAAATGCCTTTCCATTGATGCTCCTGTGCTTGCAGGTATCTTACGCGAGGGCTGAATCTTTAGGCTTCGGCCCGCGTTGCCTTTGATTCTTCTCTAGCCGAAACGGCCGGTGATATATGCCTCAGTGCGCGGGTCGCTCGGCGTTGTGAAAAGCTTGGGCGTCTTCTGAAACTCGATGAGGTTGCCTTCCAAGAGAAAGGCGGTGAAGTCACTGGCACGGGCGGCCTGCTGCATGTTGTGGGTAACGATGACGATGGTGCAGGTCGGCTTCAACTGGAACAGCAGTTCTTCAATTTTGGCAGTCGTCACAGGGTCAAGCGCGGAACACGGCTCGTCCAGAAGCAAGACTTCGGGGTCGACGGCCAAGGCCCTCGCGATGCAGAGCCGCTGTTGCTGGCCGCCCGACAAGGCATAGGCAGACTTGTGAAGCTGATCCTTAACCTCCTCCCAAAGAGCCGCGCGCCGCAGGCTGTGTTCGACAGCGTCTGACATTTTCTCCTTGCAGCCGTTGATGCGAAGGCCGTAGGCGACGTTGTCAAAGATTGACTTCGGAAATGGGTTCGGGCGCTGAAAGACCATCCCGACACGGCGGCGCAATCGTACGACATCCATATTGAGGACGTTGTCACCATCGAGCAGAATTTGCCCTTCAAGGCGAGCATGGCGAACGGTTTCGTTCATGCGGTTCAAACTGCGCAGGAAGGTGGATTTTCCGCAGCCGGAAGGGCCGATCAGAGCCGTCACTACATTCGAGGAAATCTCTAGATCAATTCCATGCAGCACTTCCTTGGAACCATAGAAAACCTTGAGCTTGGAAACTTTGAATCGAAGCGAACTACTCGCCACCGCCGGGGCCTCGGGAGGCTTGGCGAGGCTTGGCGCCGCGTCGCGCGCGTTATCCGGCTGCCTGTTCATGTTCTCGGTTTCCGCGTTTCTCACGGGACTCACGCTGGCCATCGCTTTCTACCTCGCGACTGAGGTCTTACGCGCGAGAACCAAGCGCGTGCCAATGTTAACGACCAGAACCAGTCCGAGCAATACCAATCCCGCAGCCCAGGCCTGCTCGTGCCACTCTTCATAGGGGCCGGTTGCGTAGGTATAAATTACCATCGGTAAAGAAGCGATCGGCTGATTCCAGCCGGGGCTCCAGAACTGGTTGCCAAAGGCGGTGAAGAGCAATGGCGCTGTCTCGCCAGCCACGCGCGCGAGCGCGAGCATAATTCCGGTAATGATGCCGGAAGCGGCCGCCGGCACAATTACCGTTAGAATCGTCTTCCATTTGCTTGCGCCCAGCGCCAAAGCTCCTTCCCTGAGCGGATTGGGAACCGCGCGAAGGAATTGCTCCGTGCTGCGAACGGTGATAGGGATTGTCATCACGCCGAGGGCAAAACCTCCGGCCAACGTAGAAAAATGGCGCATCGGCACAACTACGATGCTATAAGCAAAGATCCCAATGACGATCGAAGGGACGCCATTCAGCAGATCCGTGGTGTAGCGCACCACGAAGTTCATCGTTTTCCCGCTGAACTCCGCCAAATAGACGCCTGCTATAACGCCGACCGGCACTCCAAATAGCATAGCCAGGAACAAGAGTTTCGCGCTGCCTACAATTGCATTCGCCACACCGCCGCCGGTTTCGCCAACAGGAGTCGGAAGCTTGGTGAAGAAATTCCAGCTCAAGTCTCTTCCGCCGTTGTAAACAAGATAACCGAGAATGAAGAACAGCACGGAAACTGTAATAAGAGTGCAGGCACCGGTAAGGCTTAGCATTGTGACGTTCAAAGTCTTACGCCAAATCGTGCGGAGGTTCATGCGGGAGTGCCTCCTCCGCGCTGCTCGGTGGCGACAATCAGCAACCTAGCCAAGCCATTCAGAATGAAGGTGACCAAGAACAGAACCAGCCCAAGCTCAATCAACGCCTGAAGATAAAGAGCGCCAGTCGCTTCCGTGAATTCGTTTGCGATTACCGCCGCGATCGAATAGCCCGGGGCCAGGAGCGATGCGCTGATTCGCGGGTCGTTGCCAATGACCATGGTGACCGCCATGGTTTCACCCAGGGCGCGGGCCATGGCTAGAAAGATCGAGCCGGCGATGCCGGTACTTGCGAAGGGAACGACCACGCGGATCGTCGACTCCCAGCGAGTCGCTCCAAGAGCGAGAGCCGCTTCGCGCTGATCCACGGGTACGGCCATCAGCACTTCACGTGACACCGATATGATGAAGGGAATAATCATGATCGTCAGAACCAAGCTGGCGGTCAGCACCCCAAGACCGTAACTCGGCCCCTTAAACAGCGGCAAGAAACCGAATGTGGATTCGAGAAACGGGCCCAGAGCAGTGCGCACGAACGGCACAACCACGAAGATTCCCAGAACGCCGTAAATTACGCTCGGCACCGCAGCCAGAAGGTCGATGACAAACGCGAGCATATCGGAAGCGCGGGGCGGGGCTAGTTCCGCCAGAAATATGGCCGCGCCAACTCCCAGCGGTACCGCAATGATCAAAGCGACCACCGTCGTGATCACAGTGCCGTAAAGAAATGGCAGCGCCCCAAAATGGTTGAAGACCGGATCCCACACACTCGTGACGAAAAACTTCCAGCCAAACGTGTGGCGCGAAAGAGCTGAATTGATCCACAGCTCATACACAAGAAGGCTGGTGATTAGAATCACGCCCGCAGCAAAGATGAGCGTCAGAAGATGAGCAATTTCGTCCCCTCCGCGGAGGCGAGCCAGAAAATCACCAACCTTACCGCGCGGTGCCAAGTAAGGTTCGTGACCGACCGCAGGATTAGACGAAACACCCATCGCTATTGAATTTCCGCAATATGCCGCATTTCAATCCCAACGACAGCCTTAGGCAAACGAGCGTAGTCGAGAGCTTCCACCATTCCCTGACCGTCGGTCAACATCCAACGGAGGAAATTCTTGACCGCCTGGCTTTTGCCCGCGTCGGAAATTTTTTGGGGAATCAGCAGATACGTAAAACTGCAAATCGGATAGCTGTCGGCGCCCGGCGCATCGGTGATGGAGATGCGAACGTCCTGCGCCATCTTGGCCGAGACGCCGCTGGCTGCCGCGGTGACCGACTCCAGACTGGCTTTGACGAACTTGCCCGCCGCGTTCTGCACCAAGCCGTAGTTGAGATGATTCTGAATGACATAAATAAGCTCGACGTATCCGATCGAATTGGGCGTCTGCTCCACAACTCCTGAAACTCCCGGATTGCCTTTGCCACCCAATCCCACAGGCCAATTGACCGAGGTGTTGCTGCCCACGCGGCTCTTCCATTCGGAACTGACCTTAGAAAGGTAATCTGTCCAAACAAAGGTCGTGCCGCTGCCGTCGGAGCGATGCACGACAATGATGTCGTTAGCTGGCAAATTAACACCCGGATTGCTTCCGGCGATTTCAGGGTCATTCCACTTGGTTATCGTTCCAAGGTATATGCCCGCGAGCGCCTTGGGAGTGAACTTCAAGACCGCGCTCACGCCTGGAATATTGTACGTGGGAACGACCGCGCCGAGAACCGTCGGAAACTGGATGATCTTGAAACTGAACGTCGAGAGTAGTTCATCGTTCAGCGGCATGTCGGACGCGCCAAAATCCACCGTGCCGGCCTTGAGCTGCTGGATTCCTCCACCGGAGCCAATGCTCTGGTAGTTGATGGAGACGTCTGGATGGAGCTTGTGGTAATTGTCGAACCACTTGGAATAGATGGGATAAGGAAAAGTAGCCCCCGCGGCGTTCATAGTTTGCGATTTCGCCGTGCCTACGAACAGAATTAACGCAAGGAGAATGGCTGAGGCTTTAAACGACTTCATTGAATCCTCCTAAATTTACGTGAAGCGTGCCGTGCCTGGGTTGCAGACCTGTCACGGCTCAATGAATAGACGCTAAACGACACTGCCGAAACCTGTCTCCGAATGCCAATGCGGTTAAGGCAAACTCCTCGCTTCTAGCAGGAAGAGCTTGGAGGCATTCTCTTGCCTCCAAGCTCCGCAAGCTCAGGCCGCCCGCAGGGATTTACGGCAAGTCAAAACGCAAGTCGGCGAAGGCCATTCCGAGGTGCGCGCTTGGCGCCCCGCCTGGATTGCTACCCGTGGCGGAGGTGGCCGTGTCAGCCCACGGATTCCGCGACAAGTAGGAAATTTGCGTGATGAGTTTTATGTCACCGTATTTGGGATTCTTCCAGAAGGTCTGGACGAGGCCGATCGTCGGCTCTTGGATGGTGCGGTTGTTGCTGTTTGCCGAGCCGGGGTAGCCATAACCCGTATAGGTCGTGGTGCCGCCGGTCCCTGCCGTGGCTATAAAGTCACGCCCGAAATAGGCCCCGCCGTAATAGGCATAGAGTAGGCTCTTGTTCATCGTATATTCGAAACCTCCTATGCCTGAATCCGCGTGAATCGGCGACGGCACGAAGTTTCCCGCGCTGTTGACGTTAACGGCGAAATCGGGACCCAGTTGGAAAATGTACCGGCCGCCACCGTCACTCCAGAAGGAGTCGAAGATCAGGTGGAAATTCTTGACTAGCTCGAGATTCATGTTGAGTGAGCCGCCGCCGGCCGATGTTGTGACGTTTCCGAGGCCAACGGTGTTCAAACGGAACGCGCGGTACACACCTGCAACTTCAATGTGAAAGTTACGCCCGCCCCCGTTCGGATGGGTGTCAAACGCCAACTTCGAAATGATGTCCGGGCCCTTATTGGGCGTTTTCGAGCCGCCGCCGTTGCCGTTCTCGTCGACCTGATTGTCGTTGAATCCAGTGGGATAAGTGACAACTCCGCCGTTTTGTTGCTCGGGATCTTCCAGCGCGAAGCCCCAAGCAATGTTGTCATTTGGATGGAGAACGAGGCGAAAACCCGGTGTGCGCAGCCAAACCAAGCCCACTTGGTAGTTCGTATCCATGTCTTGGGTGTAGAAGAGGTCGCCGGGCATCGGTGAGATTCCGATGCGATTGGGAGTCATCATGCTCCACGACTGCCCAGCCAGAACCTCAACCTTGCCCTTGTGAACATCAACCCAGTAGAGCCGCATGCGCAGCGTATCCGGGTGGCTGCCAATCTGGAGGTTGGTCGCGGCGTTGCCCAAGAAGTCCGTCTCGACGTAGCCCCTGACTTTGAGATCGCCTCCGGGGTCGGCGTCAATCTTCATTCCGAGGCGGGAGTTCTGCGCACTAAAACGCAGTTCGGTCAGTTGGCCTGCGGGCGACGCGCCGTTGAACGGAATGCTGCCGAAGCTGGTGCCGATACCGCTGCCCACGTCGGTCGAGCGAAAGACTGACGTCGCGTCCAGGAAGCCTAGGGGCGAAAACTCGGCGCCACCGATTCTGAAATAAAGCGGCGACTGATCATCCTGGTCCGACTGCGTATCCGAGTGCGAGAAGGTTGCCGCTCCAGCGGACTCTTCGGTTGAATCGGACGAAACCGTGGCCACGGCTGTCTGAGTTTGCGACGCTGCCGGCGGATTCGTCGACGAGCTTTCCGATTTCTGCTGCTGGACTGGCGCACTAGCTGCCGGCGTCGTTGCCGCAGTGGCCGGGGTAACCGAGGAACTCTCTGCGACGGGTGCTTTTTTGGCCGTGCTGCTGGCCGGGGCGGCAGCAGTCGTCGAGCTGCCGCTGTCTGAGGGCTTTGCAGCCTGGTCCCCGTCCGTTCGTGCAAACGCGGATGCTGCGAATAGAATCACTGCCAACGAGCTGAGCAAGATGCGCTTCATTCACTCCTCCTTGAGGATTTCAGTAAGTTTTGCATAGGCCATTTCGATTGGGAAAATTGCGGAAACCTGCCGCCGAACTTCTCATCAGGCCGCCCGCTGTTTCGACCGCCGAGAGAGAGGGGCTGGCGCCGGGGTGACGCCAGCCATTCGAGGTGACGCAGCAGATCCGTTTTTGTCCCTTGCGATGTGGGGTGAGGCTCAAGACCTGCTCCGTACGGCGCACGGAGAGTGCCAGCGGACTTTGAACACGACGTGAGAGACATGTGAATATTCTGTTACATATCCTCGCGGCCGGCAGCTAAGCTCTTGATGTTGAAGGAGTTCGCTTTCCCGTGACGAATGTCGAGCCCATGTAGCCAGAAAACTACGTCTTCGGCGATGTTCGTCGTGTGATCCGCGATACGCTCCAGATTGCGAATGGCCAAGATGAACTGCATGTTCGCGCCAACCGATGCGGGCTCTTCCTTCATTTCAGACAATAGGCGTTCAAACATGCGGTCGCGAAAATCATCGACTGCGGGCTCCGCCTCCAGAACCTCGTTTGCAAGAGTGATGTTGCGGCAAGTCAACGCACCCAAACAGCGGCTGACCATGCTTCGCACCGATGCACTCATAGGCTCAAGCTCCAGCGGCGCCGCCACATCCGGCATCTGCGAAAGGGAGATCACGCGCTGAGAGATGTTGACAGCGAGGTCGGCCATACGTTCAAGGTCATTGTTGATCTTCAGGCAGGCAACGATGTGGCGAACCTCATGCTCCGAAATACCGCCTTCGCGGAGAACGCGAATCGCGTGATCGTCGATGATGATTTCCATTTCGTTGATGCGCGGCTCCGTCAGAAAAACGCCGCTGGCAATCTCACTGTTCCGGGTCAACAGTGCCTCGATTGCACGGTTGACGGAGCCTTCGACAGTGCGAGCCATGGAAACCAGATAGGTCTCCAAGGCAGTCTGGTAAATACTGCTAGGGCCGCTGGCCGGAGAAGCCATTTTCCCTCCGTGAACCCAGAATCCAAGCCAAGCTATCTTGCCTGGTGGAATTCCGCAGGAATAGTTATTACGCTCGCAATCTGTGCAATCTGCTTTGCAAGCAGATGAAGAATCTATGAATTCCTCGAGAGTTCGGGAGCCGGTTGAACAGGCACGGAAAAATGAAATGCGGAGCCGTTGCCGACCTGGCTTTCGACCCAGATCTTCCCGCCGTGAGCCTCGACGACGTGCTTGGCAATGGCGAGACCGAGTCCGGTGCCGCCCACTTCCCGGGAGCGAGCGGCGTCGACTCGATAGAAGCGCTCGAAGATGCGAGGCTGGTCAGACTGGGGAATGCCGATGCCTGTGTCCGACACGGTCACGACAGCGAGACCGTCATTGACAGTGACAGTAACGTCGACGCGGCCGCCTGCGGGCGTGTACTGGATGGCGTTGTCGAGCAGGTTGCGCAGAACGTCGCGCAGAAGGTTCGCGTCCCCGCGTACGCGGGGCAAGTTGGAGGGCAAGTCCGGCTCGGCGATGGTGAGTTTTTTCTGAGTGGCTGCAGCTCTTGCCGCCTCGATGCCACCGTCGACCAGAAGTTTCAGGTCGACGGGCTGAAAATCGGCGTTCATCTTCCCTGCCTCGATTTGCGAAAGTCTGAGAAGATCATTGCTCAGACGGGCCAATCGCGCAGCATGATTGCCGATGATTTCGACGAAGCGCCGATTATTAGCCTTGTCTTCCAGCGCGCCGGTCAGCAAGGTTTCCGCGAATCCCTGAATGGCCGTGAGGGGGGTACGAAGCTCATGGGAAACGTTGGCGACGAAGTCTTTTCGAATCTGCTCGAGGTGGCGCAGCTCTGTGATTTCGTGCAGCACGATGACCACTCCTCGCGAAGCCGATGAGGGCGAATCGGCCGCCTCAAATGGCGTAATGGGAGCAACAGTGGCGGAGAAATTGCGCGGGCGCGCTCCCCCAAAGGAAATCTCTCCAATCAAAGTCTTCCCGGTGGCCAGCGCCTCAGGGATTAATTCGAGGACGTCGGGCTGACGAATCACTTCGATTGCGGACCGGCCCACCGCATCCTCCACATCGATGTTCCAGATCTTCGCGAATGCTTCATTGCAGAACACTAGTCGCGAGTGAGCATCGACAGCTGCCACGCCCTCGGCCATGCTACGAAGAATTGCGGCGGAACGATTGCGCTCGTCGGTGAGGGACCGAATCGTGGCGCTAAGCCTCCCGGCGGTTTCGTTCAGCTCTGCCGCCAGTTCGCCCAATTCGTCGTTACCGGAGTCACCGTGCAGAGAGCTGAAATCTCCCGCGGCGACGCGGCGAGAAAATCCCTTGAGGTCTTCAATCCGGCGCACGAACCCACGAGAAAAAAGCAAGGAGATAGCGACGCCGACGACCAGAATCAACGCAGAGACCTTCCAAAGAGCATGGCGAACAGAGGCGAGAGAAGCGTTGATGGGAGCCAGAGGAGCGGCAAGGCAAATAATTACTGGAGGCTGGGCCGGACGATCGAAACGAACAGCCCAATAGACCATATCGCGGTCCAGCGTGCTGCTATGCCGTACGAAGGTCCCCTGTCCTTGAGCCACGGCAGCGCGGAACTCGGGCCGATCCGAGTGATTTTCCATTGTTTCGGCGTCATGGGCTGAATCGGCCAGCACGTGGCCATCGGCCGCTATCAGCATCACACGAGCGCCATTTCGTGACATCGAGGAAGCCCAGGAAGCCAAAGCCGCATCATCGTCAGACTGCGGGGGGTGAGCCCGAGCTATCTGCGCGAGGGAACTGAGCTGCTGCTCAGCGGCGCTAATGTATTCCTGGCGGAGGATCTGGCCGACATAAAAGTCCACGCTGAACAACACAACAAACAGAAGAAACA
>JASHQB010000256.1 GCA_030037775.1 Candidatus Acidiferrales bacterium
GAAACTGTTTGCGACGACGCCGTCGATCATGCGGCTGCTGGAGGAAGGGAAAATCCGACTGAACGATCCGCTGGTGAAGTACGTGCCGGAGTTTGCGCCGAATGGGAAAGATCAGATCACGATTCGGATGCTGCTGACGCACATGTCGGGTCTGGCGCCGGACCCGCCGCTCGAGGCTGCGTTGGGTGGCGAAGATGCGTTGATGCACGAAATTGACAATGAGACGCTGATCGCACCGCCGGGAGACCACTTCGTTTACAGCGACACGAATTTTATTTTGCTGGCCGAGCTGGTGAAGCGCGTCACGGGCGAGCCGCTCGATCAGTACGCGATGGAGAATTTTTACAAGCCGTTGCGCATGACGCATACGCGATTTTTGCCGCCGGAGTCGTGGGTTCCGAATATCGCGCCGACGGAGGAGATCGACTTGCCGCCGGGCGCGAAGCCGGGATCGGGGCTGGGACACGTATTGCGCGGCGTGGTGCACGATCCGCGTTCGCGCGCGATTGGAGGAGTTGCCGGGCACGCGGGGCTTTTTTCGACAGCGGATGATCTGGCGATTTATTGCCAGATGATGCTCGATGGGGGAGTCACGACAGTGGGCGGCGCGCCGCGAAGAATCTTTTCCGCGGCGACGGTGCACAAAATGACCACACCACAGACGCCGCCGTGGAGCCCGAATGTGCGCGGGCTCGGCTGGGACATTGACACGGCGTATTCGTCGCCGCGCGGAGATTTGTTTCCGCTGGGCTCGTACGGGCACACGGGATTTACGGGCACGTCGGTGTGGATCGATCCGGCGAGCCAGACGTTTGTGATTTTGCTGGCGAACGCGGTGCATCCGTACCAGCGCACCGGCATGGTCGCTGTGAGGTCGAAGGTGGCGACCGCGGTTGCGGCGGCGCTGAATATTGGAGACACGAAGGGCTTCACGTCGAAGGTGGAACGCAGCGCCGATGCGCAGCGGCCTTATGGGCTGGACGGAATTTACCATCGCAGCGACGAGACGCAGACGGGGATCGATGTGCTCGAGCAGGAGAACTTTGCGCCGCTCGCGGGAAAAACGATTGGCGTGATCACGAATCAAACCGGCGTGGACCGCGGGGGACGGCGGACGATAGATGTGTTGGCGCACGCGCCGGGCGTGAAGCTCGCGGCGATTTTCAGTCCAGAGCACGGAATTTTTGGCAGGGAAGATGAGAACGTGGCGTCGACGACGGATGCGGCCACGGGCTTGCCGATCTACAGTTTGTACGGCGAAACGCGGCGGCCGACGGATGAAATGCTGCGCGGGCTGGATGCGCTGGTGTACGACATTCAGGACGCAGGCGTGCGGTTTTACACGTTTACCACGACGATGGAATATACGATGGAGGCCGCGGCGCAGCATCACATGGCCTTTTATGTGCTCGACCGGCCAGATCCAATCGACGGAATTACCATCGAGGGGCCGATGCTCGATGCCGACAAGCTGAGCTTCGTCGCGCCGTTTCCGGAGCCGGTACGCTACGCGATGACGCTGGGCGAGCTCGCGCAGATGTTCAACGCGGAAAATAAAACTGGTGCGGATTTGCACGTGATCCAGATGAAAGATTGGCATCGCGAGGATTATTTCGAGCAGACCGGGCTCGCGTGGATCGCGCCGTCGCCGAACCTGCGCTCGCTCACGGCGGCGATTCCCTATCCCGGGTTGGACATTTTGCAGGCCGGCGGCATCTCCGTGGGGCGCGGGACGGACACGCCGTTCGAGCTTTTTGGCGCGCCGTGGATTCAGGCGATGCAGCTCGCCGACGAGCTGAACCGGAAATTCGTGCCGGGCGTGCGATTTGTGGCCACGCAGTTCACGCCGAATTCGGGGTCGTACAGCGGGCAACTGTGCCAGGGAATTTCGCTGGTGATTACGGACCGCGCGTCGATGAATTCGATGCTGACGGGATTAGTGGTTGCGGCAACGCTCAACAAACTGTATCCCGGCCATTTGTCGCTGGACAAAATGATCGAGCTGGTCGGCAACGCGGACACCATCGCGAAATTGAAATCCGGAGAAGATCCGTACCGGATCGTCTGGGACTGGCAGGACGACTTGGACAAATTCCGCACGATGCGCGCGAAGTATTTGATTTATCCTGAATGAATTCTTTCCTGTGTGAAAATGCCTGAAAAACCTAAAGCGTGGCTGGCATGGAGCAGCGGCAAGGACAGCGCGTGGTCGCTGCACGTCATGCGCCAGCGGGGCGAGATTGAAGTGGTTGCTCTGCTGACCACGGTGAATCAAAAATATCAGCGCGTGGCGATGCACGCGGTGCGCGAATCGCTGCTGGACGCGCAAGCCGCTGCAGCGGGATTGCCGGTGGTGAAAGTGCAAATTCCGTCGCCGTGCCCGAATGAAGTTTACGAGCGTGCCATGGCTGAAGCGATGGCGCGAGCGCGCGCCGAAGGAATTACGCACATGGTTTTCGGCGACTTGTTTTTGGAGGACATTCGCAAATACCGCGAAGAAAATCTGGCGAAGTGCGGCATGACTCCCGTGTTTCCGCTGTGGCTGAAGCCGACGCGCGAGCTGGCAAAGGAAATGATTGCCGGCGGCCTGCGCGCGCATTTGACCTGCGTCGACCCCAGAAAGCTCGATGGCCGATTTGCGGGCCGCGCGTTCGACGCGCAACTGCTCGCGGAATTGCCCCCGTCTGTCGATCCGTGCGGCGAAAACGGGGAATTCCATACTTGCGTGGTTGCTGGGCCGATGTTCGCGTCGCCGATCGCCGTGGAAGCGGGCGGAATTGTCACGCGCGACGGATTTGTGTTCGCCGAT
>JASHQB010000257.1 GCA_030037775.1 Candidatus Acidiferrales bacterium
AAAACGTCCTGATGATCGCGCACCTGCTCCCAAATCGGATTCGTTACGGTGGTGTTCGCATTTTGACCCATGCGAGGTTTCAACCCGATTTGCACGAGCTGTTCAGGATTCTGCACAGGCAACATGCGGAGCATGAGGGCGTCGATCAAGCTGAAAATGGCTGTGTTGGCACCGATGCCGAGAGCGAGAGAAAGCAGGGCGATGCTCGTGATGAGCGGCGTTTTGCGGAGAATGCGCAGGGCGAAACGAACATCTTGGGTGAAGGTCTCCAGGAACCTACCGAAACGGATGGCGCGCACTCTTTCTTTGACCTGCTCGACACCGCCGAGTTCAATGAGCGCCTGCCGCCGGGCTTCGTCGGGAGGCATGCCGGCGGCGATGTTGTCAGCAGTTTGCTGCTCAACGTGAAAGCGAAGCTCGGAGTCGAGCTGGGCGTCTTGCTTCGATTTGCGGAATAAACGAGAGAGCCAGGCCATCGCAAAGCTCCTATTCGTAGCGTAAAGCGATCATGGGGTCGACCTTCATGGCGCGGCGCGCGGGGATGTAGGTCGCAAGGAGAGCGACGGCGACGAGCACGACAACCGCAAGCGCAAGAGTCGAGGGATCGTTGGGCTTGAGACCGAACAAAAGCTGTTGAACCATGCGCGTGATCCATATGGAGCCGAGGAGGCCGGCGGCGATGCCGGCGACAAGAACAATCGCTGCATCACGCATGACAAGGCGAAGGATCGAGCCTTGTTGCGCGCCGAGGGCCATGCGAATGCCGATCTCGTGGGTGCGCAGCGTGACCACGTAGGCCATCACGCCATAGAGGCCGATGGCGGTGAGCAGGAGCGCGAGGCCACCGAAGAAGCCGGAGAGGACGGCCATCAAGTGTTCCTGAAGCACGGAATCGTCGGCCTGTTGCTTCAGCGTGGTGAATTGCAGCGACGCGGATTTGTTCACGCTAGCCATGGCCTCGCGCACGGCGGGAATCAGCGCGCCGGGCGTCATCGCAGTCCGAATTTCGAACGTGCTGTCTTCGCCCACATCTTTCTGGATCTGTGATAGCGGGAAATACGCTTCCGGCTGAAAATTCTCGTCCAGGGAGTTGTACTTCGCGTCCTGCACCACCCCGACGATTTCCATCGGCTGCCTGAGCATTTCGTCGCTACCGCCCACTAAGTGCTCGCCGACGGCGCTTCGACTGCCAAAGTAACGGCGCGCCAGCAATTGATCAACGACTACGACAGGCGTCGAAGTCGCGGTATCACGGGCGTCAAAAGTGCGTCCTTCGAGCAAGGGCGTCCGCATGGTCTCGAAGTATTCTGGAGTCACCCAGTTCAAGAAAGCATCCGGCTCGACGCCGGCGGGAAGCGCACGACCGCGTATCGTCAAACTGCTATCCCATTGTCTGCCGGAAAGAGGCATCATCCAGCACTGGCTTGCCGAGACCGCGCCTGGAAGGGTTTGCAATTTTGCGAGCATTTGGCCGTAAAGCGGAGCGCGCGCGGGCTCGGGAACCCGCGCGCTGTGAATATTCGTTTCGACCATGAGAACATTGTTGCGGTCGAAGCCGGAGTCGAGGGTCATCAGATTCGTAAATGTGCGAATGAAAAAGCCGGCGGCGGCCAGAAGGATTAGGGAGAGTGCAACTTGCACAGCGACGATCCAGCGCGCTGCGACGGACTGAGAGCGGCTGCGAGCACCTTGCGACTGGCCTTCTTTCATCGCAGACATGGCCGAAACACGCGTGGCGCGGAAGGCAGGCAAAATGCCAAAGAGCAAGCCGCATAATACGGCAATGCCGATTGTGAAGGCCAAGACTCGGCCATCGATCTGAACATCCAGAAATACCGGGCTCTGTTGCGTGGAAACGAAGCGGACCACGAGTGCGCTGCCCCAGCGCGCGAAGAAGACGCCAAGGAGCGCACCCACGCCAGAAAGAACGACGCTCTCCGTGAGTACTTGACGAATCAGGCGTGCGCGCGAGGCGCCGAGCGACAGCCGGACCGCGATTTCCTTTTGACGGGCCGCGGAACGGGCGAGCAAGAGGCTGGCAATGTTGGCGCAAGCGATCAGCAGAACAAGTCCAACCACGAACATCAGCACTTCGAGCGGTTGGCTATACTGTTGACGCAGGCCAGAAAAACCACTGGTGCCCGTGTCGCCGGGGAAAATAGCGAACGTGTATTTTCGAAATACGTCCTGGTACTTCGCGGGCCAATCCTGCGGCACAGCTGCTCCGAAAAGCGGGCCCGACAGAACTTTCATGCGGGCGTCGGCTTGCTCAACGGTCATTCCGGGTTTCAGCCGGCCCATCATGAGCAGCCACCAATCGTCGCGCACATCAAGCGAAGAATCCTTGCCTTGCAGGATCGCCTCAGCGCAAATCGGAATAGCTACATCCAGCTTTTCGCCCACGTCCGTGCCGGAAAAGCCACGCTGGGCTACGCCGATGATCGGGAAGTAATGGCCATTGAGGTGAATCGCGGAGCCGAGCGCCGATTGCGCGCCGGCGTAATGGCTTTGCCAAAAGCCGTAGCCCAGGACGGCAACGCCGGAGCAGCCACGCACATCGTCAGAAGCGGAGAATAAGCGTCCCGCAGCCGGACGCACTCCGAGCACGGTGAAGTAATCGCCGCTGGCGTAAACGCCGGAGATGTTGTTCACTTCGCCGCCGGCCGCGAGATCAAACTCTTGCGGCGACCAAGCGATTGCGCCGGAAAAGGCGTCCTGATGATCGCGAACCTGCTCCCATATAGGATTGGTCACGGATCCTCGTGGATTAGCCGAGTCCGGCGAGCGAAATTTGATCTGCGCAAGTTGCTCGGGATTCTGCACGGGCAGCATGCGCAGGATGACCGCGTCGATGAGGCTGAAAATCGCTGTGTTTGCGCCAATTCCCAGCGCCAGAGAAAAAATAGCGACACCAGTGACCAGAGGCGTCCGGCGCAAGATGCGAAACGCAAACCGAATGTCTTGCAGAAGCGTATCGAAAAATTGTGTGCCGCGAACTTCGCGGGCTTCTTCTTTGCGGGATTCGAGACCACCGAATTGGGCGAGGGCGCGGCGGCGCGCTTCGTCGGCAGGCATGCCGGCCGCGATGTTGTCAGCAGTTTGCTGCTCGATGTGAAAGCGCAACTCGGAGTCGAGCTGGGCATCTTGTTTCGATTTGCGGAATAAACGCCTGAGCCAAGTCATCATCGCCTCCTATTCCGCGGTGCGCAGGATGAGCGCGACGGCGTCGGAGATGCGTTC
>JASHQB010000258.1 GCA_030037775.1 Candidatus Acidiferrales bacterium
ATCCACAATTTCGACAATTTCCTTCGTGCTCTTGCCGGTCTGCGCGTTCAAAGCGAACTTCACCGCTACGCCGGCCATAGCCCGGTTGCCGAACGGCACCACCACGCGGCTGCCGATGATTTCCGCATCCGCCAAGTGTTCAGGAATTGCGTACGTGAAGGTCGTTCGCAGCGGAACCGGAAGCGCCACTTCGCAAAATCGCGGAATCATACTTGAGGTAGTGTAGCAGCCTGCCGCAACGCGCCAAACTCGCGCTCCCAAAGCTCACAGCTTCGCCGCTCTCTACATGCTGACTAGCGCCACGCCGGCAAAAATCAGCGCCACGCCCGCCCACTGCCTGCGCCCGAGTCTCTCCTGCAAAAACACCGCCGCAAACAGCAGCGTCACTACACCGTAGAGAGAGGCCAGCACCGTGGCGATGGCGATCTCTTCCTGTTTGAACGCGAAATTGTTCGCCACGAATCCTGTCGTGTCCGTCAGCCCCATGAATAAAATCAGCCACGCCGTCGAGCCGCGCGGAACTTCTAACCGCTGCCCCAACGGCCGGAGCAGCACCGCCAGCAACAAAAACGAGACCAGCCGTATCACCCACACCGACGCGAATCCGCCGAACACCGGCATTATGCGAAATCCCAAAATCCAGTAATTCACGCCGAACACCAGCGCCGCCGTTAGCGCCCATGGCACTCCGCGCAGCAAATGCGCGCGATGGTCGCGCGCAGACACGGCGGCGTTCTCCACGGCCGCGTCCTTCGCCGGCAGCGCCACCGCTGCGATGATCACTCCAATAATCACCGCGGTCACGCCCAGCGCGTGCGCCCGCGTCAGCCGCTCCCCCGTCGAAATCGCCAGCACCACCGTAAGCGCCGGATAGCTCGACGCAATCGGCGACACCAGCGCCAGCATGCCGATTTCGAACGAGCGGTAGAGCGCCAGCGCGCCCAGCGCGCTCAAAATTCCCGCCACCACGATCCACGCCCAGATGCTCCATCGAAACGCCGGAAAAAATCGCGCCCAGTGCCCCGTCGCCGCCATGCCCACCGTAAGCGCGACGAATCCCGTCAATTGCATGAACAGCAGCGCTCGTAGCGCGCCGGTGCGCCGCGTCGCGAACCGCGCCGCGAAGTCCGCCACGCCCCAGTTGAACGCCGCCGCAAGCCCCAGAAAAATTCCCACGCCTCACTCCGCAAACAGTTTGTTCGCAGCAAATGCGAAATTCCGCGCATCAGCGCGCCATTGCAAAGCGTTTAATGTAACAGGATTTCTTCTAGCTTCTGGCGGGAACTTTCAGCCCGAGATGCACCATCACTTTTTTCAAATCTTCCCACACCTCGCCCTTGGCGTTCGGATTGCGCAGCAGGTAGGCCGGGTGATACGTGGCCATCATGGGAATTCCGCGAAACTCCAGCCACTGCCCGCGCAAACGCGAAATCGATTGCTTCGCGCCGTAGAGTGCTTGAAACGCAATCGCGCCGAGGCAAACCACCGCCTTCGGTTTGATCACCGCAAGCTGCCGGTACAAAAACGGCGAGCACGTGTCCATCTCATCCGGCTCCGGCGCGCGATTTTCCGGCGGCCGGCACTTCACCACGTTGCAGATGTAAACGTCCTCGCGCTTGAGTCCCATCGCTTCGATCATCTGCGTCAGCAGTTTTCCAGCGCGCCCCACGAATGGCAGGCCCTGAATATCTTCATCGCGCCCCGGCCCTTCGCCCACAAAAACGAGGTCCGCACGCGCGCTGCCGCTGCCAAAGACAATTTTGTTGCGCTGCTGGCACAGCCGGCACCGTTTGCAGTCGCCGATGTCCTCTCGTATGCGTTCGAGCGTATCGTTTTCGACGCGTGGCCCGGCCTCGAAAAGCGAAGCCGATTTTACGACCGGCAGCGGGGCCACCGGCGCGGGCGCCGAAGCTTGCAGCTTCGCGCGCATCGCTGCGCTGCTCGTTGGAACGTAGGTTGCTGTGGCAGGAGCCGTGCTCGTGACCGAAGAACCCGCTGCTGTCGCGCCCGCCGGCTCAGCGCGGTCCAGGTAAAAGGAGGAAATCCTCAGCTCGCTAAAGTATTCCAGCCATGCTTCGACGTTGGCGCGCGCCTCGCCCTTCACTTCACGCCCTTGCGCAATTCCATCACGCAATCCAAGATCCGATTGGCCACGTCGAACTTCGGCATTTTCGGCAGCGCCACTTCTCGTCCGTCGCGCAAGAAGAACGTCACGATATTCGTATCCGTGTCGAACCCCGCGCCTTCCTGCGTTACATCATTGGCCACAATCATGTCCGCGCCCTTCGCCGCCAGTTTGCGCCGCGCGTTTTCCGCCACGTGGTCCGTTTCCGCGGCGAACCCCACCAAAATCCGCACCCCTTTTTCCCGCCCCAACTCCGCCAGAATATCTGCAGTAGGCTCGAGCTCGAGCGTCAATCGTCCTTCGCTGCGCTTGATTTTCTGCGTTCCTCGCTCCGCGGGGCGATAATCCGCCACCGCCGCCGCCATGATCAGAGCGTCCGCATCTTTCGCACGCTCGCGCACCGCAACGTGCATCTCTTCCGTCGACCGCACCGGAACCCAATCCACTTCATTCGGCGCATGCAGCTCCGTCGGCCCGCTCACGAGTGTCACGTGCGCGCCGCGACGCCAAGCCGCATCCGCCACCGCGTAACCCATTTTCCCCGACGAGCGATTCGTCAGCATCCGCACCGGGTCCACGTCTTCAATCGTTGGCCCCGCCGTCACCACGATTTTCATTCCCTCCAAATCGTGCCGCAGCCCCAGCGTCTCGCACACCGCGCTCGCAATCGCCTCAATTCCCGCCAGTCGCCCCGGCCCCACCATTCCGCACGCCAGATAACCCTCATCCGGCTGCACCACGCGCACGCCGCGCGCTCTCAGCGTCTCCAAATTCTTCTGCGTCGCCGCGTGCTCCCACATGTTGACGTTCATTGCTGGCGCCACAATCACGGGCGCCTTCGTCGCCAGGTAAAGCGTGGTCAGAAAATCGTCCGCGATGCCGTTCGCCAGCTTCGCCAAAATGTCCGCCGTTGCCGGCGCAATCACCAGCAAGTCGATGCGCTGCGCAACAGCAATATGCTCGATCGCGCTCTCCAGATTCGCCGTCGCCTGCTTCTCGCCAAAAAGCTCGGTGATCACTTTCTCGCCTGTCAGCGCGGCGAACGTCAGCGGCGCCACGAACTCCTGCGCGCCGCGCGTCATCACCACCTGTACCGCAAGCTTCTCCTGCTGCAGCCGGCGTACCAGCTCCGCGGCCTTGTATGCCGCCACTCCCCCCGAAACTCCCAGAGCCACTCGCATCAATTCACCGCCGCGTCCAAGCACGCAGCCCTCGCAAAAATCTTTTCCTTACTTGCGCTTCCCGTCCTCGTCCATTCCTTCCATGCCTTCCGGCAGATCGAACTCCAGCAACCCCTTCTGCATTTCCTCTTCCGCGACCCGCGTGTACTTGTGATTTCGCGGATTATCGACCAGCGGCCGGCCCCCGGCCATCAGCTGTCGGGCGCGCCGCGCAACCAGCACGACGTATGCAAACTTGCTTTCAGGTGGCTGGGTAGAAACGGCCATGAGTGCTCTATCCTCCGAAGGATTTCAGTATCTGACGAACGCGCTCGCCATTTCGTTTCGTCTCCGAGCGCGCTCCCAACGCAATGGCCCGCACGGCCTCGCCCGCTCGGTTGACATCTTCGTTGATCACCAGGTAATCGTAGTCCACGTAACGCTCCATCTCCAAGCGCGCTCGTTCCAGCCGCCGGCCGATTTCATCCTCGTCATCCTGACCGCGCGCCCGAATCCGTTTTTCCAGCTCCTGCCTCGACGGCGGCACGATGAAAATCGCGATCGACTCCGGCAATTTCTTGCGCACCTGCTCGGCGCCTTGTACGTCAATCTCCAGCACTAAATCGCATTTCCGCGCGCGCGCTTCCTCGAGCCATTTTTTCGGCGTTCCGTAGCTGTGCTTCCCGAAGACGCGCGCATGCTCCAGAAATTCTCCGCGCTCCACCATTCGCCGGAACTCTTCGTCGGAAACAAAATGATACCACTCGCCGTCCTTTTCCCCCGCACGAGGTGGCCGCGTCGTTGCCGAAATCGAAAGCATCGTCCCCGGCAGCTCCAGCAACTTTTTCACCAGCGTTGATTTGCCTGACCCCGAAGGTCCCGACACGATCAAGATCAGCGGTTCGTAGGAGTCGGCCATCGTTATTCGACGTTCTGCACTTGCTCGCGCAGTTTTTCAATCTCCGATTTCAATGCCAACCCCAATTGCGTCACTTCGAGCCCGTCCTCGTCCGCTCCGTTCGATTTCGACAGCAGCGTATTGGCTTCACGCTGCATCTCCTGCAGCAAAAAATCGAGCTTCTTCCCGATCTCGCCGCCCGCATCCAGCAAAGCACGGAACTGTTTCACGTGGCTGCGCAGCCGCGTGATTTCTTCCGTCGTGTCGTTGCGTTCTGCCGCAAACGCCGCCTCTTGCGCCACGCGCGCCGGATCCGCCTCGTAATTTCCCAGTAGCTCTTTCACTCGCGCTTCGAGTTTTCGCGCGTACGCGGGCCGCGTCCGCTCCGCCAGCGTCTCAATGCGCCCGGTCACCTCTTCCACCGACGTCAGCCGCCGCGCCAGCTCCTCTCCCATCGAGCGCCCTTCCGCGCGCCGCATCTCGTCCAGTTGATCGATGGCTGTCGTCAGTCCCGACCGCACCGCTGCCGCAAGCTTCTGCACTTCCTCCTGCGGAGGCACCGATGACGCCACGCCCGGCAACCGTAGGATCGCCGTCACGTCCGGCTCCGATTCCACGCCGAATTCTTCGCCCAGCGTTCGCGCCGCCGTCAAATAGGCCGCGGCCACTTCACGGTTGATCGTCACCGCGTTAGTCTTCGCCGCCTGCACCTGCAGCGTCACTTCCACGTGCCCGCGCCGGAAACGCTCCTGCACCCCTTTGCGTATTTCCATCTCCAGAGCGTCCCATCCTTCCGGCATCCGCACGCGCACGTCCAAAAACCGGTGGTTCACGCTGCGCATGCTCAACTGCACCGCCCACCCGTCCTTCTCCACTCGCGTCTGCGCGTATCCGGTCATCGATCGCAACATGGGCCGTGGCATTTTACACGGGTCCGGCCGGCATCGGTGGCTCGATTTCCTGGAATTGCAGATTGTACAGCCGCGCGTACGCCCCGTTGCGCGCCAGCAACTCTTCGTGTGTCCCGCGCTCCCGGATTGTTCCCTCTTCCAGCACCACAATCATGTCCGCCCGCCGCACGGTCGACAACCGATGCGCAATCACGAACACCGTGCGGTTCTCCATCAAATTGTTCAGTGCCCGCTGCACCAGCATCTCCGCTTCCGTGTCCAACTCCGAAGTCGCTTCGTCCAGAATCAATATGGGCGCATCCTTCAGCAAAGCCCGCGCGATCGCCAGCCGCTGCCGTTGCCCGCCCGAAAGCCTCTGCCCGCGGTCGCCGATTCTCGTTTGGTATCCCTGCGGCAATTGCGTGATGAACTCGTGCGCCAGCGCCGCCTTCGCTGCGGCCACCACACGCGCCTCCGACAAATCCGGCTGGCCGTAGCACAGATTATTCCAGACCGTATCGTTGAACAGAATCGTCTCCTGCGTCACAATCGCCATCTGCTCGCGCAGCGAACGCAGATTCACCTCGCACACATTCTGCCCGTCGATGCGTAGCACTCCCATCGTCGGATTGTGAAATCGGGGCAACAGGTTCACCAGTGTCGTTTTCCCTGCGCCGCTCGAGCCCACAATCGCCAGCACGCTGCCCGCCGGCACGCGCATATTGATGTTCTGCAAAATCACCGGCCCACTCTCGTACGCGAATCCCACATCCTCGAACGCCACTTCGCGCGAAAACTGCGGCAGGATTGGTGCGCCGGGCTTCTCCGCAGCTTCCTCTTCCAACGCCAAGTATCCCAGCACCTGCGTCGACGCCCCCGCAGCCAGTTGGAACTGCTGATACAAACTGCCCATCCGTTTGATCGGCGTGTACGCGCTGAAAAGCGCGTAAATAAAGCTCACCACCATTCCGCCGGTCATGACGTCCCGGCGAATTTCCTCGCGTGCATACAGCAGTAGCACCGCAAAAACCACCGCGCCCAGTAAATCCATCATCGGCCCGGTCACTACGTATGCCTTCACCCAGTGCATGTTCTCGCGCAGTAGCCGCCGCGCCGTTTCGCGGAATTTCTCAATCTCGAAATTCTCCATCCCGAAGGCTTTAACCACGCGGTTCCCGCTCACGGTCTCCTGTAAGATCTGACTCAGATCGGCGACGCGCAAGCGTGTGTTCTGAACCGACTTGCGAATTTTCCGCCCTAGCTTTCCTACGGGATACACGACCAGCGGAATCACAATCGCCGACCCAATCGCCAGCCGCCAATTCAGCCATAGCAACACGCAGACATATGCCGTCAACGCAAAAACCTGCTGAAAGAAATCCGCCAGATTTTCTGAAAGCGCCGTGCGCACCTGGTCCACGTCGCTGATCGCCGCCGACATCACTCGTCCCGTCGGATTGTATTGGAAAAATCCGATCGGCTGCCGCACCAACTTCTCGTACACCCGGTTCCGCAAATCCGTCACGCCGGCGTGTCCCGCGTATTGAATCATCGTGCTGCCAAAGAATTCCCCAATCGCCTTGCCGAAGAAAATTACCACCAGGCAGATCGCAAAGATCGTCCAGACATAATGAATATTCGACGGCAAAAACGAATTGAGATAAATGACGTGATGGCTGTGCGGCAAGGTGATGAGCTTCACTTTTGTCGCTGCGCTGTGAGGATTCAGCACCGTGTCCCATGCCGGAATAATCATCAACGCGATCAACCCCTGGCACGCGCCCACCACGCCCAGCAACACCACGCCGGCGATCAGCTGCAGTCGGTACGGCCGCACAAACTGAAACAGCCCTCGCAGCTCTTCCGTGATTTTCACGCCGCCGAACGCTCCAAGTCCCTGTGCTCCACCTTTGTCGTATAGCCCTTCTTGCTCAGCGCCTTCGCCACCGCTTCCGCCATCATCACCGAACGGTGCCGCCCTCCCGTGCATCCAAACGCGATCGTCAAATAGCTTTTCCCCTCGCTGATGTAATGCGGAATCAAATATTTCAGCAGCCCTTCGATGCGCCGCAAAAATTCCCCGGTCTGCTTGAACGACCGTATGTACCGCGCCACCCGCGCATTTTTCCCGCTGTGCGGCCGCAGTTTCGGCACAAAGTACGGATTCGGCAAAAATCGCACGTCGAAAACCAAATCCGCATCCAAGGGTAAGCCGAATCGGTAGCCGAAACTCACGAGCGACACCAGCAGCGGCTTTCTTCCCGCCTTTTGAAATCGGTCGATGATGAATTGCCGCAATTCATGGACCGTGAATTTCGTCGTGTCGATCACCAGGTCCGAAATCTGCCGGATCGGCGCCATCTGGCTGCGCTCCAGCCGGATTCCCTCGGCCACCGAAAACTCCGCGCCCATCGGATGCGGCCGCCGCGTTTCGCTGAACCGCCGCGCCAGCGCCGCGTTGCTCGCCTCCACGAAAACCAGCGTCGTGGGATATTCCCGCCGCAGTCGACGGTAAACCTCCGGCAGCTTCTTCAGCTGTTCTCCTTCGCGCGCGTCCACCAGCAGCGCCGCCCTCTGGAATTCGTCGCTGTTCATCGACTGCTCGGTAAAGGACGGAATGAAGGAAACCGGAAGATTATCCACGCAGTAAAAGCCCAGGTCCTCGAAGGTGCGAAGAACGGAACCCTTCCCCGAACCGGAGAGCCCGGTCAGGATGACCAGCTGGCGGTTTTCTTGCGTTTGCCGCGGCGCCACTGAGGCTGCTCGTCAGTCCTTCTGCCGGCGCTGATGCGTACTGGGAATGCGCAGGTCTTCCCGATACTTCGCCACGGTACGGCGCGTGACGTGAATTCCTTCTTCGTCCAATCGCTTGGCGATCTGCTCGTCGGTCAACGGGTGCGTCGCGTCCTCTTCCTCGATCATCTTCTTCACCCGGCGCTTCAGCGACAGCAGCGACATGTCCCCACCCTGTGGCCCGTTCACCGACTCCGAGAAAAAGTACCGCAGCTCGAACACTCCCTGCGGCGTGTGCGCGTATTTGTTGGCCACCGCGCGGCTCACCGTCGAAGGATGCACGCCCACTTCCTCCGCCACTTCCTTGATCATCATCGGCTTCAAGTGGTCCACGCCATATTCCAGAAAATCTTTTTGCCGCCGCAGAATCGACTGGCACACGCGCACGATGGTGTGCTTCCGCTGTTCGATGTTTTTCATCAGCTGCACCGCCGCGGTGAAGCGCTCCTTCACGTAGTTCCGCACGTCGCGGTCCGCCGCGTCTCTCTGCAGCAATCTTCGGTATACCGGGCTCAGCCGCAACTGTGGCAAATCGTCGTCGTTCAAAAATGCCTGCCACTCCCCGTCCACTTTGCGGAATTGCACGTCCGGCTCGACCAGCCGCGGCTCGGTTTTGTTGTAACGCAGCCCGGGCTTGGGATCGAGCCGTTTGACCACATCCACCGCGCGTTTCACCGCCTCGATCGGCCGGTTGAGCGCTCGCGCGATCTCCTTTAGCTGATTGTTCTGGAGCATTTTCAAATGCTCGGAAACCACCTGCTGCGCCAGCGTGTTTTGCGGGTCAATCAGTTTCAATTGCAGCAGCAAACATTCCCTGAGATCCCGCGCCGCCACGCCCGGCGGATCGAATTCCTGCACCACCGCCAGCGCCTCTTCCACGTCGTCTGCGGGATAGCCGTTGCTTTGCGAAATGTCCTCCAGCGTGGTCATCAGATAACCGTTCTCGTCCAGGTTCCCGATGATCAGCTCGGCCGCCTTGCGCACCTCTTCGCTGCAAATGCTCACGCTCAATTGCCACAGCAGGTGATCCGCCAGGTTTTGCGACGACGACAGGAACTTCTCGAATCCCGGCTTTTCGTTTTCTTCGCGTTCGCTGCCCGAGCCGCTCGCCGCTGCCGTGTCCAGGTACTTCGTGAAGAAAGAGCTGATGTCGAATTCATCGAACGGATTCGCGCCCTCCGTCTCCGGCACTTTTTCCGTTTCTTCCTTCACGAACGTTTCGTCCGTGTAATCCTCGCTCACCACCCCGTCGTCCCCGAGCACTTCCAGCATCGGGTTTTCCGTGATCTCCTGATTGATCATCTCGCGCAGTTCCAGCCGGTTGAGCGCCAGCACGCTCACCATCTGCACGAGCCCCGGCGTCAAAATCTGCTTTTGCGCCAGCCGGAGATTCAGTTTCGGTTGCAGCCAGTTCATCGCGTCATGTTCACGAAAATCAGTTCAATCGAAAATTGTCGCCCAGATAGAGCCGCCGCACTTCCGCATCGTTGCTCAATTCTTCCGGCGTCCCCGCGCTCAAGATCTTCCCTCCATGTATGATGTACGCGCGGTCCGTCACCGCCAGCGTTTCGCGCACGTTGTGGTCCGTCACCAGCGCTCCGATTCCCGCCGCGCTCAGCTCCGCGATGATTTTCTGCAAATCGATCACCGTCAGCGGGTCGATGCCCGAAAAAGGCTCGTCCAGCAAGACGAACGACGGATGCAGCGCCAGCGATCGCGCAATTTCCAGCCGCCGCCGCTCCCCTCCCGACAGCACGTACCCTTTGCTGTTGCGTATTCCTTCCAGTCCCAGCTGCGCCAGCAATTCTTCCACGCGGTCGCGGCGCTGCTCCGCCGTGATCGGCAGCGTTTCCAGCACCGCCAGCAGATTTTCTTCCACGGTCAGCTTGCGAAAAACGGAGGGTTCCTGGGGAAGATAGCTGATGCCGCTGCGCGCTCGAAGATACATCGGAAGGTCGCTGATGTCTTCGCCGTCCAGCAGGACTCGCCCGAAATCCGCCCGCGCCAGCCCTACCAGAATGTAAAACGTCGTGGTCTTGCCTGCGCCGTTCGGGCCTAGCAGCCCAACCACTTCACCCTGCCGAATCTCCAAGCTCACATTATCGACGACCGTGCGGCCTCGATAGTTCTTTTTCAACTCCGCGGCTTGGAGCTTCGACATGCCCGTTCATTTCTCTGCTCGGTGCTTGGTGATGGTTCGCGACTCGTTTCGCGAGTCACCGAGAATCGTATCACTCGCTAAATCGCAGGTCAATTCGCCTTGCACGTAGTGTTCCAGAACCATCCCAAGTCCACGCTTTTTTCAGCCTTTCTCAACCCATAGGCTTCTTTTTTTGGTCGCTCTAGTATGCCGCGCAAGGATGGAATTCCACTGTTGACCATCTCCTCTATCGGTTGGGACTCCGCTGGCCGTTGCTCTGCCCGAATCGCACGTGAATGACTACAACCTGTTTCAAAACTGGGTACAACACGCTGAACTGATGATGTTTCTCTCGCGCAAAATGAGCGATAAAGCTGGGCAGCAGCGCCAAGGGAGGACCGATGGCGCGATACGGTCGTCTGCTGACCGACGCCCAGTGGGAGAAAATCCGGCCCTTGCTCCCGAAACGTCCCGCCCGTCCGAAGGGCGGGCGCCCCGCAGCAAACGATCGCAAAGTGCTGGAAGGCATTTTGTGGATTCTGCGCAGCGGCGCTCGTTGGTGCGATCTGCCCGACGAGTTTCCTTCTCCGGCGACCTGCTGGCGACGGCTTCGGGATTGGGAGGAGCAAGCGGTCTGGCTCACCATTTGGCGCGAATTCCTAGCCGAACTCAACCAACGCGAGCAACTCGACTGGAGCGAATCGTTTCTGGACGGCAGTTTCGCTCCGGCCAAAAAGGGGGCTCGAAAGTCGGAAAAACCAAGCGGGGCAAGGGCACGAAGTGGATGGTGGTGGTCGACGGCCAGGGTGTTCCTCTGGGAAAGCAGCTTTACTCTGCGTCCCCGAACGAGGTCCGGCTCGCGGAAGAAACGCTCGCCTCGGTCCGTGTGAGTCGCCAGCATCGCGGCGGCCGGCCACGCCAGAGGGTGCGGCGTGTCATTGCCGACCGGGCTTACGACAGCGATCCGCTGCGCGCGCAGTTGGCGGAGAGAGGAATCGAATTGATTGCGCCGCATCGCTGGAATCGCAGCAAGCCGCGCACGCAGGACGGTCGAGCGCTGCGCCGCTACCGTCGCCGCTGGAAGATCGAGCGCACCTTCGCTTGGCTCGGCAACTATCGCCGGCTGGTCGTTCGCTACGACCGCTCGATCACCATCTACGAAGCTTTCTTTCATATCGCCTGCTTCATGATCACCTTACGCAGGGTTTTGAAATGACTTGTAGTCGCTCCTACTGCTTCAGAATTTCCTGAACAGCCTCTTTAATCTCCTCATGAATGTCCGGCCCGTAGAGTTTATCGGAGGGTAAAAGCTCGAGCGCCTTCTGCGCATCTTGCCGGGCCAGACTCTTCTGCCCTTCGGATGCGTAAGCCTGGGCGAGGAGGAAATAAGCGGCGGGTGAATTCGGATACGCGAGCGCGTCCAGCTTGGCAATCTCAAGCGATTGCTTCACGTCTCCAGCTTCAAAATGTTGGTCCCCCAACTGATCAATCGTTTGCTGCATTCTGGTTTCGAGCGTCTGCGGATTCTTCTCTGTGGATTCAGCAATGATCTGCGGCGTAAGCAGAGACGCTTTCGAGTCCGCTTGGTGGGCCGCAGAGAGAGCTTGCGCGAGCTTGGTGGGGCCTCCCGGCCGTTCGAGCAGGTCCCAGGTCTTGGCTTCGGCAAGAATCGCAGGGGCATCTTTCGAGGGAGGAGCCCGTCCCGGCGTTTTGATCAACGTCACCGTGTACCAATCCACGATTGCAGCCATTAGATCAGGGTGAAGGGCAAACATTACCGCGCCGTGTCCTCCAGTCTTGAGGTGAACAAATTTCTTCCCGGGACTAGCGCTCGCAAGATAAAGCCACTCCGTATCAGGAACCATCAAAGGATATGGATCGTCATCGGACACGGCGGAGAATGTAGGTATTTTGGATTGCCGCA
>JASHQB010000259.1 GCA_030037775.1 Candidatus Acidiferrales bacterium
TCGTTGAAACATTCTTTACGGTGATCGATAGGTTCTTCAACCAATCATCTCCCGCCTTAAAAGAAACACGTGAAATTACCGGTTCGGAACCTTCTTTGATGGTTACGAATTCGACGGGGGGATGGTAGCCATCAGCTTGATACTGATCCGGTAGCACAACCATGCGATCGGGGTAAGCACTCGTTTGATCGGCTTGACCATGGGCAAGTGGCTTTATAGACTCCAGCGCACCGTCACTCCAAAGCGTTCCGCTAAATAGCGCAAAAAGTGAAACTCCTATCAGGCTCTTAAAGCGCATGATTAACACCTCCACGAACCTTCTTGCTCGTCTTATACCCTAGGACATAGTGGCTCCGACCCGCCTCAGTTCTCCATTTCCTTATCGACGAAATCTATTTCGCTTCTTCTGTTCATGTCAAGTACTGTTTCAGTAGATATATCGACGGTTACGTCCCTCAAAGGTGCCCTTCCTCGAAGGTCTAGCACGCGGCTCCGCGACCGCTTCGTCGGGGCTCGGGCCAACATTCAATCCGGTGTGCTGCCGATGGCCAAATGTCAGAACGAGCTGCCGTCTGCGGTAGGGTGGAATTTCAGAAGCAACTGGAAGCCGAGCAAGTCGACCGGCACAGTATAGCTCAGCGAGATGCGGCAGCCGTTTGCGGCCGGCTCCACCTGAATGTCGTCGGAACTGGCGGTGATACCTAGCTGCGTGGCTTGGTCAAGGATCTCGTCGCGAACCTGCTGCGGGCTCTTCTGGTCAACCCCAGAAAACCGCGCTTCACGCGTCATCGCTTTTTGAAGCTCATAATTGTTGATATAACACGGCACAATTTTGAAACTGCCGTAGAACCCAAGGACAACCAAAAGGAAAAAGAGGACCTTTACCTTCCCCCCGCCCCGTTCGCTTTCGCGCCGCATCGATGCCAATCGGGTGAGGACTCACCCGCCGAACCCCGCAACGTCCCTCGCTACAATAACGCAACGCTAGCAACGTGGCCACGATCTGTCAAGCGGACGGCGCTGTTGATCTTCCGGTGTTTGCAACCACCAGTGGGTTCAGGGCCGCAAGGTCAGAAGAAGCTACGAGAGCGACGGTGTCACTGCTCATCCCGTTGATGGTCCCGAAGGAAATGGATTTGGATCACTCTACAGGCTCGATCTTTCCCTTGATCTGAAGGTCCGTCTCAATCGAGGACGCGTATTTGCACCGGTGATTTTGCCGTCCTCCTACTGACATCCAGCACCGGCTTGCCATTCATCAGTCTTACGTATTTGGGCTTGACAAAATATCAGTTCGTAGTTATGATAGTTTCAGAATATATTGAAATGCTGGATTGGAGGAGGCTATTATGCACGCGATCCAATATTTCTTCCTGGGATTGGGCGTTACGGAGGCATTGGCATTCATAGTTGTGTGGTACATCAAATCTCACTTGAGAGCCATCTTGGTGGACCTCTGCGGAACCGAGACGCGCGCTGATTTCTGGATGGCCTTCACGAATGTCACCTTGATTCTCGTCCCGATGGTCTTCTCCATGGAGTTTTATCCGGAAGCCGGACAGGCTTCGCCAGTCGCCTTTCAGTTTATCGAGCAATTGAAATGGGCACTCATTGGCTTGATCGCCTCTGTAGGGGGATTAGGAGTAGTGTTGAGGTCCTTCATCCGCATCGAGGTCCCGCAGAAACCGCTGAAGTCTTAAAGATAAGGAGCGAAACTGTGGGCAGCGACACTGATGTGGTAACCGGATCGTTCAGCTACACGGGACAGTACATCACCCGCAGACTGTTGGCCGCGGGCCGGCAAGTCCGGACACTGACCGGCCATCCCCGACCCTCTCATTCTTTGGCAAGCCAAGTCACCGCGTTCCCCTATGATTTCGAGCACCCGGATCTCCTTGCCGAATCGCTGTCTGGGGCCGATACGCTTTATAACACCTATTGGGTGCGCTTCCCGCATGGCGACCTGAACTATGACGCGGCAGTCAGGAACCTGCAGATTCTGATCCACGCTGCGGTTCGAGCGGGCATCAGAAAAATCGTCCATATCAGTATCATAAATCCGTCCGAGGATTCTCCGTTTGCCTACTTCCGTGGAAAGGCGCAAGTGGAGCGAGCAGTCCGAGAATCTGGCTTGGCTCATACCATTCTGCGTCCTACGGTGGTCTTTGGCCCGGAAGATATCCTCATCAACAACATCGCCTGGATGGTCCGCACGTTTCCTATCTTCATGATGCCAGGCTCTGGCAACTACCGGATACAGCCGATCTATGTCGAAGACCTCGCTGGCATCGCCGTCGCAGCGGGGCCTTCCGCCGAGTCGGAAGTTCTCGACGCCGCGGGTTCTGAGATTTTCACCTACCGAGGGCTCGTCGAACGAATCGCTCAGGAGACAGGACGGAGAGTGCTTCTGACGGAAACCCCTGCGGCCCTTGTCTATGGCCTCGGCACCATGCTCGGGTGGCTTCTTCACGATGTGGTTCTCACGTATGAAGAAATCATTGCGTTGAAGGACGGTATTCTGTATTCCGTCCTGCCGCCGATAGGGACCACCCGCCTCAGCGAATGGCTGTGTTCCCACAAAGATCGGCTTGGGCGGGAATATCGGTCCGAAATCAAGAGACATTTCTGAGCTAAAGGAGCTTGTGTTCATGCCGGAAAACTTGGAGGGGGCAAAAAACCGGTTCATCCATTCCTGGGGAGAGATGGGTCCTCAATGGGGTATCAACAGAACGATGGCGCAACTCCACGCCCTGCTGATGGTTAGCGAGAAGCCGCTCTCGACGGATGACGTAATGGAAGATCTGGGTATTAGCCGCGGCAATGCAAACATGAACTTGCGGAGCCTCGTTGACTGGGGAGTGGTTCGCCGCGCCTTTGTCAAAGGAGACCGTAAGGAGTACTTCCAGAGCGAAAAGGACGTTTGGAATATGTTCTGCCGCATTGCGAGGGAGCGCAAGAAGCGCGAGATCGAGCCTGTCCTGGAGACAATGCAGGAATGCCTAGCTTTGGCAGAGAGGGATAAGGCATCAACGCATTTTCGCGAGAGAGTGGGTGAGTTGCTCGACCTGGTCAAGACGCTAGATTACGTCCTGGGGAAGATAGCCCAGCAGGAAAAGAACGCGGTCCTCCCACGGATTCTCAAACTACTGACGTGACGCCAGGAGGATCAATAAGTGAGCAGAATTATTATGGCGGGTTTGGTGGCGGGGCTTGGGATGGCAATGGCTATGGCAATCGGAGAGAAAATCGGATTGGTAAGAATCAACCTGCCTCGAATTGATGGGCAGTTCTTTTTCAAGGATCGGTTCAACGGTAACGTGATTTATTTTCTCGGCTTGCTGATCCATGAGGCGACCAGCATCGGGTTTGCCATAGGCTATGTGATCTTCGCACGGCTCTTCCCGTTAAACATCGGATGGATCGCCTCCGGCCTGCTCTGGACAGTCATCTTGTGGGTGG
>JASHQB010000260.1 GCA_030037775.1 Candidatus Acidiferrales bacterium
GGCCAAATCCTGTTTGTCGAGAAAACGGAAGTTTCGCGGGAGCACGCCGATGATCTGGCGGGATTCTCCATCGACGATAAGATTCTTTCCGATGACACCAGCATCCGCACCAAACTTGCGCTGCCAGTAGCCATATGTGAGGACCACGGTGAGCGGCGCGCCGGGCGAATCGTCGGAAGCAGAGAAAATACGGCCCAGCGCTGGACGTGCCTCGAGAGTTGTGAGGACGTCATAGGTCATATTCAACGCGCGCACGCGTTCCGGCTCCGCGACGCCGCTTATATTCACTTCGCCGTTGACTGAGTAAATTCCGATCTGCGCGAAGCTCTGGCCCTGTTCGCGAAATATGAAGTAGTCCTCGGGCGCCATGTTGTAAACCCGCGGGTCGACGGCCAGAGGACTGATGTTTATGCTGACGAGTTGCTCGGGATGAGGGTAAGAGAGCGGCCTGAGCACCACGCCGTCAAGAACGCTGAAGACCGCAACGGTGGCGCCGATGCCTAGAGCCAGCGTGAGGACAGCGACGAGGGTGAAGGCGGGGGATTTGCGCAGCATGCGGAAGGCGAAGCGCAGGTCTTGGAGGAGAGCATCGAGCAGCGGCAATCCACGCTGATCGCGCACGGATTCTTTGATCTGGTCCGCGCCACCCAGCGAGAGCTTGGCCTCGCGGCGGGCCGCTTCCGGCGGCATCCCGCGCGCGATGTTTTGCTCAACGAGCAAAGCAAGGTGAGTCTGCAATTCCTCGTCGAGGATCTGGTCGCTATGCCGGTTTCCGAGGGCGCCTCGAAGCCGAGAGGCAATCTGCCGCAGCCAGTACATAGGTTCAGGCCTCTTCCGCGCCGGCGAGCACTCGGGTGATGATCGAGGCCATGCGCTCCCAGCTTTGCGCTTCGGCAGTGAGATGTTTCTGCCCGGCCTTGGTGAGCGAGTAGAAGCGGGCACGCCGATTGTTGTCCGAGACGCCCCACTTTGAGCGGATCCATCCACGTTGCTCCAGCCGCACCAGCGCGGGATAGAGCGTGCCTTGATTGAGCAGCAGGGCGTCGTTTGATACCTGCTGGATGCGGCGAGCGATGCCGAAGCCGTGGAGCGGCCCGAGCGTATCGAGAGTCTTTAGAACCAGAAGGTCGAGTGTGCCTTGCAGAACTTCCGCCTTGGGCGCCGTGATCATACTGCCTGTTCCTCCCGACATTCCTGTTGATCTTCGACAGGACGATAACTAAACTCATGTTGATTGTCAACAGGAATAAAAGGAGACGGCTGGGAGCCGAGTAGCGGAAGAAAATGGGATTCAGAGGCCGAAGTTTTTCTTGAGGTTCGTGAGTTCTTGTTTCCTGGCTTCTTCGTGCGAGCGGCGCTTGCGTTCTTCGTGTAAGCGGGTCACGTCGGCGAAAACGAAGTTCACTTCGTCGACCCAAGGCCCTTCGATGAATGCGGAGACGTCTCCCGGAGTCCACATCCTGGCCACCGATTCGCCCTGCTCGCAGGTGCAATCGATGGCCATAACCTTGCGACCTTGAAAATCGACGTGCAACTGGCCGTAAGTGAAGGGCTCGCCGTCGGGCATGGAGGTGGTGATTTCGCGAAATGTGAAAACGTAACGATTGCCGCGAATGGTCGCTTCGACACGTTCAGACCAGTCGCCACGCGTGACGGTGCGATTCTTGTCATTGATGCGGATTTCGGGATGGACAAGCTCCGGACAGTTCTTGATCCAGGCGTCATAGTGAAGCAAATCGTTGCGAAATAAGCTGAATGCGCTGTTGATGATGCCCGATTCTCGAGCGCGCCGCTTGCGCCGCTCGACCTCCTCAAGAATGCGGGCTTCTTCGTTCGTGGTCACGATTCGATTCCCTTTTACGATAGTGTCCGGCGCGGATTCGCGCAAATGTAGCGAGGAGCGTCTGGAAAACAGCATTCGCTCAAGGAATTATGTGGTTGCCGGTTTATGCGTGTCAATGGCTGTTGGGGCTCTTGGCGACGGGGCGGCTTTGCGCACGGGAGGCAGCGCGAATTGGCGAGTGGCAATCCACTTCTCGTCTGATATAAGGTAACCGCATTGATTGCAGCGAAGGGCGGCAAGCCGCGAATGAGCGAGTCAACGAATGTGCGCTAGAGCTTCCTGCTCCCGCTTACTTGCAGTCTTTTTGGCCGCAGGTTTCGCCGTCATATCCACGCGTGCACAATCACCTCGCAAAGTGATCATCGACGAAGACGCGCGCGGGCCGGCCGGGACCGACGAGCAGGCGATACTGGCGCTGGTGCAATCGCCACGGGCCGACGTGCTGGGCATCACGGTGGTGACCGGAGACGGCTGGCGCGACGAAGAAGTGGCGCACACGCTGCGCATGCTAGAAATCATCCGCCGCACGGACATTCCGGTGGTTCCCGGCGCGATGTTTCCGCTCGACAACTCTCCAGAATTCATCGCGCACTGGGAAACGCTCTACGGCAAGGTGATTTATCAGGGCGCATGGAACTGGCCTCCGGGAAAAACGCATGGGCCGTTTGAAGTGCCGGCGCTCGTCGAAGGCGCGCCGACGACGAAGCCCACCGTCGAAGACGCCGCGCATTTCATGATTCGCATGGTGCATCGCTATCCGCACCAGGTGACCATCTACGCGGGCGGGCCGCTGACGGATCTGGCGCTGGCGACAACGATTGATCCGGAGTTCGCCTCGCTCGCGCAGGAACTGGTGGTGATGGGCGGCAGCATCAATCCCCAGAGCAGCGATCCGGAGTTTCGGCTGAATCCGCGGCGCGAATTCAATTTCTGGATGGACCCGGAGGCAACACACGGGGTGCTGCACGCGCGCTGGGCGAAAATCACGGACACGCCGGTGGACATTTCCATCAAGACGCGGCTGACGAAACAGATGATCGCGGAAATCGGAAGGGCGAATACGCCCGCGGCGCAGTACATCGCGAAATACGGCGACGAGGAATATATGTGGGACGAGCTGGCGGCTATGGCGTGGCTCGATCCGAGCATCATCACGCGCACGGAAAAACTATATCTCGACGTGTCTACAGACCATGGCCCCACCTACGGCGACACCCTCGCGTGGTTGCCGGGCAACCAGCCCGCGGCCGTGTCTTCGCTAAAGCCCATCACCGTCAACACCGACTTGGATGCCACGAAGTTCTACCAGGACTTCATCAACCTCATGTCGCGCGAATCTCCCCGAGGAAAACCGTGAAATCTCCGCGAGACTTTGCGGCTTCATGCTCCTTTTCTGCTGCCCTGACCCCTTATTCAGCAACTTAGGGCTGGCGAAGGCGCATATAGGCGCCTCCGCTTTCGCTCGCACCCTAACCCAGTTCCCTCGCCGCGTCACGACTCAGCCCTTGGAGTAATACTGCCGAAGGCCAAATACCAACGCGCTGAACGGCATGCTCAGCGCTGCGTAGACTGCCTCGGCCTCCGGTGCCGCGTTGTCCGCGAGGATTTCAATCGCGGCATTGGAGTAGTTCACTGGAATGACCCCAGCTTGCTGCATGCGCAAGACTCCCATATCGACCTGCGTCTGGCTGAAGCCGCCGGACGCGTCGATCACTGCATAGGTCTGGAAGCCATCGGCAAGTGCCGCCATCGCCGGAAAGGCGAGGCAAACATCCGTAGAAATGCCCGTCACGATGAGCTTCTTGCGTCCTGTCGCCTTCACCGCATCGGCCAAGCGCTTTTCGTGCCACGCGTTGACGGTGGTGCGTTCGATCGTCGGTACGCCGCGCAGAACCTCGGCGAGCTCGGGGATAAGGGGCCCCCACATTTTCTCCGTCGTCGTCGTTACGACAACGGGCACTTTGAGTGCGAGCATCGCGCGTGTTAGGCCAACGATATTGTGCTTGAGTTGAAGAATGTCGATGTCACGAACGCCGGTATACAAACCGACCTGGTGATCCACCAGGAG
>JASHQB010000261.1 GCA_030037775.1 Candidatus Acidiferrales bacterium
ACCACGCCATCGGGCTTATAGAGCGCGATGTACACTTTCGTTTCTTTCGCGTGCAGCAGCTTTCCCGCCACGCGAATATGGTCGCGCTCCGCGTCGGCCTTCGTCCCCAGTTCGGTAACGATTTGCCCGTTCACCACCACTTGACCGGAGGAAATCAGTTCCTCCGCGTGACGCCGCGACGCCACGCCCGCCCGCGCAATGATTTTCTGCAACCGCTCTTCCATAAGAATTCCGCTCGATGCGAACCTGAATAGTATCAGTCGGCGTTATGGTAGGAAAGTTTACTGCGAGGACTCACTCACCCGTGCGAGGTCGCTGCTTTCTTCTCCGGCGGCGTGTGCTCTGGCGTGGCGGCCCCCGATTTTGCTGCGGTCGCTCCTTCGGTCGCCACAGGCGCGCTTTCGTCGGCGTGCAACTCGTGCTCGGCGGTGTCCAGTATCGCCTCCGCCGACGGCGACGCCATCTCCGCGGGAAGGTCCGAGTCCGCGGCGACCAACGCATTGGCGTCAGCTTTCGCGGACGCCTCCGCTGCCTCTGGATTCGCGCTCGCAAGAATTCCCTGCTCTTGGCCAGCCTCCTCCGGCTCGGACGGTGCGATGCCGTCGTCGGCGCCGAGCGCGGCTTGCGCGAGCTGCTCAAACTCCTTCAAGCTGGGCAACTCGTCCAAATCCGCTAGCCCGAAGCGCATCAGAAAATCCTTCGAGGTGCGGTACAAAATCGGCCGGCCGACAGCCTCTTTGCGTCCCGCGGTCGTAATCAAGCGGCGCTCCAGCAGCGTCTTGATCACGCCGCCGCAATTCACGCCGCGCACTTCGTTGATCTCCGGCAGCGTGGCCGGCTGCTTGTAGGCGATCACCGACAGCGTCTCGAGCGCGGGCATGGTCAGCCGCAGCGCCGGCCGCAGGCTCTTGATGAACCTTTTCACCGCTTCGTGGTGCTGCGCCTTGGTGTACATCTTCCAGCCGCCCGCCACTTTGCGTATCTCGATGCCGCGCTCCTCCGCGCCATACGACGCCACCAGCCTATCAAGCGCCGCGCGCACCTCGGCCTTTTCTCCGCCGATGGCCGCAAGCATCTGATCGATTGTCGCCGGCTCGTCCGCCGCGTAAATAATCGCTTCCAGCGCGCTCATCAATTCCTGTTCGGTCATGATTCCCTTTGCCTCACAAATACTCTTCGTCAATCTTGGCGATGGCTCCCTCGCTTTCGAAGGCGGCGTCAAACATTTTGCTTCTTCGCAGCAGCACGTCGCCGAACATTTTCTCCTGCGCCAGTACGATCGCCTGCATGCGCACCATTTCCAGCACCGCCAGCAGCGCCACGATCATCGAACGCCGCGACGCGCACGCCTCGAAGAATTCCGTAAGCGACACGGCCTCGTCGCTCGTGACCAGCCGCGCGCGCAACTGTTCCATCATCTGCGCCACGGTCACCACTTCGTGCGACAGTTCGATCTTGGCCACCGCGCGCCGCCGCTCCATCACCTGCTGGAACACGCGCACCAGATCCACCAGCGACACCACCAGCTCGCCTTCCGTCTCCTCGCTCTGATAGAGCGACATATCCGGATGCGACCATACGTGCGCTTCGAGCTGCTGCTTCTCGTAAAGCATCTGCGCCGCGTTCTTGAACTTCTCGTGCTCCAGCAGGCGGTGCACCAGTTCGTTCCGCGGATCCTGCTCCTCCGGCGGAGCCAGCGGATCCACCGGCAGCAGCATCTTCGACTTGATGTAAATCAGCGTGGCCGCCATGTACAAAAAGTCCGCGGAAATATCCACGTTCAGTTTTTCGAGTTGATGCAGATAATCGAGGTACTGCTGCGTGATCTTCGCGATGGGAATGTTGTGGATGTCGATTTCCTGCTTGCGCACCAGATCCAGCAGCAAATCGAGCGGCCCCTCGTACACGGGCAAATTGATCTGATAATCGGGTTGTGCGTTCGCCGCCATTCTTTTTGCCGCTAAACTCGCCTCCGAGTCTAGACTGGCGCGTCTTCGCGCACCAGCAGAGAAATTGTCCATGCGATGCAAAACAGTAATGGCGGCGCGCCGCTCGCCCCGCACGGCGCTGGCACGTGCCCGCCGCTAGCTTGCCAGCCTCATCGAAGCGGCGCCCAGAATCCTGTGGCTCTTGCGGTCCTGCACGAATGCAACGATATTCACGTCTTTGCGATTCCAGTTGGACTTGAATTTGATGCGCGCGCTGCCCGCGAACGCAGCCCCGCCTCCCGCCTGCGCAACGCCGATTTTGTGCAAATACCGCAGCACCGCCGCGTGATACAACACGTGCCCCGCATTTTCTCCCGCGTTCACCGAGGAATGCAGCCCGTCTTCGGTCACCGCGATCCACACATCGGCAATGTCGCCAGCCGCGCTTCCTTCGAGCTTCCCCGCGGAAACCTTAAAATCCTCCGACTCCTTCGGATCGCGCGTCGCATCGGCAATGGTGACGTCCGTATCCGGGCTGCCCGCGGCGCTCTCGATGTCCTGTTCGGCCCTTTGCACTTCGCCACCGGGAAATTGGCTCTGCCCGTCCACCACCATCTCCGGCGTATACGGATTGCCCCGGCCCACGTAGTCGAGCTGCCTCGTGGTCCAATCCGGCGAAGAAAACGGGTCGAACCATCCGTACTTGTTCCAGTAATCCACGTGCTCTTCCAGCACGATCACGTCGGCGCCGGCGATGGGCTGCTCCTCCAGCTTCCGCGCGAACGCTTCCGCCGGCGGGCAATCCGAACACCCCTCCGATGTAAACAGCTCGACGATCACCGGCTTGCGTCCCGCATCCACCGGCGCTTGCGCCGGCAATGGCGCGGCGAACACAGCGCACAGGCCAAAGAGCGTGAGCGACGCCTTCACCAACGTTCCTCGAAAATTCTTCATTTCGCTCACCTCCTCGGCCGCCTCTTTGCACTTTATCGCGATACCGCCTTCGCAGCGCAGGTTCACCCGCTCGCCTGCGTTCATTTTTCCGCCGCGACTTTGCCCTTCCCCGGCGCAGCGCCGCTTCTTCTCGCGTCTTCCCAGTTGAAGACGGCCTTGCGCACGCGCTTCATCGTTCCCTTCGCCACGTCCTGGGCCTTAGCAGATCCCTCATCCAGCACCCTCCATACTGCCGCCGGATCATCCGCCCATTTCTTACGTTCTTTCTGAATCGGCTCGATCCATTTCACCAGCGCATCGGCCATCAGCTTCTTGCAATCCACGCAGCCAATCGCCGCCGTGCGGCATTCGCGGTCCACACGCTCGATGCGCGCGCAATCCTCCGCGCTTTTCTTCTCCGGAAACAGATTGTGATACGCGAACACGGGACAAACTTCCGGCC
>JASHQB010000262.1 GCA_030037775.1 Candidatus Acidiferrales bacterium
TTCCCGGCGGATCGCCGACGGCGCGGGAGTTTCCGGTGCGGTCATCCAAGCCGTGGGTCAATTGGACTTCTCGCGGCGGTTCAACAAGCATTTCTCAGCTTCTGTCGGAGCTTTTTACTCCGATTACCAGGCGCTTGGCGATCTGCCCGTCGTTGCACCTCATAGTTGGGGGGCATTCAACCGCGCCGATTTCCAGATCGCGCCACACAGCGCCATTTCGGTCCAATACGATTACTTCTATCAACCGGAAATCTCTGCCTCTCTGGCCCCGCTGTTCTCGCATAATCGCGCATTAATCGAATACCACTACTCCTTTGGCACCTTGCCAAGGCTGAGGTGAATCCCTTGCCGAATAAAACTCCTGAATTCTCCGAAACCCTTGAGCGCATGATCGCGATTGCCCGTCGCCGGCGCTGGTGGTTCTTGATCACCACCAGTGCAGTCGCCACAGGTGTGGCGCTTGGATCCTTCTTGATTCCAAATCGCTACAGCTCTGAATCCACAATCTTGGTCCAACAACAGCAGATTCCCGAACGCTATGTCGTGCCAAATAGCACCTCCGACCTGGATCAGGTGCTCCAGGCAATGACTCACGCCGTGCTCTCGCGTCCGCGGCTTCTTAAGATCATCGCGGACTTCAATTTATATCCCAAGGAGAGGAGACGGCTCAGCTCCGAACAACTGGTCGAGCTAATGCGAACCGACATCACCATCGGCTCTCTTGAAAACCCGAATGGCGGACAAAAAGCCGCGGACGCCTTCAAGATCACCTATAACGGTGCCGACCCCACCGTCGTGCAACAAGTGACCAGCCGCCTCACCTCCCTGTTCATCAACGAAGACTTGCAGTCACAGCAGCAGCGGGACGTCACGACGACCAGCTTTCTCGAGAATCAGCTCGCAGCCGCACAGACCGATCTGGACATGAAAGAACAACGGCTTCGTGATTTCAAGATGGCGAATCTCGGTGAACTGCCTGAGGAGCAGCAGGGCAATCTTCAGATTCTCGATGGCCTTCAAATGCAACTGCAGAGCACGAATGGCGCATTGGCCCGTGCCCACGAGCAACACGCTTACTTGCAGTCCTTGCTAGGGCAGTATCGGAATCTGGCCGTTGCAACTGGATCCGTCTCGCCGGCTGCGCCCAGTCTCAATCCTATCGATGCGGCTCGGGTGGAACTAAGCAATCTTCAGAATGAGCGCGCAACGCTGCTCGCGACTTTTTCGCCGGAATATCCGGATGTGAAACAGGTCGATCGCGAGATCGCCAAGACCCAGGCCTTGCTTGCGCAGCTCCAAAAGGCAGTGACCGACCAGACTTCGAGCGCCACCTCACCGCCCAATTCCTCGGGCTCCGAAACAACTACCGATACAGCCGTCGCTCAACTCAACAGCCAATTAAAGTCCAATGATTTGGAAATTGCCAATGACACCGAGCAGATAAAACAGGAACAGGAACAAATCTCCCAATATCAACATCGGCTGAATCTCACCCCAGTACGCGAGCAACAATTAACTGATCTCACCAGTCAGTATGAGCTGGCCAAGAAGAACTACGACGATCTTTATGCGAAGAAAACCGAGTCCGCTCTGGCGACGGACCTTCAAGTGGACCAACAAGGCGAACAGCTCAAGCTCATCGATCCTCCCAATTTTCCAAGCAAGCCTTTCAGCCCCGATCGTCTCAAGATCGCTTTGGGTGGCTTGGTGGGGGGAATCGTCTTAGGTATGGCGCTCGCCTACCTGATCGAAATGCGAGATGCTTCATTTCACTCGGAAAAGGACCTGCGAGCGCGATTCGAGTTCCCAATCACGCTGGGCATACCGCGGTTCGTAAGTGCGCGCGAGCAGCAAAAACGTTCTTTGAAATCGAGGCTGCAGTGGTGCGCTGCGACTGCGGTCTTGCTGGCAGTGCTGGCAGTGGAATACTACGTTTATCGACGAGGATAGGGAATGTATAAGGCCTTTTTCCATCTGAAGCGGAATCCTTTTGAGGTCAGCCCAGATCCGTACTTCATGTATGCCACGCCGTGCCATAATGAGGCCTTTGCGAGCCTATATTACGGCATCCGGTCACACAAAGGATTCATGGTCATGACCGGCGAAGTCGGAACCGGCAAGACTATGGTGTTGCATTATCTGACTGCCCAACTCGACAAACTTCGCGTCCAATATGCGTACATCTTTAATCCGTTGCTTTCATCCGACGAGTTTCTTCGCTACACCATGGCTGATCTGGATCTACGCGTTCCCAGTACAGGCAAGCACGACATCCTGTTTCAGTTCTATACCTATTTGGCTCAGCGGCAGAAAATCGACCAAACCACGGTGTTGATTGTAGACGAAGCGCATCTATTGAGTCCGGAAGTGTTAGAAGAAATTCGCCTGCTGGGCAATCTCGAAAATCGACAGAGCAAGCTTCTGCAGGTCGCCCTGGTTGGCCAACCGGAACTCGACAACCGCCTCGACTCGCCCAACCTGCGCCAGCTGAAACAGAGAATTACACTCCGCTCTCATTTGCGGCCGCTCACCCTGGAACAAACTGGTGAGTATATTAACTGGCGGTTGACTCGTGCCGGGGCCAATGGACAAGCGCCGATCTTCCAGCCCGCGGCGGTCGCCGAAGTCTACGAACACTCGCAAGGTTATCCTCGGCTGATCAATACGATTTGCGAAAACGCTTTGATCTTTGCCTGCGGCACACAGACCCGTACCATCGAACCAGAGTTGGTTTTGGAGGCCTGCAAGGACTTGCGGATCGAAAAGCTGAACCAGATGGAGGAAGTCCATAAATCGTCGCAGCCCGGCAACGAAACGCGTTCGCTAGGAGATTCTGAGGCGGATCCTGTTCCCTCCCGGCTGCCCCAGGCCGGGCCGACGGCGCACCCCGCAGCTCCTCGGGAGTCGGAGGTCGGTTCGTGAGCCGCGTCTTTGATGCACTGCAAAAGACCGGAACTCCAGGGGGGCTTACTCCTGAAGCGCCTTCACCCGCCGCCTTCGTTGACGCCCTGCAGAAGAATCTTCGGCCCGAATCGCCTTTGACGGTCGGGATGCAATTGGGTTCAGAATCGCGTCTGGTCTTTCACACCGAGCCCCATGGCCCCTCTGCAGAGAGATACCGACTACTGCGTCTGCGTTTGCAACAAGTACGCGCCGACGCAAATGTGAAAACTCTCTTGATCACCAGCCCCTCTGCCCAAGAAGGCAAGTCTACCGTCGCGCTCAACCTGGCCGCTGTCTTGGTGGAAAAGCGAAATCAAAGTGTCCTTGTTCTCGAAGGCGATCTGCGGCGCCCCGCTCTGGCGTCCATGCTTGGCTTGAAGCTGCCTTCTGGTCTGACGCAGTGCACGCGCAGCGACGTCGGTCTACAGTCTGTGATATGGAAGGTCGAGCCGCTCGGTTTTTATTTGCTTCCGGCAGGCAAGCCTTTGGACAATCCAGCCGAGGTCTTGGACTCAGAATGGTTTTCCGAGGTGACCGCGAAGCTCGTGGATTCCTTTGATTGGGTGATCATCGATTCTCCACCCGCGATTCCTGTTGTTGACGCGCTTTCCCTGAAAAAGAGGGCCGATGCCAGCATTGTGGTCGCTCGGGCGGCACGTACTCCACAGAACGCCATTTCTGAAACGATTCAGGCCTTGGGACCTGATCATGTATTAGGCATTATCCTGAATGGTGTAGAGAAATTCGATCGCGGCTATCACGACTATTATGGCGCACCATCAACCTCCACCAGGTGGACCTGACGTGTATGACTTCGGCGTGCGCGCACCACTTCGGAATCGGTGCGCATACTCCCTACGTTCACCCCGAACTCGGTAACCATTTATCCTGTGTCTACCCCCCGAACCGCCACTTCTCCTCCCGTTGCTTCTCGGACTCCGATTCCTTGCATTCTATGCTTGCTGGACGCGCGCCAAGGAATTCTCCTCTTCCCAAAGCTGTCTCAGCCGATTATGGGTCCGGAATCGGCGCGACCAAACCCGTCAAACATCCGGGAATTCAATTCGCCCCAATGGGTTTCAATATGTGACACCGAGCATATCGCTGTGAACCCTGCAACACGCGGCCCGAAGTATGCTGGAAAGCAACTGCCCGCCGGGATTGCTCTCTTTCGCGCTCAGCTTCTCTTGGGGATGTTTTTGCTTCGAGGCCTCGAGGCTGGGTACTCATTCTACGGGCCTTTTCCAGAGCATAGGTCTCGGGAAAGACAAGGGGGTGTGAAAATGCGGATAACAATAGCAATCGTGGCGGCGATCATTTCGATCGGATGTTGTGATTCTCTCGTGATAAGCTGCCTGCCGTTTTTCGAAGGGTAAGTTCTTGGGAATGGAACAGGCCGAATGCTCTCTGAAACGCAGATCCAAAGGATTCGCTCACGATTTCCGATCTTCCAGCGCAAGATTTATCTGAACTCCTGTTCGCAAGGTGCTTTGTCGGATACCGTAGATGCAGCACTGCAGGAATGTCTCAAGACTTGGCATGAAGAAGGCTCTCCGTGGGAGCTTTGGATCGAGAAATATGAAACTGTGCGCGCGCAGTTTGCGCGCTTCATTGGCGCCGAAAGTGGTGAGGTGGCGATTGTTCCGAGCGCTTCGGCCGGAATCAACGCGATTGCGAGTACCTGTGATTTTGCCCGTCGAAGCAAAATCGTCATGGGCGAAT
>JASHQB010000263.1 GCA_030037775.1 Candidatus Acidiferrales bacterium
GTTCCGCTGTACAAATTATTAAACGCTACAAGGTTTGCCTGCGACGCGCTTCCCGCGGTGTTCACGGGATAGACGATGTAATCATCCGCGCAACTCGGTGTAGCTGCGATATCGAACGTGAATTTCGCGGGGTACATGTTCGCCGCGGTGCCCGCGGCGCCAAGATTGATGCTCCAGTCGCGATGGAAACCGCGGGAACTCCCGAAAGGCGGTCGTGGCCTTGGGCGCGGAGCGTTCGGGCTGTGTCGCAGCCAGCTGAATATGGCGCGGGGATCGCGCTGCGCAAGCGCCATTCGGTCCGCTTCCCCGTAGAGGGGATACAGTACGTGGTCCGTCGTCCAGTCGGTGAGGATGGCAACGCGCCCAGCACGAAATTCCTCTTGATGGCCGGACAAGGTGACAGCGAACAAAGAAACGAGGCAGGTCGCCAGGAAAACCAAAGCCCCGAGCGAAACAAGAGGTTTCCGCACGCTTCATGCCTCCATGTTACGCAGGTTGTATCGTTCGTCCCATTTCTACGACTGCCCGGGCTGCAGTCGTTGGCTGCTCACCGCTCCCGCACGCTCAATCTCTTTGAGCAGCCCCAACGAAAGACTCTAGCGCATCCTCCCTATCAGGCTAAGAATTCTTCGCGCCGGTGTCAATAGCTAAACAGGAGTTTCTTGTTGTTAAGCCTACCTTCGATTCCCTTCGCGTATGCCCGCGCTGCGCCGTTGTCGTCATAAAGCATAAAGAAGGACGCACGGCGGTTGTCCAGTTTTCACGGCTGTAAAACGAATCCACAGCGAGAAAAGGGTCGACCCCTGTGGTTTGCTGCTTCAGTTTCACTGCCTCTCAGTCCATCTCAAACGTGATGAACATGAATTTCCCCTGGCGCTCGACCTGTAGGACGCCCGACGCGCCGGTCGGCATGGCCTGCAGTGCTGAGCGCAGCGCGTCGAGCGTCTCGATTTTTTGGTTGTTCAGCGCATGGATCACATCGCCCGGCTGCAAATCCGTCTGGACCTCAAGCAAATTCGCGGCCATCGCCGCTACGATCACTCCGGACGGCAGTCGCAAGTTCGGAAGATACTGCGCTAGTTGACTCGTGATTTCCACGCCGAAAATCCCCAGGCGCGGCACCAGTGACTTGTACGGGTCCGAAAGGTCCAGCGTTTCGTCGACTCGGTTCCGCTCCTGCATTACCGGAATCGTTAGACTCACTTGCTGCGTGTCTCGCAGGACTTGCATGTCGATCACGGCATCAGGTGGCTGAGTCGAGATAATCATCGCCGCGAGAGGCACGCTTCCGATCGCCCGCGCGTCGACTCTCAACACGATGTCGCCGATCTTTAACCCGGCTTTGTCTGCTGGCCCATCGGGCGTGACATCCGACACGATCACACCTTCTTCTCTCGGCAGCTTCAATCCAGCGGCCAGGTCCGGAGTAATGGCCTGCATTTCCGCGCCGATAATGCTGCGGTGAACATGTCCCGACTCCCGCAGTTGCCCATAAATGAACTGCACCACACTACTCGGAATGGCAAACCCCAGCCCTTGGCTCCCTCCCGATTGACTCAGAATGAATGTGTTGATTCCCACGATTTCGCCATCTGTGTTGACCAGCGGGCCCCCGCTATTCCCGGGATTGATCGGGGCATCTGTTTGGATGTAGATCATCGGCTCGCCAGGATTCGCTTGCCGTGCTACCGCGCTTACTACTCCCATGGTCACGGAGTTCTCCAGCCCTTCAGGATTGCCGAACGCGAGAACCAGCTGTCCCTTTTTCAGTTTCGTGTAGTCTGCAAAAGGCAGCGTCGGCAGATTCTTCCCGTCGACTTTGAGCAGCGCGATATCCTGCGACTCCGACACTCCGATGATCTTCGCGTCCATCGGCGGAATTCGGTCCGCCAGTCCCAGCGTCGCTCGAACTTGGGATTCCCCAGGCGCCGGTGTCGTCAGCAACACGCGAACTCGATGCGCGCCCTTCACCACATGTGCATTGGTGATGATGTACCCGTCGGGATCAATGATCACCCCCGAACCCAGCGCCTGTTCCCGCGCGATTAATGCCGCCTCGCCGTGTTCCTCATCCGCCTCGACCGCCCCGTACCCTGTCACCTGCACTTGCACGACGGCGGGCGATACGCGTGAACTCAGCGCATCGAGCGACTCACTGAATTGCGAAAGCAATTCGCTACTTCGCGCCGCAGCTCTTCGGTCAGGCGCAACCGTACCTTGCTTGTCTGTCTGCGCCGCGACCGAAGCGCCCCAGATCGCGCTCAGCGCAACAAGCGAGCATCTCGCGATGACTCCCCTCCAACCCGTTTGAGTCGTTCTTCGCATGTTCCCCCCTCCTTATCAGCGGCGTCGTTTCAGTATCATCTTGATGACCTTATCACCGGAGGAGTCGCGTTCATTTTCGATTATTTTTCATTTAAGGTCCAAAAATCGAACCGAAGTGCCGCTGCTGCAATAAATGGATCAAACTTCCCAACTTGGCGATGAGTACGAGCATCAGCCCGCACTTGGACTGATTACGTACCCGTACTCTCGGCTCTAATCGATCTGTGCCGGAATGCTCCAGCCGGTGCTGCGACAACATTTTGAAAGAAAGTCAGGCCCTAGGGGAAGGCATTTCGGATTCAGCGATTGATATTGGAGCGACGATCGGCGTCGCGCGTTTCATGGCCACATGCCCTACAGTGTGCATCCCAAAGATCAGGAACGATTGCCGACGTCGCGATTCTGCTGGCGCGAAGTCGTGCCATGCGCGTCGAACCAACGGTAGCTGTGAGGCATGAAGAAGGGTTTGGTGGATACTCTCAGTACGCTGCTGCAAGAGGCGCGCTACGCTCTGTCTGCACTTGGTGACCGGCCTTATGTTTAGCTCATCTTGCCAACTGGTCGCTTGCCTGAGTGTTTTGCCTTATGACAGTCGGTACAGAGCGTGATCAGATTCTCGAGCGCATCGTCTCCGAGTTTGCTGCGCATTCGGATATGGTGCACCTCGAGTTGGGTCGCGCGTCCACAATGCTGGCACCGCCATCCATCCCGCTCAAGGACCTGCCGGCGAAGACGGTCGTAAGCTTCTGCTTCCAGCCGCAGGCGCGGTCGCTTCTGTCCTAGCCTGATCATGCCGGCCTTCTCAGGTGTACGGAGAAAGCCTGTTTCATCTGATCCGGCAACAGTTCGTACAGTCGGCCCATGGCGAGCAGCATAGTTTGGGGCGACGGGGCATCAAGTGCCGCTCCGGCTAGAAAGTCGGCACAGATCATCTCAAGACAGTAGCTGCGGGATTTGCTCGTGCCCAGCATCAGTCCGGCCGTCTCGAGCGCTTGCTCGATCACCTGGAGCTGGCTCTTGTACACCTTGAAATAGAGCAGTTCCCAGGGCTCGGTGTCTCTCCCGGTCAGGTGCTTCTCAACCTCCCGTTTGAACACTTCGGTCTGCATCGAACGGGCCTTGTGCAACCAGATTGCACTTTCGAATCGCTGTCCCTCCCGCCGCGCCACTTTCGCTAGCTCCGTCGCCTTGGTCCATCCCACTTCCTTGAGCTGGTGCCGGGGCAGGCGATGCAGCTGCTCATGGATCGCCATCAGGTAGTAAGCCTTGCGGCGCGAGCCCGGGAACTTCCTCTCGAGGAACTCGTCGAAGGAGGCCATCTGATCGAGCCGCCAGTATTGCCCTGCGCGGACCTCACACAAGTAGCGGCCCAGCTCGACGAACTTGGTGTCGCGCTCGCGTTGGGACTTCTGATCCCAAGCCAAGATCTCTTCGATCTTGGTCAGCACGAAGAGAGCCCGGCGGCGATTGAGTCTGGGAG